>CAMATW010000061.1 GCA_945861305.1 Bordetella parapertussis | reverse complement strand
TCAGAACTGCTGGTGACGTTTGGCTTGTCTTACATCGTGTTGGAGTTGGTGCAACTGCTGTGGGGACGGGTGGCGGTAGAGTTCACCCCGCCTGCGTTTTTGCAGGGGCCGGTGTTCACCCTGATCAACCATGGGCAACTGGGCTTGTCGCTGGTCGCTGGCGTTGGCGGCGAGATCTGCCAAAGCGCAGACACCGCGGTGCGCATTGTTTGCACCCCTTTCCCTGCTACCCGCGCTTTCATCATGGTCACAGCCATCGCCATGGTCATCAGCCTGTGGTGGGTGCTGACCCGCACCCGTGCGGGCCTCATCATTCAAGCGGCCTTGACGCATCCCGAAACCGTTGAAACCTTGGGCCACAACGTGCCCCGGGTGTTCATGCTGGTTTTTGCAATGGGCACCGGCTTGGCAGGCTTGGCTGGTGTGATTGGAGGTTTCACTTTTATCACCGAACCGGCCATGGCAGCCACCGTGGGTTCCGTCATTTTTGTGGTGGTGGTAGTGGGTGGCATGGGCTCGCTCAGCGGTGCTTTTCTGGCGTCCTTGGTCATTGGCATCGTGCAAACCTTTGCGGTGGCGATTGATTATTCGCTGCTGCTATTGCTCAAAGACCTGGGCGTGACACTGTCGTCAGATTGGAAGAACAACAGCATCATCAAACTGACCGTCTCACAAGTCGCGCCCATCCTGCCTTACCTCATGCTGGTGTTGATTTTGATTTTCCGCCCACGCGGCTTACTTGGCAAACGGGACACATGAGCATGTCAAACCTTTTGTCTCGCTATGGTGTTTGGTTGGGCTTTGCTTTGGTGCTGTTGGTCGCGCCTTGGTTGTTCACCAGCAATTTGTCACAAACCATGTTGTCGCAAATGGGCATTGCCATCATCGCTTGCCTGTCCTACAACCTGTTGCTAGGGCAGGGCGGCATGTTAAGTTTTGGCCATGCGGTCTACAGTGGCATGGGAAGCTATTTCGCTATCCATGCGCTCAATGCCATTGGGCAAGGCACTTTGCACCTGCCGGTGGTGGTTCTGCCTTTGGTGGGTGGCTTGGCAGGCATGGGATTCGCTATTTTGTTGGGCTATGTGACAACCAAAAAGTCAGGCACCACGTTCTCCATGATCACGCTGGGCATGGCCGAGTTGGTGTTTGCCATGTCGCTGATGTTCTCCGAATTTTTCGGTGGCGAGGCGGGGGTGTCTGCCAACCGCGTAGTGGGTGAGGCTTTCATGGGCATCACCTTTGGCCCGCAACGGCAGGTCTATTACCTGATTGCTTTTTACACCTTTGTGTCGGTGGCGCTTTTGTACGCCTTGACCCAAACCCCCTTGGGACGTATTTTGAATGCGGTGCGTGACAACCCTGAGCGAGTGGAATTTGTGGGCTACAACACCCAGCAAGTGCGTTACCGCGCCTTCATCATCGCCGGTTTTTTTGCAGGCATTGCGGGTGGCTTGGGTGCAATCAATTTCGAGATCGTCACCGCCGAAGTGGTAGGTCCTGCTCGCTCGGGGTCTTATTTGTTGTTCACCTTCTTAGGTGGCGCAACGGTTTTCTTTGGCCCTATTTTGGGCGGCATTTTGATGGTGCTGGCCTTTGTGCTGCTGTCTGAAATCACCAAAGCTTGGTTGCTCTACCTTGGTTTGATGTTTTTGTTCATGGTGGTCTATGCCCCTGGTGGTTTGGCAGGCTTGATCATGATGAACCTCAGGATTGCCAAAACCGGCGCATTAAAGCGTTTGCTGCCCTCTTATGCAGGCTTGGCTGTGGCCATGGGTTTGATATTGGCCGGTGCAGGGGCTTTGGTTGAGATGATTTACCACCTGCAACTCAACGCTGCCAACGGCCCTGAACTGGCCTTTGCAGGTTGGGTTCTCCATACCGACAGCGGTTCCACTTGGGGCGTCTCAGTGGCCTTGCTCGCCATAGGTTTGCTGGTGTTTGAAACAGTGCGTCGCCGCTTTGCCCTGATTTGGGGAGAGATTCAAACAGACATGGCTGCCGCTCAACAAGCCAAGGAGGCCACATGAGCGCGTTCTCGCTAGAGCTTCAAGGCTTGACCAAGCAATTTGGCAAGACCGAAATCATCCGTGGCGTCGATTTACAAGTGACGGCTGGTGAACGTGTGGCCATCATTGGACCTAACGGCGCGGGCAAGTCCACCTTGTTCAACCTTATCAGCGGACGATTTGCGCCAAGCGCGGGCAGCATCAGCCTGAAAGGGCAGCGCATTGATGGCCTTAAGCCCTTCGAGATCAACCGACTCGGCTTATCGCGCAGTTTCCAAATCACCAATATTTTTCCCAAACTCAGCGTCTTTGAAAACCTGCGTTGCGCGGTGCTGTGGAGCTTGGGTCATCGCTACAGCTTTTGGTCGTTCTTGGGTAATTTGAAAGACGCCAACCAGTTGGCCGAGAACTGGATGCAGCGCATTCGCTTGAGCGCCAAACGCGACACGCTCGCCATGAACCTCACCTATGCAGAGCAACGCGCTTTGGAAATTGGCATCACCATGGCCGGTGGCGCTGAGGTGGTGTTGCTTGATGAGCCAACGGCGGGCATGAACAACAGCGAAACCGAGCGCTTTATTGGACTGATCAAAGAAGTTACTCAAGGCAAAACCTTGCTCGCGGTGGAACACGACATGGGCGTGGTGTTTGGCTTGGCTGACAAAATTGCGGTGCTGGTGTATGGCGAGATCATCGCTTTTGACACCCCCGACAAAGTCCGCGCCAACGCCTTGGTGCAAGAGGCCTATTTGGGCAGTTTGCAAGAGGACCACTGAATGTTGCAAGTCAAAGATCTCCACGCCTACTACGGCAAAAGCCATGTCTTGCATGGCGTGAGCTTTTCGGTGGGCAAAGGCGAAATCGTGGCCCTGTTGGGGCGCAATGGCTCGGGGCGTTCCACCACTGCCAAAGCCATCATGGGGCTGGTGGATGCACAAGGTAGCGTCGAGTGGTTGGGGCAGCAAATCGTAGGTCGCAAGCCCTTCGAGATCGCCCATTTGGGGCTGGGTTACGTGCCCGAAAACCGCGACATTTTCCCCAAACTCACAGTGCATCAAAACCTCTTGCTCGGCTTGAAGGGCGATAAACCCCAAGGCCGCTGGGATTTTGAAGACATGTACAACTTGTTTCCGCGTTTGCGCGAGCGCCAGCACACCGAGGCCGGTGTGCTCTCGGGCGGTGAGCAGCAAATGCTGACCCTGTGCCGCAGCCTCATGGGCGACCCCGAACTGATCATCATCGACGAGCCCACCGAAGGTTTGGCTCCCAAAATTGTTGAACTCGTGGGGCAGTTTTTGCGGGAGTTGCGCAACCGTAGTGTGTCTGTGTTGCTGATTGAACAAAAACTCACTATCGCCATGCAAATCTCCGACCGCGCTTTGGTGATGGGACACGGCAGCATGGTCTTTGACGGTACCCCAGACGCCTTGCGGGCAAACGCCGCTATACGCAAGGAATGGTTAGAGGTATAAAATAGTACGGTCGTTCTTTTTTATCTCTCCACACGCTTCTGACAAGGAATTTCTATGAGCGCTGACTACTCAGTCCACGGCGACGTTGCCGTGATTACCTTGAACAACCCACCTGTCAACGGACTGGGTTTGGCCACCCGCCAAGCGTTCCTGCAAGGGCTAGAAAAAGCCATGGCCGACGACGCGGTGAAAGCTGTGGTCGTCACGGGTGCAGGCAAGGCCTTCTCTGGCGGCTCTGACATCAAAGAGTTTGGTTCACCCAAAGCCATTCAAGAACCGCATTTGCTCACCCTCATCAGTGCGATTGAAAACGCCAGCAAACCGGTGGTAGCCGCGATTCACTC
>CAMATW010000060.1 GCA_945861305.1 Bordetella parapertussis | reverse complement strand
ATCGAAGAGTTGAAAGAAGCCTACGCCCAGTACCAACACGACCCGGCTTTCATTGCCGAATTCAAATCCGAGTTGGCGCATTTTGTGGGTCGCCCCTCGCCCATTTACCACGCTGCCCGCATCAGCCGCGAGATGGGTGGCGCTCAGATTTACTTGAAGCGCGAAGACTTGAACCACACCGGCGCACACAAGATCAACAACACCATTGGCCAAGCCATGCTCGCCAAGCGCATGGGCAAGCCGCGCATCATTGCCGAAACGGGTGCGGGTCAGCACGGTGTCGCCACCGCCACCATCTGTGCCCGTTATGGCTTGGAATGCGTGGTCTACATGGGCAGCGAGGATGTGAAACGCCAAAGCCCGAATGTTTATCGCATGAAGTTGCTGGGTGCCACCGTGGTGCCGGTGAACTCCGGCAGCAAGACCTTGAAGGACGCTTTGAACGAGGCCTTGCGCGACTGGGTAGCAAACGTAGACAACACCTTCTACATCATTGGCACGGTGGCGGGACCGCACCCCTACCCGATGATGGTGCGCGACTTCCAAAGCGTGATTGGCGAAGAATGCATTGCCCAAATGCCCAATATGCACCATGGCTTGCAGCCCGACGCGGTGCTGGCTTGTGTGGGCGGTGGCTCCAACGCCATGGGCATTTTTCACCCCTATATCCCGTTTGAAAAAACCCGCTTGATCGGCATTGAAGCCGCTGGTGAAGGCATGGAGACGGGCCGTCACTCGGCCTCGCTGCAACGCGGCGTGCCAGGCGTGTTGCATGGCAACCGCACCTATGTGTTGCAAGACGCCAATGGTCAAATCACCGAAACCCATTCGGTCAGCGCTGGTTTGGATTACCCCGGTGTCGGCCCCGAACATGCGTTTTTGAAAGACATTGGCCGCGCCGAATACGTGGGCATCACCGACCAAGAAGCGCTGGACGCCTTCCACTACCTGTGTCGCACCGAAGGCATCATCCCCGCGCTGGAGTCCAGCCACGCCGTGGCCCACGCCATGAAGCTGGCCAAAACCATGACGCCCCAGCAATCCATCTTGGTGAACCTGTCGGGGCGCGGTGACAAAGACATTGGCACCGTGGCCGATTTGTCCAACGCCGATTTCTTTTGTCGCCCCAGCTGCCAAGGCCAAACCGTCAAAGGCGAACACGCCATTTCACTGGCGGCATTGAATGGGAGCAAAGCATGAGCCGCATCAATCCTGTGATGGCTGCGCTCAAAGGCACTGGTCGAAAAGCTTTGATTCCTTATTTGATGGCAGGCTTCCCCGAACCTTCGCACACCTTGGGGCTGATGCATGCTCTGGTGCAGGGCGGTGCCGACATCATCGAGCTGGGCGTGCCTTTCAGCGACCCCATGGCAGACGGCCCCGTGATTCAAAAAGCCGGCGAAGCCGCGCTGCGCCACGGCGTGGGCATGGGCGAGGTGCTGACCATGGTGCGTGAGTTCCGCGCCACCGACAGCGCCACCCCCATTGTGTTGATGGGCTACGCAAACCCGGTGGAGAACTACAACCTCAAGCACGGGGTCAACAGCTTTGTCAAAGACGCTTCAGCGGCTGGCGTGGACGGTGTGCTCATCGTCGACTACCCGCCCGAGGAATGCGTGGACTTTGCGGCCAGCTTGCGTGCCCACCACATGGATTTGATTTTCTTGCTGGCCCCGACCAGCACCGACAAACGCATGCAACAAGTGGCGGCCGTGGCCAGCGGTTATGTGTATTACGTTTCGCTCAAAGGCGTGACCGGTTCAGGTGCCTTGAACACCGACGAGGTCGAAGCCATGTTGCCGCGCATCCGACAGCATGTGCATATTCCCGTGGGCGTTGGCTTTGGCATTCGCGACGCCGCCACCGCCCGCACCATTGGCAAAGTGGCTGACGCGGTGGTGATTGGCAGCAAGCTGATCCAATTGGTCGAGGCCGCTGCCCCTGGCCAAGCACCCGAGCAAGCACGCAGCTTCATGGCTGAGATTCGCCAGGCCATGGACGCATAATGCCTGTGGACTTTGATTAAGGAACACCGATGAGCTGGCTAGAAAAACTGCTGCCTTCCAAAATCCAGCAAACCGACCCCGCTGACCGGCGAACCGTGCCTGAAGGTTTGTGGGTCAAATGTCCCAGTTGCGAAACCGTGCTGTACAAAAACGATTTGGAAGAAAACCAAAACGTCTGTCCCAAGTGCAGCCACCACCACCGTATTTCAGCCAGATCGCGCCTCAACGCTTTTCTCGACCCCGAAGGTCGCTATGAAATTGGGCAAGAGGTGTTGCCTATGGACCCCTTGAAGTTCAAGGACAGCCGCAAATACCCAGACCGCTTGAAAGAGGCGCTGGAAAATACGGGCGAAACCGATGCCTTGGTGGTCATGGGTGGCGCAGTTCACAGCATCAATCTGGTGGCGGCTTGTTTCGAGTTCGACTTCATGGGCGGCTCCATGGGTTCGGTGGTCGGCGAGCGCTTTGTGCGCGGTGTCCACACCGCCATCGAACAAAAAGTCCCCTTTGTCTGCTTCACCGCTACGGGCGGCGCACGCATGCAAGAGGGCTTGCTGTCGCTCATGCAAATGGCCAAAACCAATGCGTCCCTCACACGTTTGGCACAAAAAGGCCTGCCTTACATCAGCGTACTCACCGACCCCACCATGGGCGGCGTATCCGCTGGCTTTGCCTTCATGGGCGACATCGTGATTGCCGAACCCAAGGCCTTGATTGGTTTTGCCGGTCCGCGTGTGATCGAGAGCACGGTGCGCGTGACCCTGCCCGAAGGTTTTCAGCGCTCAGAATTTCTAATGGAAAAAGGTGCGCTCGACATGATTTGCGACCGTCGCGATTTACGCAAAACCATCGCCAATGCCTTGGCCATGCTGACCAAGCAACCAGCGGACTCGGTCGCCTGACTTCAGCGGTAATACACCTCTACCCTGCCCTTTAGGGTAATTAGCAAGGGCTTGCCCTTGCGGTCCAAGGTTTTGCCAGCCGGCACCTTGATCCAACCCTCGCTGATGCAGTATTCCTCCACATCGTGGCGCTCTTTGTCATTGAAGCGAATACCGATGTCGTGGTGAAACACCGCTTCTAGGTAATGCGGGCTGCGGGCATTGATAGACAAACGGTCGGGGAGTTCGGGGCGGGTGGGCGTGTCGCTCATGGTGTTTCAGTGTGTTCTGCTTAGACAGCTTGTATTGTCTGCGAACTCTTAGAATCCTTGGATGTCCGAAAACACACCCTCCCCCGAACACCAAGACGAAAACCAACTCATCGCTGAACGCCGTGAGAAATTGAGCGCCATGCGCGCTCGCCAAGCCCAAGGCGGTCCGGTGGCTTTCCCCAACGATTTCAAACCTGCGCATCACGCAAATGCTTTGCACACCGCACATGGTGGCAAAACTGCCGAGACATTGCTCGAAGAAAAGCACACGGTTCGCATTGCTGGTCGCATGGTCTTGAAGCGCATCATGGGCAAAGCCAGTTTCGCAACGCTGCAAGACAGCACAGGACGTATGCAGGTGTATGTGAAGGGCGAGGAGATTGGCCCCGATGTTTACGAAGACTTCAAACACTGGGATTTAGGCGACATCGTTGGCGCTGAAGGCCATGTTTTCAAAACCAAAACCGGCGAACTGTCGGTGCATGTCAGCAGCATTCGCATGTTGACCAAAAGTCTGCGCCCCCTGCCCGATAAATTTCATGGCATCCACGACCAAGAAATCAAATACCGTCAGCGCTACATCGACCTGATCACCGACGACACCTCACGTCAGCGCTTCCTGGCCCGCAGCAAAGCGGTTAGCAGCATTCGCGAGTTCATGGTGCAACACGGCTTTTTGGAAGTCGAAACGCCCATGCTGCATCCCATCCCCGGTGGGGCAAACGCTCGCCCTTTCGCCACACACCACAATGCGCTGGACCAAGAAATGTTTTTGCGCATTGCGCCAGAGCTTTACCTAAAGCGCTTGCTGGTGGGCGGTTTTGAGCGGGTGTTTGAGATCAACCGAAATTTCCGCAATGAAGGGATTTCGGTGCGCCACAACCCCGAATTCACCATGATGGAGTTTTATGCGGCGTATTGGAACTACCAAGACCTGATGCAGTTCACCGAAAGCCTGATTCGCGATGCGGCCGAGAAAGCTGTCGGCAACTTGCTGCTGACCTATGACGGCAAACCTGTGGATTTATCCAAGCCTTTTGTGCGACTGACCATTCGTAAGGCTATTCAGAAGCACACCGAGGCGGGTGCGCATGTGGACGACAGCGTATGGCTCACCAATGCCTTGAAAAAGCTGGGCTACTCGGAAGAAAAGCACAAGCTCTCCAACCGCAGCTTGGCTGGTTTGCAGGTACTTTATTTTGAAGAAACCGTGGAAGACAAGCTGTGGGAGCC
>CAMATW010000059.1 GCA_945861305.1 Bordetella parapertussis | reverse complement strand
CACCTTGCGCTCCGTGCCTTTCATGTGTAGGACGCCTTTGTAGCGCAACATGCGTGGACCATAGATATTGACGATAGCGCCCAAGAAATCTTCAAGCTTGGCCGGGTCCAAAGCACGGTCAGCTTTGAAGACAAAACTTTTGACATCGTCATCATGGTGGTGATGGTGGCCGTGATCGTGGTCATGCCCTTGGTGTGCATGGTCATGTTGGTGCGAGGGGTGGTCGCAATGCTCATCGTGCTTGTGGTGGTGACCGTCACTTAAGAAATCAGGGTCAATTTCCAAAGTGGTGTTGAGGTTAAAACCTCGCAAATCAAATACTTTATCGATCGCTACTTCGCCAAAATGAACGATATGTTGAGGGGATCTCGGGTTCATATGCGTTAAGCGGTGCTGCAAAGCCTCTAACTCTTGGGCAGAAACAAGCTCACTTTTGCTGATAAAGATTTGGTCTGCAAAGCCAACTTGCCTGCGCGCTTCTTGCCGGTCATTCAAGGTTTGTGCTGCATGCTTGGCGTCGACCAAGGTAAGCACTGCGTCCAGCAAATAGCTTTCAGCTATTTCATCATCCATGAAAAATGTTTGCGCTACCGGCCCAGGGTCTGCCAAGCCTGTGGTTTCTATAACGACGCGCTCAAAGTCAAGTTCACCTTTGCGTCTTTTTTCAGCCAAATCTTGCAAGGTAGTGCGTAAATCTTCGCGGATCGTGCAACATACACAGCCATTGCTCATTTGAACAATGTGCTCTTTGGTGTCAGCAACCAATATTTCGTTGTCTATGTTTTCTTCACCAAATTCATTTTCAATCACGGCAATTTTGAGACCATGAGACTCAGAAAGGATGCGCTTTAGCAGCGTGGTCTTGCCAGCGCCTAAAAAACCAGTCAGAACCGTGGCGGGTATGAGCATATCAATTCAACCTTGAAAACAAGAAAAAAGAACAAGTGGGGCAGTTTAGCCAGCATTCAAGAAGAATTGCTTACTTCTGCATCAAAACCAAACCCTTCAGGTATTCGCCCTCAGGAAAGCACACGGTCATGGGGTGGTCGGGTGCGGCTTGTACTCGGTCAAGAAAATAAGCATCGACACCAGCATCAGTTCCAGCGGAAGCGACGATTTTGTGAAACAACTCTGGCGCAATACCGCCTGAACAACTGTAGGTAAACAATACCCCCCCGGGTGAAAGTAACTTGAAGGCCCATCGGTTGATGTCTTTGTAGGCGCGAGCAGCACGCTCGGCATGGGCTGCACTGGGCGCAAACTTGGGCGGGTCCAGCACAATGCCATCAAAGCGACGCCCCTCTTTGTGCATACTTCGCAAGGTGGCGTTGACGTCAGCGTCTAAGAATGCAGCATTGCGTTCATCAAACCCATTGCGCTTGACATTGGCCTGTGCTTTGGCAATGGCTGGTGCAGAGGAGTCCACCGTGGTCACCGTGGCGCCACTGCCAAGTAAGCCCGCAGAGCGCATGCCGCTCAAAGCCGCCACACTGAACCCGCCCGTATAGCCATAACAGTTCAAAACCTGCTGCAAGCCTAGGCGCTGAGCGTATTCGGCAAACTTCAATCGACTGTCGCGCTGGTCCAAATAGAAACCCGTTTTGTGTCCTTCCAAGATGTCGAGTTCTAGGCTCCAGTGGTGTTCTTGAATCACGATTGCAGTGGCTTCACTGGCACCAGGCGATCTGAACAGCCATCCAGTTTTGGCCTCTAAGCCTTCCAAGCCTCGCACGCCAGAGTCGGATCGCTCAAAGACTCGCTGCGCGCCAGTGTGCAGAACCAAAGCTTTGACGATGTCTGCTTTGAATCGTTCAGTCCCTGCAGACAAGAATTGCGCGACCAAAGTGCCGTCGTAGCTGTCCACAATCAAACCCGGTAGCCCATCGGCTTCACCATGGATGAGACGCACCCCATTGGAAGGTACTTGCAAACGCGAACGCATGGCCACCGCTTTGGACACCTGTCGCTCAAAAAATGCGGCGTCAATGTGCTCGGTTTCTAGGAATGACCATATGCGTGCGCGAATTTTGGATGTGGGACTGAAAGCGGCCCAGCCTAGAAATTGCCCTGTCTCAGACTCCACACGCACGGTCTCACCTGCATCAGCGCCGCCTTTGGAAATAGCTGAATCGAAAATCCATGGATGTCCGCGCAATGCTGAGCGTTCCTTGCCCGCTTTGAGTTTCAATGTTTTCATGTGGTTTTCTTGCGTGCACGCGGGTGGGCAGCGTCATAGGTCTTTGCTAAATGCTGGTAATCCAAACGCGTGTAGACCTGCGTGGTGCTGATATTGGCATGCCCTAGCAACTCTTGCACGCCTCGCAAATCACCACTGGACTGCAAAACATGACTGGCAAAAGAGTGTCGCAACATGTGCGGGTGAACCGGTGTCGCAATACCGGCTTGAAGACCTCTTAAGCGCAAACGCTGCCATACAGATTGAGCGCTCAATCGGGTCCCTCTTTGCCCCACAAACATAGCAGCTTGATCAACCGCATTTGTTGACAAGCCACTGGCACGAACAGTCAACCAAGCTTGCAAAGCAACCAAAGCTTGCTGTCCGACAGGTACGCTTCGTCGCTTAGAACCTTTACCTAAAACATGCGCCTCGCCTGCGGACAGATCTATCCATCCCTTGGCACGCGGGCTGGCTTGAACGTCCAAGCCGATCAATTCGCCCACGCGCAACCCACTGCTGTAAAGCAGTTCAACCATCGCTGTATCTCGAGCTTGCAACCAGGGATCGGTATCGATGGGACGGTGTTGCGCAAGCTGTACTGCATCGTCCACGTTCAAGGCTTTAGGCAGCGGTTTGGCTGCTTTGGGCGCACGCAAACCAGACAAAGGGTTCGCTTGGATCAAGCCTTCTTTACCCATCCAATTGAAAAAACCTCGCCAGCCCGAAAGAATGAGCGCAATACCGCGCGGGCTTCTGCCGGTGGCATGCATTTGCGCCATCCAACGCCGAAGATGTGGTGTGTCAATAAGCGTTAAATTGGCCAGGCCTGCCTGCCCTGCCCACTCTGACAATTTCTTCAAATCTTCGCTGTACAAAGCCACTGTTCTGTCTGACAGGCGTTTTTCAAATCGCACATGCGACAAATAACACGCCACCAAATCTTGTGTGTCGTTCATTCGAATGTGCAATTGGCTCAACGTAAGCGGCTAAGGGCTGCACTGGCCAACTCAGCAATACGGCTGAGCAAGTCAGTACCCATGGAAGAATGAAATCTTTGGGGGTCTGGAGAAGCTAATACCAACAAACCTAAGCTTGTATCGCTGGATTGCTCGGCAAGCTCTGCATTCTCAGCGGTCACCCAAGGCGACTGATTGCTTCGCAGCGGCAACAATGCCACTGACTGCGCTTCATGCGGGTGAGCCAACCATTCAACAGCTTCAAATTCGGCATTGGCACCGCAATACGGCGCCCGCAAGCCTTGCACAAACGCTTTGACTTCATCGCTGACGCCTTGGGCGAATGGTTCAATTTGAAATGCTTCGCCTACCCGCCAAACACGAATAGCGACCTGAGGCACCATGAAGTGGTGTTGAATTTCATCCACGATGATGCCTGGCAGTTCAGCGGAGTGCTGTGTCATCAATAAACTTTGTGACCAGCGGTGCAAGCGATCAGCCAAGACTGCGTTGTCGCTGCCGTTGCGAATCATTTCCATCATGCGTTGCTCTAAGGCGCGAATTTTTTCACGCAACATATCAGCTTGGCGTTCTTGCAAACTCACAGCTCGCTGGCCATGCGGACTGACAAACCGCACACTGGACAGCAGCTGTGCGTGGCGCTCAAAAAAGTCGGGCGTGTTCACCAAAAAATTGGCGATATCGTCCTCTGTGATAGGGGTAATTGAGTTGCTCATTCGGGAATCTCCATCTCGCCAGTAAATACAGTTGTGGCTGGCCCACTCATCATCACCGATGAGCCCTCACCTTGCCACTCAATGGTCAGCACACCACCTCGGGTGTGAACTTCTACTTTGGCGTCTAACCAACCTTGTTGAATACCGGCCACCACCGCAGCACATGCGCCGGTGCCACAGGCCAAGGTCTCACCTGCTCCACGCTCATACACACGCAGTTTCACCTCAGTGCGCGAGAGAACTTGCAAAAAACCTGCGTTTACACGCTTGGGAAATGCTGCGTGTTTTTCAATCAAAGGCCCCAAGTGAGAAACATGCGCTTTGTCCACATCGTCTACAAGAACAACCGCATGCGGGTTACCCATAGAAAGCACTGCAACGTCCACGTTTTCTTGGGCAGTGAGTGCAAGACGCCAAAGCATGCCGGAGGAGTCCGGAAACGAAACCGCCTTTGCAGCATCAAAGGGCACAAGTGCTGAATCAAAGACTGGAGGCCCCATGTCCACTTGTACAGAGCCATCAGGCAATTGACTCAAGGTGATGACGCCGCCATGCACTTGTACTTTGAAAGTGGATTTGTCGGTCAAGCCTTGTTCGCGCACAAAACGGACAAAACACCTTGCACCATTGCCGCATTGCTCTACCTCACCGCCATCGCTGTTGTGGATGACATAGGCGAAATCTGCATCTGCAGAAGAGGATTGCCGAACAGAAAGAATTTGGTCTGCGCCCACGCCAAAATGGCGGTCCGCGATGAAGCGGTAATGGGCAGGGGTGAGGCCCAGCAAG
>CAMATW010000058.1:0-4776 GCA_945861305.1 Bordetella parapertussis | reverse complement strand
CAGTCACCATCGTTCGCCAAGGGCATATCGATCACTCCGATTCGCTGGGTGCCACCGCCCGTTTTGGCCCAGGGGACGTGCAGTGGCTCACAGCTGGCCAAGGCATCGTGCATTGCGAAATGTTTCCCTTGCGCCATACCGACCAAGCCAACACCGCCGAGTTGTTTCAAATTTGGCTCAACCTGCCTGCCAGCCACAAAATGGTCAAGCCGCACTTCACCATGCTGTGGAGCGAACACATTCAAGACGTTCACCATGTGGATGCCCAAGGCTTGCTCACCGACATCCGCGTGGTCGCTGGCGACTTGCAAGAGGCCAAGGGTTTGCCGCCACCGCCCGATTCGTGGGCCAGCCAACCCAATGCGGATGTGGCGATCTTCACGGTACGCATGGCTGCCGGTGCGCGCTGGACACCGCCACCGGCGCAGTCAGGGACGCGTCGCCAGTGGTATGTGTTTAAAGGTAAGGGATTGCGCATGGCGGGGCTGCAGGTTGCTGTGAAATCAGTGGTGGAGGTTCGTGCCCAAGAAGACATTGAAATCGTCAATGGCGACAGTCCCAGCGAGTTGCTGATGCTGCAAGGCCGCCCGATTGCCGAACCAGTGGCGCAGTACGGTCCTTTTGTGATGAACACAAGGGCTGAAATAGAGCAAGCGTTTGAGGACTACCGCCGCACAGAATTTGGCGGCTGGCCTTGGCAGGGCCCTGACCCTGTTCATGCCCGCGAAAAAGGGCGTTTTGCCCTGCATGCCGACGGGCAACTTGAAGAGCGTTAAGTTTTACCCACGTTTGGGGCCGAAGAGACTTCAGTGAGCGTCACCTCTTCCAAGACTTCTAACTCTCTTTGGGCTTGCAACGCCGCTTTCCGCCTGGCCAAAATGTCCTCACGTGCGGCGGTTTGGAACAGCAACCAATCGGTCCGGTCCTTAGCGCGCGGCAAGCCTAAAAAAAGCAACAAAACAGCCAAATAGCTTAAAAGGTAGCTGACAGCCATTCCTAGAGTTTGCAAACCTACAGCCCAAGTGTTTTCATCTTGCCAAACTTCGGGCAAGGGAAAGAGCGACCATTGATCAATCCAGCCTTCGCGCCACAGATAAGCGCACCAAGCCACAAACAGGCCCCACGCCAAGGTGTGCAAAAGCCGTTTTTCCAAGCGACCCAGCACCTGACACCAATCTGGCTCGTGAAATTCCATTTATTACTCCGATATCTGAGCGCCTATCTTAGTTCATCAAATATCGCCACCGCGCGGGTCCATTCAGCCTTATGGCCTTCCCATATCAAAGCGTCGTTGCAAAGGCCATGCTTAATGAAAATGTTCTGAATCAGTTGCCATGGGAATTTGTATTACTTTTTACCCGCACCATTGCCAAAGCTAAGCCGGCCAAATAGGCAGTCACTTGCTCAAGGCTCAATCGCCCATTGGCACGGAACCACACAGGCGCCCAACCCACAATACCGCCTATGGCCAAAGCGGTGAGTTGCACATCGTCCGCATGGAACTCACCCGATTTCACACCCAGCTTAATCAACTCCACCAAACGCTTATCAAATCCACGGCGCAGTTGGTTGATGGCATCACGATCTTTTTGCTCTAACTCTTTTTCTTCGCGGCTGTAAATCATGGCGTGAGGCTGATGCGTCAATACGGCAGTCAAAAAATCGCGGACCACAGTTTGCAATCGCTCGGTGGCAGAGGCATCTTTGGCCATGGCACGGTTCAAGGACTCATGGGCCAGATGAATTGCACGTGAACATATCTCCACCAACAACTCATTTTTGGATGCAAAGTGCGCGTAGATAAAGGGCTTGGTAACTTGCAGCTCGTTAGCAACCTGCTCCAAGGTGGTTTTGCCATAGCCTTGGCGGTAGAAAAGGTCGACCGCGGCCGCCACGATACGCTCGCGCTTGAGGTGTGAAATTGCTTCACGCATGTCGTGGGGTTCTGTGATGTTTGCCATGCCAGGTGCCTTAAGCCTTGACCGCGGACGCACTGTGTTCAAGTTCGACTGGGGATTTGTAGTGGGGAAGAATACGCCGATACAGGTGTGATATTTCTATCTAAGATTGTACTTACTCAATATCAAATACACTCAAGTCGTGATGGAACTTTTGCCCCAAACCAAGTGCTCTTGACATGAATTTAACGACATGATCCAACTCAATCGCTTGCAAAGAATTCAAGTCGTTATTTCTCTGAATTACCAATGAAAACAAAACTTATTTCCCTGTTTCTTTGTTTGTTGTGTCAATCCGCCTCTGCTGAGTGGGTTCGTGGAGACCCAGACTGTGCTGTGTGGGTGAAACCAGAAACCCAGGCGCGTGAACTTGAAAACAGGGCGTGGCTGATTGGATTTTTGAGCGGCGTAAATATGGGCTTTTCTATTGCCTCACCTACAACTGTAGGCCAACAAACTTCCGAATTTAGTTTTAATCTAACCAATGAACAGATTTTCCTTTGGATGGATAACTACTGCCGAACAAATCCACTTTCCTCCGCAATGTATGGCGTTGGTGAACTGATGCAGGACAGGAACAAAAAATGAAAAAAAACTTATCTTTATTTCTTTTGATTTTTACAATCGGTTTTTCTGAAATGAGTCAAGCTGAGCCAGTCATGATTGTTTCTGATGTCAATTGCGTTAGATGGACTGAGGGAAGAAAAGGTAAGGGATCAAAAGAAGTTGAAAGCCACCTCATAGGTTTGCTAGATGGTTTAAGCGGTGGAAGACAGATTCCATTTTGGAACTTTAAAGAAGGTATTTCGTTTCAGCAAGTTTATGCATGGATGGACAAATACTGCTCAGAAAACCCAGACTCCAATGATTATTTGGGCGCATATGAACTTATTGATGAGCAAACACAAGGCTTATTCAAAAAAAACAAGCCACAGTCAATAGGAAATTGACCTGCCCCCTAACAGCCTTAGTTGGCGCAGACAATTTTTAGAAGTTTTTCTGCAACGGTCTCAGGCGCAATTTCTCTCCAATTGTTATCCTCGCCCGCATATAAAAGTACCGTGCCGCTAGCCATATGCTCGGAGTGGATGGAGAAGCCGAGAACCCTGTAGCGCTCTTGCTTGCAGTCATATTCAAACCGCATCCGACGTGACATTTCGCCGGCTTTGTCGCGCTTACTCAAATCGTTTAATTGCCAAACCCGACGCATATTTCCATCTTTACGGATTGTGGCCGGGTCAAAATAATGAGTAACTTCTTCGTTCTTTGCCTTTGTAAACATCACCCACTCAGCCCAAGCAGAGCCAGCCAGCATCGTCATCAGACCTAAAAGAAATAGCTTCTTCATGCCATTGACCTTCCTATAATTTCTTACCAAAAATTGAGAGGCTCACCCCATCCCATGCGGTCTTGGAACTATTCAAACTCATTATGCCAATCTACTCTTGAACTCAAACCTACTATCTGAACTTATTAAGTCAAAACCTCTTTTTATGTGGAGAGGAGGCAACCACAACCTTTCACGATGGCAAAGCATCCCTCCCCCCATCGAAAACTATGTCTAAAAACTTTTGAGCTGATTAATGAAGCTAGCCATAGACATGTGGACCAGAGTATGGGCTAAAAACACAAACGCCGTGAAAGAGGCTTATTTATTGACTCTCTGGCGGAAGCGGTGAGATTCGAACTCACGAACGGTTGCCCGTTGCCGGTTTTCAAGACCGGTGCAATCGACCACTCTGCCACGCTTCCTAGTCGTGTGTGTCTTAGCGATGGTGATTCTAACCAGCTTTATCGGTTGGAAAGACTAAGCGTTCAATGGTTCATGCGGCAAAAACAAAGACTGCAAATCACTCAACATGTCAAAGCCACGCTCAGTTGGGCGCACCTTTTGCAAATCACGCTCAATCAATCCCAGGGACTGCGCCTTGTCCAAAGCCGAGGCAATTGCACTAATGGGAAGTCCAGTTCTGTCAGTGAACCACTGCAATTCAAAGCCATCCTTCAAACGAGTGGCATTTAGCATGAACTCAAAGGGCAGGTGCTCGCGTGACACCTCTTCAAACGACGCTGTTGCACCTTCGACCATCGCTTTTTCCATAAACAGCTTGGGATCGCGGTGCTTGACCATGCGCACCACTCGGTGGGCAAAACTCAGCTTGCTGTGCGCACCTGCACCCACACCCAGGTAGTCGCCAAATTGCCAGTAGTTGGTGTTGTGCCAACAGCGGTGTCCTGCCTTGGCATAGGCTGACACTTCATAGCGTTGCATACCGATGGCTTGCGTTTGTTCGGTGATGCGGTCCAACATGTCGTAAGCCAAGTCCTCAACAGGAAGGTCTGTTGGTGGGTACTTGGCAAACAAGGTGTTGGGCTCTATCGTCAGGTGGTAAATAGACAGATGAGGAGGTTTGAGCGCTAAGGCGACTGTTAAGTCTTCATCCAGTTGTGCCATGGTTTGACCTGGCAAGGCGTACATCAAATCAATATTGAAGGTCTCAAAGGCTTGGGAAGCCTCCTGCACCGCAGCGATGGCTTGATCAGCGTTATGTACACGTCCCAAAGCCTTTAAATGCTGGTCATTAAAACTTTGCACCCCTACAGACAAGCGGTTCACACCAGCTTGTCTGAAGGCATGAAAACGCTCTTTCTCAAACGTACCAGGGTTGGCTTCTAAGGTGATTTCGCAGTCTGGCACCAAATTCAAACGCGCCCGTAAATCGCTGACCAAGCGCGCAATGCCTTGCGCTGAAAACAAGCTGGGTGTGCCGCCACCTATGAACACACTGTGAACTTGCCGCCCCCACACCAAGGGCAA
>CAMATW010000057.1 GCA_945861305.1 Bordetella parapertussis | reverse complement strand
TTTTTGGTGATCATCTTCGTCATCACACCGCCTAGGGTTTCAATGCCCAAAGACAAGGGGGTGACGTCCAACAACAGCACGTCTTTGCGGTCACCTGAGAGCACTTGGCCTTGAATGGCAGCGCCCACGGCCACGGCTTCGTCGGGGTTGACGTCGCGGCGGGGTTCTTTGCCGAAGAACTCTTTGACCTTGTCTTGCACCTTGGGCATGCGGGTCATACCGCCCACCAAGATCACGTCGTCGATGTCACCGACCGACACGCCAGCGTCTTTGATGGCGGTGCGGCAAGGCGCGATGGTGCGCTCGATCAACTCATCAACCAAGCTTTCCAGCTTGGCGCGGTTGAGCTTAATGTTCAGGTGTTTAGGGCCTGAAGCGTCAGCAGTGACATAAGGCAAGTTGATGTCGGTGCCGGTGGAAGAAGAGAGTTCGATCTTGGCTTTTTCTGCAGCTTCTTTCAGGCGCTGCAAGGCCAACACGTCTTTGGACAGATCAACACCGGATTCTTTTTTGAACTCGGTGATGATGAAGTCGATGATGCGTTGGTCGAAGTCTTCGCCACCCAAGAAGGTGTCACCGTTGGTGGACAGCACTTCAAATTGTTTTTCGCCATCCACATCGGCGATTTCGATGATGGACACGTCAAAGGTGCCGCCACCCAAGTCATACACCGCAATTTTGCGGTCGCCTTTTTCGGTTTTGTCCAAACCAAAGGCCAGTGCGGCAGCGGTGGGCTCGTTGATGATGCGCTTGACATCCAAACCAGCGATGCGGCCCGCGTCTTTGGTGGCTTGGCGCTGCGCGTCGTTGAAATAAGCGGGGACGGTGATGACGGCTTCGGTAACTTCTTCGCCGAGGTAGTCTTCGGCGGTCTTCTTCATCTTGCGTAAAATTTCAGCGCTGATTTGGGGCGGCGCCATTTTTTGGCCACGCACTTCCACCCAAGCGTCGCCGTTGTCGGCTTTGGCAATGGTGTAAGGCATCATGTGTATGTCTTTTTGCACTTCTTTTTCGTCAAACTTGCGGCCAATCAGGCGCTTGACGGCATACAGCGTGTTGCGCGGGTTGGTGACGGCTTGGCGCTTGGCCGACGCGCCAACCAAAATTTCACCATCTTCTTGGTAAGCAATGATGGACGGCGTGGTGCGTGCACCCTCGGCGTTTTCAATCACCTTGGTCGTGTTGCCTTCCATGATGGCCACGCACGAGTTGGTGGTGCCAAGGTCAATACCAATAATTCTTCCCATTTTTTTCTCCTGTGCGATTCAGCCCCCGCAGGCGACTGATTCATTTCTAAAAGCGATGTTCAACAGTTGTGGATAACTTGGTGGATTTCAAGTGCGTAGGGTGTGTTCAAGCCTGTATTACTTGGGGGCTGTGACGGTCACCAAAGCGGGGCGCAAAACGCGGTCTGCAATCAAGTAACCTTTCTGAAGTACAGAAACCACGGTATTGGCTTCTTGCTCAGCAGGCACAACCGAAATGGCTTGGTGTTGATGCGGATCGAACTTGGCACCCGCTTGCGGGTCGATTTCAATGACTTTATGGCGCTCCAAAGCGCTTTTGAGTTGCCGCAGTGTGGCCTCCGAGCCTTCGCGCAGTTGTTCTGAAGTGGCGTCGGCAATGGCCAAACCCGCGGTCAGGCTGTCAGCAACGGGCAGCAGGCTTTCGGCAAAGGCTTCCACCGCGAACTTGCGGGCTTTGGAAATTTCCTCATCTGCGCGGCGGCGGGCGTTCTCTACCTCGGCCTTGGCACGTAAAAATTGGTCGGCCAGGTCGGCGTTTTTGGCTTGCACCACAGCCAATTCGGCCAAGGCCTCGCTCAAAGGGTCGACGGGCAATTCGTGAGGTGCGGGGGTTTGGTTTGGATCCATGACGGGCTCGGGTTGACTCGTCGGCTCTGACGGTGGTGTTTGTTTGGGTTCTGACATACAAAATAAAAGGGCTGATTCAAATCAGCCCTGTAAATGGGAGGGGTTTGGCAAATTTCAAGGGGCGTGGCTTCAGCCTTCAACGCCCAGCAGTTCGACCTCGAAAAGCAGGGTGGCATTGGGCGGTATGACGCCCCCCGCGCCGCGAGCGCCGTAGCCTAGTTCGGCGGGGATGATCAGGCTGCGCTTGCCCCCAATCTTCATGCCTTGCACACCTTCATCCCAGCCTTGGATGACCATGCCCTGGCCCAGACCAAATTCAAACGGGTCGTTGCGGTCGAGGCTGGAGTCGAATTTCGCCCCTTTTTCGCCGTCTTCCCACAACCAGCCGGTGTAATGCACTGTCACATGTTGACCGGCTTGGGCGGTCTCACCCTCGCCCTGGTGGGTGTCTTCGTATTGCAGGCCGCTGGCGGTGGTGATCATGGTTAGGCTCTTAGAGATAAAAAGAAGTCATCGAGTTTAATCGGTGAAAACCCGAAAGCTGGACATTCATGCCAAGATAGGCTTTTTCCCATGGAGTTCAGATGCAAGCTGCTGACATGACCCTCACCCAAGCCCGCGCTGCGCTGGCTGCCAAAACCATGAGCGCTGCCGAGTACGCACAAGCCTTGATCAATGTTCAACAATCACAAACAGCGGTCAATGCTTGGGTGAGCCAAGACAGCGATGCGCTGTTGGCCGCAGCGAGAGCCTGCGACAGCGGCGGTTGGTGCCAGCAAGCCGATAAAGCTTTGGCGGGTATTCCCATTGCGTTGAAAGACAACATCGACACGCTGAACCTAAGCACCTCGGGCGGCACGCCTGCATTGAAAGATGCCCAGCCTTTGCACAACGCGCCGGTTGCGCAAAGCTTGTTTGATGCCGGTGCTTTGCTGGCCGGTAAAACCAATATGCACGAATTGGCGTTTGGTATCAGCACCAACAACGCTTACACAGGAGCCACGCGCAACCCTTGGCACCACGACATGATTGCAGGCGGCAGCAGCGGCGGCTCAGCGGCAGCTGTTGCAGCTCGCATGGTGCCTGCGGCTTTGGGCACGGACACAGGAGCCTCTGTGCGTGTGCCTGCTGCTTTGTGCGGCGTCGTGGGTTTTCGCCCGACGGTGGGACGTTATTCGGGCACTGGCATCATCCCTATTTCACATACCCGCGATACCGCAGGCCCCATTACCCGCAGCGTTGAAGACGCCGCATTGATGGACAGTGTGCTGTGCGGTGCAGGCATGGGTTTGGACAAGCTGGATCTCAAAGGTTTGCGCTTGGGTGTGCCGCGTGTTGACTTTTACCAAGGCGCAGACACCGAGGTCTTAGACGCCATGGAGGCTTTACTCGCCCAACTTGCTCGTGCAGGAGTGACCTTGGTCGAAGGCGATGTGGCAGGTATGTCGGCCTTGAACGCGCAAGTGGGTTTTCCTGTGGCTTTGTATGAGTTAACGGTAGACCTGCCAGCCTACTTGGCGCACAACCGCTACAAACTGACGTTGGCCCAAATTGCCGAAAAAATTGCCAGCCCTGATGTGGCTGGCATTGTGGGCTCGCAGTTGGGTGACCAAGCCATGCCACGTGCCGCCTATGAAGCAGCACTCAAGGCGCGGGTGCATTTGCAAGCGGTGTATGCCGAGCATTTTTCCTCGCACCGCCTGGACGCCTTGGTGTTTCCCACCACGGTTTTGCCAGCCAGACCGATTGGCCAAGATGAAACGGTGGAACTCAATGGCGTTCAAGTGCCGACTTTCCCGACCTACATCCGCAACACCGACCCAGGCAGCAATGCGGGCATCCCTGGCATCAGCATTCCCATGGGTTGGAACAAAGCGGGCTTGCCCTTGGGCTTGGAGTTGGATGGACCAGTGTCCAGCGACCGACGTTTGTTGGCGGTGGCTGCTGCGATTGAAGCTTTGCTGCCACCCATGCCTGCGCCCAAACGCTAAAAGGGATCAAGACTCGGCAGTAAAGCCGATGCGCTTGACGATGGGCCCCCATTGCTCGTAAAGGCGGCGCATCTCTTGCAGATTCCTTCGTAGCTTCGCTTCTCGCAATGACGGTCCTTAGTCTCGCAACGACGGCTTAGAGGTCGCCCCAAACTTCTTGCGCGGTTTCCACGACCAAGCGCAGTTTGTTGCGCTGGTCTTCCACTGCAATATTGTTGCCGTGTACGGTACTGGAAAACCCGCATTGGGGTGACAGCGCCAACTGAGAAAGCGGCGCATATTTGGCGGCTTCGTCAATGCGCCGCTTCAAGCTGTCTTTGCTCTCCATGGCGCCAAATTTGGTGGTTACCAATCCCAGCACCACCAACTTGTCTTTGGCCAAAAAGCGCAAGGGGCGGAAGTCGCCGCTGCGGTCATCGTCGTACTCTAAAAAGTAGGCGTCGATATTCATCTCAGACAACAGCGCTTCGGCAACCGGTTCGTAGTTGCCTGCAGCAGCATGGGTGCTCTTGAAGTTGCCTCGGCACAGGTGCATGGCCAAGGTCATGCCAGCAGGCTTTTGCGCCACCACTTTGTTTATAAAGGCGGCATAGCGGTGGGGCAACTCGTTGGGGTCGTCGCCGCGAGTGCGAGCAGCTTCGCGCATTTTGTCGTCGCACAGGTAGGCGAGGTTGGTGTCGTCCATTTGCACATAGTTGCACCCTGCAGCTGAAAGCGAGTGCAGTTCGTCGCCATAGGCCTTGGCAACATCATCGTAGAAAGCGGGGTCAAGTTCGGGGTAGGCGTCTTTGCTGATGCCTGCTCGGCCACCTCGAAAGTGCAGCATGGTGGGCGAGGGAATGGTCACCTTGGGCGTGTTGCCTTTGGCAATTTGCGACTTCAGGTAGTTGAAATCCGCCAGTTGTATGTCTTTCACATGACGCACTTTATCGATCACGCGGATCACGGGAGGTGCCAGTTCCTGGGTGCCATCGGGGCGCTCGATGGTGACGGGGATGTCGGTTTTCACCCCGCCCATTTGCTCCAAAAAATCGATATGGAAATAGGTGCGACGGAATTCGCCGTCGGTGATTGACTTTAAGCCCAGGTCTTCTTGGAATTTCACAATTTCTGTGATGGCCTTGTCTTCAACCTCACGCAACTGCTCGGGGGTGATCTGGCCCTTGGCCTTTTGATCGCGTGCTTCCAAGAGGTAGGCCGGTCTTAAGAAGCTGCCAACATGGTCGTAGCGGGCGGGAATGTGGGATACGGTCATTGGAGACTCCATGGTGAGGGCGGGTTTGGTATACAAAAAATGCAAGAAAACTCTATTTTGACGGTATTTTAGGGCTTTTTTGTGATGTATTGCATACAATATAGCCTCATGAGTCCCACCCCCGATACTGACGAACACCCCACCCATTCGCAATCAGTCAAAGCGCAGCTGCGTTTGCGCGAGATGATTTTGGCGGGCGAATTAGCTTCAGGGTCACGCATT
>CAMATW010000056.1 GCA_945861305.1 Bordetella parapertussis | reverse complement strand
ACCCGCAGGCTGAAAGTTGTAGCCCATGGCGGAGGGAAACACGATGTTGTCTGCCCATTGCGCCACGGTGCGCACCAAACCCTTGGCATGTGAACCATACAACGAAGGCTCGGGCTGCGCATGGTCCAACATGGTGCAAATCAAGCTGGTATCGCAGTAAATATCCGCACCGATTTGCAATACCGGCGTGCGGCGGTAGCCACCCGTCAAAGGCATGAGTTCGGGCTTGGGCATGACCATGGGAATGGTCACACCTTGCCAAGACAGCTTTTTGTAGCCCATGATCAAACGCACTTTTTCAGCAAAAGGCGAGGTGGGGTAATGGTGAAGAATCAGTGCAGACATGGCGAGCTTTCAAAAAGGCTTCAGAGTTTGACCACCTGCTTGCCAAGGTTTTTGCCTTTGAGCAAGCCGAAAAATGCCTCAGGCGCATTGGCCAAACCATGGGCAACGGTTTCGCGGGGTTTGAACTTGCCGCTACCAACCATTGCACCCAACTCTTTCAAAGCTTCAGGCCAATCGGCGGGGTGTTCGCTAACGATAAAGCCTTGTACTTTCAATCGGCTCATCAAAATCAAGGAGGGATTGGTCATGGGAATGGGTTTGCCGTTGTAGCCAGCGATCATGCCGCACACCGCAATGCTGCCGAACTGGTTCATGCGCAGCATGACCGCGTCCAAAACCATGCCGCCCACGTTTTCGAAGTGGCCGTCGATGCCATTGGGGCAAGCGTCTTTCAAGGCCTTGGACAAGGACAGGTAGTCGCTGTGCTCTTTGTAGTCGATGCAAGCATCAAAGCCGAGTTCATTCACCACGTAATTGCATTTGTCTTTGCCACCGGCAAAGCCCACCACGCGGCAACCGCGGGCTTTGGCCAAGGCACCATAGGCGCTGCCGACTGCGCCACTGGCAGCACTGACTGTCAGGGTTTGACCGGCTTTGGGGTTGATGATGCGAACCAAGCCATGCCAAGCAGTCACACCTGGCATACCTACCGCGCCTAAGAAATGACTGATAGGCACATGGGTGGTATCGACCTTGCGAAGCATGGCAGGCACATCGGCGTCCACCACGCTGTAGGACTGCCAACCGCCCATGCCCACCACCTTGTCGCCCACCGCAAATTCGGGATGACGGCTTTCAACCACCTCACCCACGGTGCCTGCGACCATGACCGCGTTCAAGGCTTGTGGCGCGGTATAGCTTTTACCGTCATTCATGCGGCCACGCATATAGGGGTCAAGACTCATGTACTCGTGCTTGACCAGCACTTGCCGGTCTTGCAAAGCGGGCGTGTCCAAGGTGAGTAAATTGAAGTTGTCAGCAGTGGGCTCGCCCGTGGGGCGGCTGACCAAATGGATTTGGGGGTTTTGTGGCATGGAAGTCTCCTGTTTTATCCGCCTGAAATGCAACTGACACCGCCGTCGACGGCCAGCCATTGACCGGTAATGTGTTTGCCTGCGTCCGAGGCATAGAGCAAACACAAGCCTTTCAAATCTTCATCGTCTCCCAAGCGGCGCAGCGGCGCGTGGGATTTGAGGTTTTCTTCACCGATATTTTTCAAGATCCCTGCTGTCATTTTGCTGGGGAAAAAGCCTGGGCAAATCGCGTTGACCCGCACATTGTGTTCGCCCCATTCGCCTGCCAAGGCACGGGTGAAATTGATCACCGCCGCTTTGGAGGTGTTGTAGGCCAAGGTCTTCATGCCGCTGGGGTTGCCACCCAAGCCGGCGATGGAGGCCACATTGACAATGCTGCCTGTACGCCGCGGCAACATGCTGTGCTTGCCGATGTACTGGCTGAGAATGAAATAGCCCCGCACGTTCAGGTTCATCACCTTGTCCCAGGCATCGATGGGATGGTCCTCGGCGGGTGCGCCCCAAGCGGCACCTGCGTTGTTGACCAAAATATCCACATGGCCCAAAGCCTTCATACTTGCCGCACCAAGGCGCTGTATGTCATGTTCATCGGCGCAATCGGCGGCGATGAACTGCGCATCAATGCCAGCTTTTTTCAGCACCGCAACGGACTCTTCTAAATCAGCGGCTTTGCGTGAACTGAGCAAGACTTTGGCACCCGCTTCGCCCAGCGACTGGGCGAGTTGCAAGCCTAAACCGCGTGAACCCCCGGTCACCAAAGCGGTTTTGCCGGATAAATCGAAAAGCTGTTGAACAGTGCGTGTCATGGCAAAAACTTTCTGTTGAAAAAATTAAAAAGCGCCTTCAGGCATATCGGCACAGGTGCTGTCGCGGTTGTTCACCACATTCAACCAAGCGCCAATTTTGGGCAACTCGTAGTGAAAGAAAAACTGGCAGGCCTGTCGGCGACCCAGGTCGGCGTCACCCTCGCCTTGTGAAGCCAAGGCTACTTCCAGCCATACCCATGCGATGACAGTGTGGCCAAAGGCCTGCATATAGGGCAAGGCATTGGCCAGCGCCAGCGCAGGCTCACCGCCTGCCCAAGCTGCTTGGGTGGCCGCTGTGATGTCTTTCACGGCTTGCTGCAAAGCCAGGGCATGGGCTTGAAGGTGGATCGCGTCGCTTCGCTCGCGATGACTGTGCTCAAGCGCAAGGCTGATGGTGGTTTGAATCCGCTCGCCCAAGAGTTTCAAACCGCGACCGTCTTCGAGCAGCACTTTGCGCCCGAGCAAGTCCATGGCTTGGATACCGTGGGTGCCTTCGTGGATCATGTTCAGGCGCTGGTCGCGCCAATACTGCTCCACCGGAAAATCGCGGGTGTAGCCATAGCCGCCGTGGATTTGGATGGCCAAGCTGTTGCCCTCCAAACACCATTCGCTGGGCCAGCTTTTCACAATGGGGGTGAGCACCTCCAGCAACCATTGGGCGTCGCTGCGCTGAGCCTCGTCGCCAGTGTGCAACTCGTCCACCAAGCGGGCGCAGTACAGGCCTAGCGCCAAAGCGCCTTCGCCATAGGCTTTTTGCGCCAGCAACATGCGTTTGACGTCGGCGTGTTCAATCAGGCGCACAGGTGGCTGTGACGGGTCTTTGCCAGCGGGCCCCAAAGGCCTGCCTTGGGTGCGGGTTTGGGCATAGTCCAGCGAGGCGTAATAACCCGCCAACCCCAGCATGGTGGCGGCCAAGCCCACACCGATGCGGGCTTCGTTCATCATGTGGAACATGCATTGCAAGCCCTTGCCCGCTTCACCCACCAAATAACCCACCGCACCCGCTTCGCCGCGCACCGGGTACTTGCCTTCGCCAAAGTTCAGCAAGGTGTTGACCGTGCCGCGCCAGCCCAGTTTGTGGTTCAGGCCGGCCAGCGCCACGTCGTTGCGCTCGCCGGTCAACTGCCCTTGGGTGTCCACCAGTTTTTTGGGCACGATGAAGAGAGAAATGCCCTTGGTGCCCGCAATGGTTTTGCCATCAGGCCCTGGGATTTTGGCCAACACCAAGTGGATGATGTTCTCGGTCAACTCATGGTCGCCGGTGGAAATCCACATCTTATTGCCCTTGAGGCGATAGCGGGGCCCCAAGGGGTCGCTGGCGTGGTCGTCACCATCGGGCGTGGCGCGGGTGGCGACATCCGACAAAGACGAGCCTGCCTGAGGTTCGCTCAAGCACATGGTGCCAGCAAAGCGGCCATTGAATTCATTGAGCGCAAAAACCTCTTGTTGCAAGGCACTGCCGTGTTTCATCAGCAGATTCGCGTTGCCCACGGTCAACATGCCACCACCGATGCTGACTGAGGCGCAAGCAAAAAACGCGTTCGCAGCCGCTTCTACGGTGTAGGGCAGTTGCATGCCGCCGATGTCATGGTCTTGCGCGGCGCTCAACATGCCACTTTGCACATAGGCGTCGTGGGCATCTTGGGTGCAGACAGGCAAGATGACCTTTTCGCCGTCAAACGCAGGCTCTTGGACATCCACTGTGCGGTTAAAGGGTGCGTATTTCTCGCGGGCAATGCGCTCGCAGGTGTCTAAAACCGCGTCGAAGGTTTCTCGGGAATGATCGGCAAAGCGTTCCCGTTGACTCAGTTGATCGACTCTGAGCCAGTCGTTCAACAAAAAATCAACGGTAGAACGCAGTGCCATGCTTTACAGCACTTCGAAAATGCCTGCCGCGCCCATGCCGCCGCCAATGCACATGGTCACGCAGACGCGCTTGGCGCCTCGGCGTTTGCCTTCAATGAGCGCATGGCCGGTCAGGCGTTGGCCGCTGACACCATAGGGGTGACCCACCGCAATCGCGCCGCCATTCACATTCAGCAACTCTGCGGGAATACCCAGTTTGTCGCGGCAGTACAGCACTTGAACCGCAAAGGCTTCGTTCAATTCCCACAGGTCGATGTCCTTGATGGTCAAGCCCAAGCGCTTCAAAACTTTAGGGATGGCATACACAGGTCCAATGCCCATTTCGTCAGGCTCGCAACCGGCAACGGCAAAGCCCAAGAAACGACCCAAAGGTTTGAGGTTGTGTTTGGCGGCATAGGCTTCGCTGGTCACCACGCAAGCACCTGCACCGTCGGAAAACTGCGAGGCGTTGCCAGCAGACACCACGCCACCGGGCATGGCGGGTTTGATGCTGGATATACCTTCAGCGGTGGTGCCTTCGCGCAGGCCTTCATCGGCGCTGACGGTGACTTGCTTGGTCATCATGCCCATGACCTTGTCGACCACACCAGCTTGCACCGTGATGGCGGCGATCTCGTCATTGAACTTGCCGGCGGCTTGCGCGGCACAGGCTTTTTGCTGGCTGGCCGCGCCGTATTCATCCATGGCTTCGCGGCCGATGTTGTAGCGCTTGGCCACTTGCTCTGCGGTTTGCAGCATGTTCCAGTAGATCTCGGGCTTCTTTTTGTTGAGCGCGGGGTCCATCAACATGTGTTGGTTCATCTCTTGTTGCACACAGGAGATGCTTTCCACGCCACCGGCCACATACACGTCGCCTTCACCGGCGATGACACGTTGAGAAGCCAGCGCAATGGTTTGCAAACCCGAGGAGCAAAAACGGTTGATGGTGAGACCACTCACGGTGATGGGGCAGTCGGCCATGAGCGCGATTTGGCGGGCGATGTTGGCACCTGTCGCGCCCTCGGGGTTGGCGCAACCCATGATGACGTCTTCAACGTGGGCAGCGTCAATGCCTGCGCGAGCGATGGCGTGTTTGACCGCGTGACCGCCCAAAGTGGCGCCATGGGTCATGTTGAAAGCACCACGCCAGCTTTTGGCCAAGGGTGTGCGAGCAGTTGAAACAATGACAGCGTTGGTCATGGTGAGTCCTTAATTGAATGATTTGCCGTCTGCGACCAAACGGGCGAGCAAGGGGGCGGGTTGCCAAAATTTGGCGTCGTCGTGGGGGTTTTGTGCAAAGCGATGCATCGCCTGCACCACATTAAAGAGACCAAACTGGTCGGCGTAATTCATGGGGCCACCACGGTAGATGGGGAAGCCGTAGCCGGTGATGTAGACCATGTCGATGTCGCTGGCTCGCGCTGCAATGCCCTCTTCCAAGATGAAAGCGGCTTCGTTGACCAGCGAGAAAACCAAGCGCTGAACGATTTCGTCATCGCTGATTTTGCGTGCTGTGATGCCCAGTGTCGTGCGGTGCTGGGCGATCATGTCCTCCACCTCTTTGTTGGGGATGGCGTCGCGCTTGCCGGGCAGGTAGTCATACCAACCCATGCCCACTTTTTGACCAAAACGGCCCAGTTCACACAACAAATCGGCGGTTTTGCTGTACTTCAGGTCGGGTTTTTCAACATAACGGCGCTTGCGAATCGCCCAGCCAATGTCGTTACCGGCCAAGTCGCCCATACGGAAGGGACCCATGGCGAAACCGAACTTCTCCACTGCCCTGTCCACCTGCTGCGGCGTGCAGCCTTCTTCGATCAAGAAACCGGCTTGGCGGCTGTACTGCTCGATCATGCGGTTGCCAATGAAGCCATCGCACACGCCTGACACCACCGCGGTTTTCTTGATCTTCTTGGCGACCCCCATGACGGTAGCCATCACGTCTTTGGCAGTGGCCGCGCCGCGCACCACTTCCAGCAGTTTCATGACATTGGCGGGGCTGAAAAAGTGCAAACCGACCACGTCTTGCGGACGTTGGGTGAAAGCGGCAATGGCGTTGACATCCAAGGTGGAGGTGTTGGACGCCAAAATCGCGCCGGGCTTCATCACCTCGTCAAGCTTTTTGAACACCGTTTCTTTGACGCCCATTTCCTCGAACACGGCTTCAATGACCAGGTCGGCGTCTTTCAAATCCTCGTAATTTAGGGTTGAGGTCAACAAAGCCATGCGTTGTGCCAGTTTGTCTTCTTTCAGCTTGCCCTTTTTCACTTGTGCTTGGTAGTTTTTCTCGATGATGCCCAAGCCTTTGTCCAAGGCTTCTTGTTTCATCTCCAAAATCTTGACGGGAATGCCCGCGTTGAGGAAGTTCATGCTGATGCCGCCACCCATGGTGCCCGCACCAATGACGGCCACGCTTTTGATTTCGCGCACTGGTGTGTCGGCAGGCACATCGGCGATTTTGGTGGTGGCACGTTGCGCCACAAACAAATGGCGCAAAGCGCGGGACTCAGGGGTCCACATCAGGTTGGTGAAGATTTCGCGCTCGGCTTCCATGGCTTGGTCGAACTTCATCTTGGTGGCGTTTTGAACCGCTTCAATGCATTTCAGGGGTGCAGGGTATTTGCCCTTGGTCATGCCGTTGACCATATTGTTGGTGAATTTGAAGAAAGCGTCCGCGTTAGGGTGTTTGCAAGGCATGTCTCGCACACGCGGCAAGGGCGAAGTACCGACGACGCTTTTTGCAAAGGCAATCGCTTCATCCATCAAAGTGGCTGCGCTGGTGGCCATTTGGTCAAAGAGTTTTTGCCCTGGCAACATGGCCAGCATCTCGCTCTTGATGGGCTCACCGCTCACGATCATGTTCAATGCGGGTTCCACGCCTAAGACGCGGGGCAAGCGCTGGGTGCCACCTGCGCCAGGGATGAGGCCGAGCTTGACTTCAGGCAATGCCACATCGGTGCCGGGTGCAGCAATGCGGTAATGGCAACCCAGCGCCAACTCCAAACCGCCGCCCATGACCACCGAGTGAATCGCGGCTACCACCGGTTTGCTGGCGTTTTCAATCGCACTGATGAGGGTGAGCAAATGCGGTTCTTGAATGGCTTTGGGTGAACCAAACTCTTTGATGTCAGCGCCGCCAGAGAAGGCCTTGCCTGCACCCGTGACGACCACAGCTTTCACCGCGTCGTCGGCCATGGCTTTTTCTAGCCCTTGCAGGAACGCTTGGCGGGTAGCCAAGCCCAGTCCGTTGACAGGTGGGTTGTTCAAGGTAATCACGGCAACGTCGCCGTGGACTGCATAGTCAGCACTCATAGAAATTCCTTGTCAAAAACAGATGGGAAAGCAAAAAAGAACGATCGTGCTATTTTATACCTCTAACCATTCCTTGCGGATGGCTGCGTCTGTCCGCAAGGCGACAGGTGTGCCGTCAAACACCATGCTGCCGTGGCCCATCACCAAAGCGCGGTCGGAGATTTGCATGGCAATAGTGAGCTTTTGTTCAATCAGCAAAACCGAGACACCGCGATTGCGCAACTCCCGCAAAAACTGACCCACAAGTTCAACGATTTTGGGGG
>CAMATW010000055.1 GCA_945861305.1 Bordetella parapertussis | reverse complement strand
CCCACGACTGGGCACGTTCCGATATATTACTCACCCGTTCGCCACTCGCCACCAGGGTTGCCCCCGTGCTGCCGTTCGACTTGCATGTGTAAAGCATTCCGCCAGCGTTCAATCTGAGCCAGGATCAAACTCTATAGTTCGATCTTGATAGTTTTTTTGCCTCTTTCGAGGCCACTCATTAAAAACGGAATTGAAGTGAACTTCACTTCTATCTTCATGAGCGTTTTAAGTCTTGCGACTCGGTTACTAGAACCTTGGCAATTGCCTTAAAACGCCCACGCTTATCGGCTGTAATTTGTTAATGAACCTAAACAGTTGCCTGTTTTATTGCTTCACCCCGATGAGCGAAGCCTTAGATTATGACACAAATTTGAAGGTTGAGTCAAACTTTAAAACTTTTTTTCTTTGCCTTTGAATGCCACTTTGCAGCGTACGTTTCAAAAGTAGAGCCAGCTAGTATAGCGCACTTTTTGAGGCCCGCAACGGCTGACAACAAAAACTTTTTGCTGGCATCGGCTGGTTTGGGAGAAAAATTGTTTTCTTTCAATGACTTAAGTGCTTCAGCGATTTTCTTGAGAGTGGGGCTGGCCTGCATAATCCGGTCATGGCTCTTATAACTTTGCAATCCGCGCAGCTCGCATTTGGCGACGTGCCGCTTTTGGATCACACCGCCCTATCGATTGAAACTGGTGAACGCATCGGCTTGATTGGCCGCAACGGCACTGGGAAATCATCGCTTTTGAAAATTTTGGCGGGTATGGAAAACCTTGATGACGGGGTGATTCAGTACCAACAAAACCTGAAGCTGGCTTACGTTGCGCAAGAGCCGTTGCTGAACGCGCAACTTTGTGTGTTCGACGCGGTCAGCGAAGGCTTATCAACACTAAAAGCTGTGCTTGAGCAGTATTACGCTGGCGAAGGGGATTTGGACGCTTTGCAAAACACCATTGAACTGCAAGATGGATGGAACTGGGAGCAACGCGTCACAGAAACCCTTCAGCGTTTACGTTTAGATGGCGCGGCTTTGGTGGGCAGTCTCTCGGGGGGGACGCGCAAGCGTGTGGCTCTAGGGCAGGCGCTGGTGACCCTGCCGGATATTTTGCTGTTGGATGAACCCACCAACCATTTGGACTTGGACAGCATTCAGTGGCTAGAGGACTTGCTGGTGGAGTTCAAAGGCAGCGTGGTGGTCATCACCCACGACCGTGCTTTTTTAGACAAAGTGTCCACCCGCATCGTGGAGTTGGACCGCGGGCATTTGAATTCTTACCAAGGTAATTTCCAAAGCTATTTACTTCTGAAAGAAGCGGAAATGGCCGCAGAGGCGGTGACACAGGCCAAGGCCGACAAACTGTTGGCGCAAGAAGAGGTTTGGGTACGCCGAGGTGTAGAAGCGAGAAGAACACGGTCCGTTGCACGGATTGGCCGCCTAGAGAAACTTCGCGCCACACGGCTTGCCAGACGCAACGCTGTAGGTCAGGTCAGGGCCAGTGTGGACGCTGGTTTGCCAAGCGGAAAAATAGTGGCTGAGTTGACCGATGTCTCGGTGAATTTTGGCGACAAACAGGTGGTTAATCATTTCAACGCAACCCTGTTGCGTGGCGACAAAATTGGCTTGATCGGCCCCAATGGCGCGGGCAAAACTACGCTGCTGAAACTGATTTTGGGCGAACTGCAACCGGCGACAGGCAAGGTTCGCCAAGGTGCAAATTTGCAAGTGGCTTACTTTGACCAAATGCGCAATGCGCTGGATTTGGATGCCACGCTGGAAGACTTCATCAGCCCGGGCAGCGAATGGATCGAAATTGGCACACAGCGCCAGCATGTAAAAAGCTATTTGGGCGACTTTTTGTTCTCGCCAGCACGCGCCAATTCACCAGTGCGGACCTTGTCGGGTGGCGAGCGCAACCGTTTGCTGCTGGCTCGTTTGTTTGCCCGCCCTGCCAATGTGTTGGTGCTGGATGAACCAACCAACGATTTGGACATCGACACCTTGGAGTTGCTGGAAGAGTTGCTGCAAAACTATGCCGGCACGGTGTTTTTGGTCAGCCACGACCGCGCCTTTTTGGACAACGTGGTTACCAGCACCATCGCCTACGAAGGCGAAGGGCACTGGCGCGAGTACGAGGGCGGCGTGCAGGATTGGCTCTTGCAGTCGAACCGCGCCAAAGTGTGGTCGCAAAAGGTGGCTGAGATCCAAGCGGCAAGCACAGAAAAGCCCAAAAGTAGCCCCGTTCAATTAGCACAGGCATCCAAACCGTCAGTCAAAAAACTCAGCTTCAAAGAGCAGCGCGAACATGACAGTCTGCCCACTCTGATTGAGCAGTTGGAAAAAGAACAAGGTGAGTTGAACAAAGCTTTGGCCGATGGCGGCTTGTATGCCAGCGACCCCAAGTCAGCGGCAGAAAAAGCCACGCGGGTAGGCCAAATAGATGATGAATTGCTTGAGGCGATGGAGCGTTTGGAAGTGTTAAGCCAGCGAACCACAGTGGCATGACGCCCTCTGAGCGCAAAGGCATGTGGTTTGGGTTGCTGGGGGTGGCCATGTTTGCCGTTACCCTGCCCGTCTCCCGTTTGGCTGTAGGGACGCCCGAAGACCCGCATTTGTCTGGCGTGTTTTTGGCGATGGGACGTGCGGCTGTCGCAGCTTGTTTATCGGTGATTTATTTGTGGCTTACCCGTGCCAATTGGCCAAGCCGAGCGCAATGGAAAGGCTTGGGTCTGGTAGCGCTAGGGGTGGTGTTTGGTTTTCCACTGTTGACCTCAGTGGCCATGCGCCACGTAGAAGCCACCCACGCCAGTGTCATCACCGGTGTGTTGCCACTGGCGACCGCGAGTTTGGCAGCGGTCATGAACAAACAAAAACCTTCATGGGGTTTTTGGTTGTGCGCGGTCACAGGCACCACATTGGTGGTGGGCTTTGCGCTGCTGCGCTCAGGACAGTCTGGCTTGCATTTGCAGTCGGCGGATTTGCTTCTGTTGGGTGCCATGGTCTTTGCCGCGCTGGGCTACGCATGGGGTGGACGAATGTCCCAAAGCATGGGGCCTGAGCAAGTGATTTGCTGGGCCTTGGTGATATCCCTGCCGATTACGCTGCCAATGGCTTGGCTGAGCCAACCCACCCACCCCGTGCCTTGGAGCGCTTGGGCGGGGTTTGCTTATGTGTCGTTGTTTTCGATGTGGCTGGGGTTTTTTGCTTGGTACCGAGGCCTTGCCTTGGGCGGCACGGTGCGGGTAAGCCAAATCCAGTTGCTGCAACCGTTTTTAGGTATGTTGATGGCGATTCCCATTTTGGGCGAACGCCTCGATGCAACGACGGTCAGCTTCGGTTTGGCGGTGGTGGCCACGGTGTTCATCAGCAGAAAAATGCCGGTGCAGCAATGATGCAGGTGATTCAACACGAAAGGCCGCCATGAAGCACCGCCCTTTTGCCCAAGTCGATGTGTTCACCGCTGTGCCCTACCTTGGCAATCCATTGGCGGTGGTGCTGGATGGAACCGGCCTCAGCACCGAACAAATGCAGGCCTTCACCGACTGGACCAATCTATCGGAGGCTACGTTCGTGCTGCCGCCCACTCAGCCAGACGCTGACTACGCGGTTCGGATTTTTTGCCCTGGGCGTGAACTGCCCTTTGCAGGCCACCCCACTTTGGGCACCTGCCACGCATGGTTGCAGGCGGGTGGGGTCCCCAAAGGCCACGATGTGGTGCAAGAGTGTGGCGTGGGATTGGTCAATATTCAAAGCCAAGGCACACGGCTCGCTTTTGCCGCACCGCCCTTGCGCCGTGGCGGCCCCTTGGACGAGGCCGATGTGCAACTCATCGCCAAGGGTTTGGGCATAGCCCGTTCAGACATCTTGCACCACGCTTGGTGCGACAACGGCCCGCAATGGCGCGGTGTGATGTTGGCTTCTGCCGAGCAGGTGCTGGCCTTAAAGCCAGACCCTGGGTTGCTCAAAGGCCTGGAGATTGGCGTGGTGGCCCCGCTGCATAAGGATGAAGCTCAGTTTGAGGTGCGCGCTTTTTTCCCTGGCAACAACGGCATGACGGAAGACCCCGTGACGGGCAGCTTGAACGCCGCCATGGGACAGTGGCTGATGGGGGCGGGCTTGGCGCCCAACAGTTATGTCGCTAGCCAAGGCGCTTGTTTGGCCAGAGCTGGGCGGGTGTATGTGCACCGCGACGAGCAAAATCAGGTCTGGTTAGGCGGTGAATCTGTGACTTGCATACAAGGCTCAGTGAAGCTCTGAAAAGCGGTCACCCAAGAGACTTTTTGCCAAGCTGAGATTGGCGACAATGCCCACCATGGGAACCCTTTACTTAGTGCGCCACGGCCAGGCCTCGTTTGGTGCCGACGACTACGACAATCTTTCGCCGCTGGGTCACCAGCAAAGCCAACGTTTGGGCGTGTATTTTCGTGAGCGCGGCTTGCAGTTTGAGGCGGTGCTGATGGGCAGTTTGAAGCGCCATCGGCAAACCTTTGAAGGCATTCAAGAAGGTTTGCAGGCGCCACAACTTCAGCCGCTGGTGTGGCCGGGCCTGAACGAATATGACAGCCACGCGGTGATCCATGCCATCCACCCCGAGCCTTTGGCTAAACCCAACACGCCAGAACGCTACAAACACCATTTCGGCTTGCTGCGCAAGGGTCTGCAAGCGTGGATGCACGGCGAGGTGCAACCGGGGGGTATGCCGCTTTTCACCGAATTTGTGCAAGGCATCCAAGACGCCTTTGCGCATGTGCGGGCGCAGCACAGCGGCGATGTGTTGATGGTCTCAAGCGGCGGCCCCATCTCGACCGCGCTGGGCACACTTTTGGGCACACCACCCGAAAGCATCATTGAGATGAATATGCGTATTCGCAACACCGCGGTCAGTGAGTTGGTGTTTGGCCCCAAGCGCCACACTTTGGTCAGCTTTAACACCATCAACCATTTGGATGCGCCCGCCTACCGCGACTGGGTGACGTTCACCTGAGTTAAATCAGCGGCTCAAAGCGGGTTATTTCTTGGATCAGCTTGGCCAGTTGCACGCCCACGGCGTCCAAAAGCGCTTGGCCTTTAACGGCTGTGGCTGCCGCCGCGTTACCGGCCGCGCCATGCAGGTTGTAGTCCTGCATATGCCAGCCCAGTTTTGCACTTTTACCGTCGCCCAACAGGGCAAAGTCTTGGGTCCGCTGCTCGGAAGTCGAGGCGAAGTGCTGCGCCTCGGGCATGCGCACCTTGTGCGGTGCGATGGCCAGCATCAGTGAAGTTTCCATGTCGCCCCCATGTACACCAAAACGCTGCTCATGGGCATCAAATGCACTCAACGCTTCGCCCAAAGGCAGTTGGTACCAGTTGCTGCCGAAAACCGTCAGGCCGCAGTGACCACGCAACTCACGCGCCACCACGTCCATCAACCCCACATTGCCGCCATGGGCGTTGAAGAGCAAGAGTTTTTTCACGCCCACCCGCGCCACACTTTCACCCAAAGCACACCATTGCTCGATGACCGAGGCCGGGGAAAAACTCAAAGTGCCGTCATAGGCCAGATGCTCTGAGCTCAAGCCCACACTTTGGGTGGGCAGCACCAGCACTTGGTCTGCAGGCTGCAAATGGCCCAAAGCCGCAGCGACCATGGCGTTGACCAAATCGGTGTCGACCGACAAGGGCAAATGAGGCCCATGCTGCTCGGTGGCACCCAAGGGCAAAACAGCGACAGCCTGTGCTGCATCGAGCTCGGCGAAGTCGGTGGTAATGCAATCAGCCCAGTAGCGTGGAAAAACCTTCATGCGCCGCATCTTAAGGGCTTGGGTAACATCAGACTTATGTATGCCTACTTGCTTCGTTTTTTTGCGTTGATCAGCCTGAGCTTAGGCGCCTGCTTTGCCCAGATGCCGCCCAGCAGCGTGGTCACCACGCCCCAAGTACGCGCCGAGTTGGTGGTCCACGCGCCGCAAGGCTTGAAGGCGGGTGAACCGCTGATGCTGGGCTTGCTGCTGAAGCACCAACCGGGTTGGCACACCTATTGGATCAATGCGGGTGACAGCGGTTTGGCCACGCAGCTGAACTGGGCCCTGCCCCAGGGCATGCAGGCGGGCAACACACTGTGGCCGATTCCGCAGATGATCCGTGTGGGCGACATGGTCAACCATGGTTTTGAGGGTCAGGTGTTGCTGGCCGCGCCGATCCAAGTAGACAAAGGGTTGGTTACCAACACGTCGACCTTGAAACTTCAATTGAACGCCAGTTGGCTGGTGTGCAAGCAAGAATGCATTCCACAAGAGGGCAAGTTTGAAGTCCAACTGCCTGTGGCTGGCAGCACCGCCAGCCATGCAGCGGCTTTTGAAGCGCTGCTGGCTGCGCAGCCCCAATCTCTGCAACCTTCTCCACAAAATGCCCAAGTTTCAGACAAGGGTTTGGCCTTGCGTATTCAAGGACTCCCTGCAAGCTTGCAAGGCAAGCCTTTGCAACTCTTTGCCGAATCCACCGAGGTCTTGGCCAGCGGCTTGGGCTCGGGCTCACTGGCCAGCCAGTGGCAGGGTGCGGACTTTGTGCTGCAAGCCCCTTTGCATACTATGCGCAGCAGCGAACCCTTCACACTGGGACTGCTCGTTGTAGATGACTCTGGTGACCAAGCCAAAGCGTGGCGCTTGAAGCTGGCCATCCAAGGCACTTGGCCGCCTGAGGGCAGCGCTACCGTGGCCAAAAACTTGGCGCTCATCAGCCTACCCCCAGTTCAAGCGATGCAAGAGCCTGCGAGTTGGGTGGCCTTGTTCGCTGCATTGCTCGGCGCTTTCTTGGGCGGTTTGTTGCTGAACCTGATGCCCTGTGTGTTGCCGGTACTGGCCATCAAAGTGTTGTCACTGAGTCAGCACCATCACAGCGTGGCACAGCGCCGCGCCATCGGTTTGGCCTACGCGCTGGGGGTGATTGCCAGCATGCTGGCACTGGCGCTCTTGGTGGCGGGCCTGCGGGCATCGGGCCAGCAACTGGGCTGGGGCTTTCAGTTGCAGTCGCCGCTGGTGGTGTCTTCGCTTGCCCTTCTATTTACTTTGATTGCTTTAAACCTCTTGGGCGCTCTTCAAGTTCATGCTTCATGGAGCAGTGGCTTGGCGGCGCAATGGGTACGTCACCCCCTTGCCGACGCTTTGCTCTCTGGCGTATTGGCGGTGGTGGTGGCCGCGCCCTGCACCGCGCCTTTCATGGGAGCCTCGGTGGGCATTGCCCTCACCTTGCCCTTGTGGCAAGGCCTGTTGATTTTTGTTGCTTTGGGCGCGGGCTTGGCACTGCCTTTCACGCTTTTGAGTTGGGTGCCAGCTTGGGCACGCTGGTTGCCACGCCCAGGCATTTGGATGGAGCGTCTTCGCCAGTTGCTGGCATTCCCCATGTTGGCCACCGTGGTGTGGTTGTTGTGGGTGCTGGGTCAGCAAACCAGCATCGATGGCATGGCGGTAATGCTGGCTGTGCTGTTGTTGGTGAGCGCCTGCGTTTGGGCACTGGGTTTGTCGGGCAAAGCCAAATGGCTGGGTATGGGTTTGTGGGGCGGACTCTTGTTATTGCTGGTTTTCACTTGGGGACCACTGGTTTGGAAAGAACCCCCTGCCATCGCAGACAAGACCCGCAGCAACTCTGACTGGCAAGCTTGGTCCCCTGAGCGCGAGGCTGCTGCAGTGAAAGCGGGGCAAACGGTGTTCATTGATTTCACTGCGGCTTGGTGCGTCACCTGCCAAGTCAACAAACAAACCACGCTGCGCGACGCCAAGGTCTTGCAAGCGTTTGCGGATAAAAAAGT
>CAMATW010000054.1 GCA_945861305.1 Bordetella parapertussis | reverse complement strand
GCATTTCACTGAGTTCGCGGTGCACGATACGCAACTCGTGCTCTATGGCATTAAATTGTGCGTGGTCCTTTCGGTCTTGTTCTTTATCGGCCGTGATGGAGTCCACAATGACAGCGATGAACAAGTTGAAGACGATAAAGGTGGCGATGAGAATAAAAATAACAAAAAATATCCATGCATAGGGGAACACCTCCATGACCGGTCTGGCCAATTCTTGTGACCAACCTTCCAAGGTCATGATTTGAAACAAGGTAAAAGCAGTTGACCCTAAGTTGCCAAACCATTGGGGAAAATCATGGCGAAAGAGATTGGTCGCAATCACTGCAGCCACATAAAAAATAATCAAAATCAAACCAAAGACAGAGCCTAGTCCTGGCAAAGCGCTCAGCAAACCGCCGACCACCTTGCGCATACTTTCGACCTTGTTGATCAGGCGAAGTACCCGCAAAACCCTTAACGCTCGTAAGACAGACAAAGAGCCAGAAGCAGGGATTAACGCAATGCCGACAACAATGAAGTCGAAGACACACCAAGGGTCTTTGAAATAAGCCAGTCCTCTGGCAGTGATGAGAACCACGATTTCAGCGATGAAAATCCATAAAATCACATGGTCAATTAGGAGCAGCTGCTGCCCCATTCTGTCCATGATGTCGGCATCGGTTTCTAAACCGAGAATCACTGCATTGAGCAAAATCAGAAAAACCAAAAGATTTTGAATCCATGGGTTTTCCATGAAATCTTCAATTCGATTTTTCCAAGGACTGCTGGAGTGGTAGGTGTGATTCATACAACTGCATCTTATTATTCAAAAGATGCAGACTTTAGCGCATGGCCTTGCAGATGAATGCTTGCGACTAGGCTGCCAAAGAGTGGGCCAATGAGAACACAGAATTGGGGCCAGAGGGTAATTTGGGCACTTGAAGCGGTTTAAATTTCCTCGGATCGAGTTTGGATGAGGCTGTGGTTGAAGGCACACCGCCCCAAGCGTCATTTGGCACTTGGTTCATCACATCGGCCAAACTCAAACCCTTCAAGTGGGTTTCCCAAAAACTTTTCATCAAATGCGAAACCACATCCTTGCTCATCTCACCGTGGTCTTCGCGCAGACGTTGTTTAGTTTGCTCTTGAAAATCGAAATGTTTAACCAGATCTAACAACATCAATTCTGCGGGATTGCTTTGAGTGCAATAACCACCACCAGGGCCGCGAAAAGAAACCACAAACCCATGTTTTTTAAGTTGTGAGAACAAGGCCTCTAAATAAGACACCGACAAGCCAAGTCGCTTACTCACAAGGTCGGTGGTGACTGGCCCATTGTCTTGGTGCTTGCATACCCACAGCATGGTGTTGACCGCGTTTTGAGTCAGTTTAGAAAACATATCAATCTCCAAAATTAGTTTCAGGGTGCTTACCACTCAAAGGGTACATGAATCAGTTTTATGGTTGTAATATAGATTCAAAAAAGATAATTTCAATAAAAAAAAACAAATTTGAATAATTATTGGGTTAATATTGCGTCAAAACCTGTTCAATTAAGCTTAAAGGAGATTAATATGCAACTTAATTCTTCACCTGACCCGATGCAAGGCCGCTACAGAATCGGTGCTGTTGCCAAGTTGGCAGGCTTACCTGTGGCGACATTGCGTGTCTGGGAGCGCCGCTACTCGGTGGTCACGCCACCGAAGTCCGATGGCGGGCATAGGCTTTACAGTGACCAAGATGTGCTCAAGGTCACTTTGCTGAAAAGCTTGACGCAACAAGGTCACGCCATCAGCACCTTGTCTGGTTTAGACATTTCATCTTTGCAGAGCTTGTTGAATGAGTCGCGCCAAGCTGGGCAGGTGCATGCAGCTCGTCAAGTGCTGCCAGCGGTTATTTCATTGGTGGTGGTGGGCTACAACTTGGCCTCGCGCATAGAAACCCAAAAGTTCACCCTGACTTTTGGCCATGCCAGTTTGAAGGTGGTTCAGGTGTTCACCGATTTGCAAGACGCCTTGTCTTCGGCAGAAATACCCGCTGTGGACGACGCGTCCACCATGCTGGTATTGAGCCAGTCTTCGGTGCTCTCCAACTATGCAGACGATATTTTGCGGCTGCAAGAGCGTTTGAAGGTCAGCAAAGCATTGCTGATTTACCGTTATGCCTCGGAACAGGTTTTACAAGACTTAAGGGATGCTGGACTGCTTTTGCGGCGTGAGCCGGTGTCAGATACTGATTTAAGTGACATCATGCAATCGGTACTTTTTGTAGACCCGCCTCGGCATGTTTCGCAACTGTCGGCCAAGACGATTCCTGCACGCCGGTATTCCGATAAGGTGTTGCAGCGAGTCGCTGCCATTCCAACCCAAGTGTTGTGCGAATGCCCTCGCCATGTTGCCGAGCTCATTTCTCAGCTCAGCAGTTTTGAAAAATACAGCAATGAATGTTTGAATAGCTCTGTCAATGATGCCAAGTTGCACGCCTATCTGTCTGCTGTCTCTGGCACGGCTCGGGCTTTGTTCGAGGAGGCTTTGCAACGGGTGGCGCAGCTAGAGGGTATAGACTTGTCTGAATAGCCCCTATGACCCGCGTTCTCAATTTCAGTTCAGGCCCTGCCACCCTGCCAGAGGCCGTTTTGCGACAAGCTGCCACCGATATGCTCGATTGGCAGGGAAGTGGCATGTCCGTCATGGAGATGAGTCACCGTGGACCTGAGTTCACCCAAATCTTGGCCCAAACCCAGTCCCTTTTGAAAAGCTTGTTGGCCATCCCTGATAACTACAGCGTGTTGTTGTTACAAGGTGGGGCCATTGCAGAAAACGCGATTGTGCCCATGAACCTGATCGGTTCAACCGGACAGGCCGACTACGTAGTCAGTGGCAATTGGTCGCACAAGTCCATGCAAGAAGCCGCTCGTTATGGCCGTGTCCATCTGGCCGCCAGTTCCGAGGCGCAAGGCTTCACCTGTATGCCAGATCTTGCCTCATGGCAGTTGTCAGAAAAGCCTGCCTATGTGCATTTTTGCAGCAATGAAACCATCGGTGGCGTGGAGTGCCATTGGACGCCAAGCACGGGCGATGTGCCGCTGGTTGTCGATATGTCCTCCAACATCATGTCCCGACCCATAGACGTCTCTCGCTATGGGTTGATCTACGCAGGCGCACAAAAAAACATGGGGCCCTCTGGCGTGACCTTGGTGATTGTTCGGCGTGACTTGATGGGCCATGCGCTGGCGTCAACACCCTCAGCCTTCAACTACCAATTGCAATCGGATAACGAGTCCATGTACAACACGCCGCCCACCTATGCCATCTACATCATGGGCTTGGTGTTGCAGCATATTCATGACGAAGGTGGTTTGCCTGCGATGCAGGAGCGCAATCTTGCCAAGTCACAGCTGCTCTATGACTTTTTAGACCACAGCCGCTTCTTCAGTAACCGTGTGCGCCCTGTAGACCGCTCGCGTATGAACGTGACTTTTTATTTGCGCGATGAATCCTTGAACTCTGCATTCCTCGAAGCTGCGCAGTCGCAAGGCATGGTCCAGCTGCGAGGCCACCGCATCGCTGGCGGCATGAGGGCATCCATTTACAACGCCATGCCGATTTCAGCGGTGCAAAAATTGCGTGACTATATGTTCGCGTTTGAAAAAATTCACGCTTGAGCCAGCGCTATACGCGCCGCTTTGGCAATGTGATGCGCGTCCACTTGGAAAAAATTTCTTAGCTCAGCGCGGGTATCGCTGCGACCAAAACCATCGGTGCCCAATGCCATGTAGCGCCTGTTCGGGGGCAAATACGCTCGCACACTTTCTGCGACAGCCCTGACATAGTCGGTAGCGGCAATCACAGGCCCATGCGTGTTACCAAGTTGTGCGGCAACAAACGGTTTGAGGTTTTTGCCATCATTCAAGGCCGCCAGCTCACAAGCCTGCCCATTTCTGGCCAGTTCACTCCAACTCGTCACGCTGAACACCTGAGACGCGATGCCTTCCTTTGCCAACAAATCAGCGGCTTGCATCACCTCTCTCAAAATAGCGCCAGAGCCCAAAAGCGTCACTTCTGCCGCGGCTTTGGGCAGCGCTGAGCGGTTATCGGATAGCAGGTACATACCTTGCAAAATGGCGGCCTCAGTGCCGGCTTTCAGATCCGGCTGGGCATAGTTTTCGTTCATCAGGGTGATGTAATAAAACACATCTTTTTGTTCGACCATCATCTCTCGCATACCTTGGTCGACGATGACCGCCATTTCGCAAGCGAAGGCTGGGTCATAGGCTTTGCAATTGGGAATGGTGGCCGCCACCAAATGGCTGGTGCCGTCTTGGTGCTGCAAGCCCTCGCCTCCCAAGGTGGTACGCCCCGAGGTGGCGCCTAGTAAAAAGCCTCTGGCGCGTTGGTCTGCAGCGGCCCATATCGCGTCGCCCACCCGCTGGAAACCAAACATGGAGTAGTAAATATAAAAGGGCAACATGGCCAAGCCATGAACGCTGTAACTGGTGGCGGCAGCTGTCCAGCTCGCGATGGCGCCGGCTTCGCTGATGCCTTCTTCCAAAATTTGGCCGTCCATGGCTTCGCGGTAACTCAGGACCGAGCCAATGTCTTCAGGCTCATACTTTTGCCCCACACTGGAATAAATCCCCACTTGTTTGAACAGATTCGCCATGCCAAAGGTACGGGCTTCGTCAGCCACGATAGGCACGATGCGTGAGCCGAGTTGCGGGTCTTTCATGAGATTGCCCAGCAAGCGCACAAAGGCCATGGTGGTCGACATCTCTTTGCCATCGGCTTGCACTGCAAAGTTTGCGTAGCTGCGTAAAGCGGGTACAGCAATGGTGTCGCAAGCGGTTTCACGCTGGGGCAAGTAGCCGCCCAATTGTTGCCGCCGAGCATGAAGGTATTGCATCTCGGCGCTGTCGTCTTGCGGTTTGAAAAACGCCAACTCTTTGGCTTGTTCGTCACTTAAAGGGAGGTTGAAGCGGTTGCGAAATGCTAGGAGCGCCGTGTCATCGAGTTTTTTCTGGCTGTGGGTGGTCATCTTGCCTTGACCTGCTTGCCCCATGCCATAGCCTTTTTTGGTGTGCGCCAAGATGACGGTGGGCTGGCCTTGATGAACCGCTGCTGCCGCATAAGCCGCGTGGATTTTTACCAAGTCATGCCCGCCACGCTTTAAGCGGTCAATTTGCTCATCGCTCAGACCTTGAGCGAGTTGTGCAAGTTCGGGGTTTTGGCCAAAGAAGTTATCGCGGTTAAACCGTCCATCCTTGGCGGCGAAGGTTTGCATTTGCCCGTCCACTGTGTTGGCAAAGGCGCGCACCAGCGCTTGTTGAGTGTCCCGCGCAAACAAGCCGTCCCAGTCGCTGCCCCAAATGAGTTTGACCACATTCCATCCCGCACCGCGAAAGAGTTTTTCCAATTCGTCAATGATGCGTCCGTTACCGCGAACCGGCCCATCCAAGCGCTGCAAATTGCAATTGACCACCCACACCAAGTTGTCCAATTTTTCGCGTGAGGCAAGCGTCAATGCGCTCATGCTCTCGGGCTCGTCCATTTCGCCATCGCCAAACACGCCCCAGACTTTGCGCTGACTGCAGTCCAGCAGTTGACGGTGCGACAGGTAGCGCATGAAGCGGGCATGGTAGATGGAGCTGATGGGCCCCAGCCCCATTGAGCCTGTTGGGAACTGCCAAAAATCGGGCATCAACCATGGGTGAGGGTAGCTGGACAGGCCACGAGCACCCGCTTTGGGTGCGCTCAACTCTTGACGGTAATGTGCCAAGTCTTGCTCGCTGAGTCGCCCCTCTAAAAAGGCTCGGGCATACACGCCAGGCGCACTGTGCGGCTGGAAAAAAACCAAGTCGCCGCCGTGTTCTTGATTGCGACCATGAAAGAAATGGTTAAACCCCACCTCAAATAAATCGGCCGCACTGGCGTAGCTGGCGATATGGCCGCCTAGCTCTCCGTAGGCGGCGTTGGCCCGTGCCACCATCGCTAAGGCGTTCCAGCGCATCAGCGAGGCAATTTTTTCTTCGATAGCTAAATCGCCAGGAAAGGGCGCTTGAACATCCACGGCAATGGTGTTGACATAGGGCGTGACCAATTCGGGTGACCAGTCCAATTGGTTTTGGTGTGCAAGTGCCACCAACTGGTCTAGCAAAAAACCAGCGCGTTCAGCGCCATGTTGCAGCACAACGGCGTTGAAAGCCTCGCGCCACTCGGCGGTCTCTTGCGGATCTTCATCCGAGTTGGCAGGCGGGAGGGAGGGGTTGAAAAGGCGGTTATTCATGTCTGCCAATGTAGCGAGAACATAGCCAAATTAACATCTTATATATAGTCAGTTTTTTGGGTTTAGCAGCATAAAATATATAAATAAATAGTTTAGGAGATATTTTATGCCTTTAGATTTGATGGATTACAAAATATTAGATCAGTTGCAGCAAGACAGCGCCATCACCAATGTCGAGTTGGCCAAACGGGTTCACCTGTCGCCGTCGCCATGTCTGAATCGTGTCAAGGCGCTAGAGGCCTCGGGTGTGATTCAAAAATATGTGGCGCTGACCGAACCCAAGGCCTTGGGTCTGGGCTTGAATGTTTTTATTTCCATCAGCTTGAAAGAGCAGTCCAAGCAAACCTTGGCCGAATTCGAGAAGCGCATTGCCGACCATGATGAGGTAATGGAGTGCTACCTCATGACGGGTGATTCAGATTACTTGATCCGTGTGGCCATTGCCGATATGGCGGCATTGGAAAAATTTATCTTGGAGCAACTCTCGCCCATCCCAGGCGTCGAAAAAATCCGCAGCAGCTTTGCTTTGAAACAGGTTCGCTACAAAACCGCTTTGCCACTCAAGCCTACAGTCATTACTTCTTGAATTTGTCGATAGCTTTTTTCAAATCGAGGTATTCCTCGCATTGCAAGCCGCATATCTTCTCTAATGATGCAAGCAATTCTTTGGCTTTGTCGATTTGCTTGGTTTGCACATAGGTTTGGCCCAGGTACTCATGTGCCCCGCGGTGGTTCGGGTCAATGCGCAAGGCTTCTTTGTAGTTGAAGATGGCCTCAGGGTAGCGTTTGCTGTTTCGCAAGCTAAAACCCAGCAAGTTAAATCCATCAGCGTTGTTGGGATTGGCTTTGACAAACTTTTCCAAACTTGTAACGGCAGAACCCCAATCCTTTTTAGCGATCAAGGCTTTTGCCGACTCTAGGTCTGGCGGGGCAGTGCCATCAGAAACATCGGCGGCAAATGCCGCGCTCAAACACATAAGCAAGCTAAAAAAAAGGGCAAGAAAGGTTTTCATCTGAGTCGCTCCAGGCGCATAGGTGACAAGAATGTACTGATTATGTCTATATAAAGCCTGCCTTCGTCAACGAATACCAATGGAAATAGCGATAATTCAAAGAATTCTGAATTCAGGACTTGAGGAGCACCCCATGAAATTGACGCAAGCGCAGCACGAGCAATTTGACGAACAAGGCTATTTGTTTTTCCCTGGTTTGTTCAACCCAGAAGAGACCCGCGTCATGGTGGAAGAAGTTCCTCGCCTCTATAGCCGGCGTGAAGCGTTCAATGTGCGTGAAAAGGGCAAGGACGCGGTGCGCACCAACTTTGCTGCGCATATGTACAGCGAACCTTTTGCAAAATTAGCCCGACACCCCCGCATGATCGACCCTGTCGAGGACTTGTTTGGCGAGAAGCTGTACATGCACCAGTTCAAGATCAACGGCAAGATGGCTTTTGAAGGCGATGTATGGCAATGGCACCAAGACTACGGCACTTGGCTTAACGATGACATGATGCCCACCGAACGGGCCATGAACGTGGCCATTTTTTTGGACGATGTGAATGA
>CAMATW010000053.1 GCA_945861305.1 Bordetella parapertussis | reverse complement strand
CGCCGACGCCGCTGTCGTCTTGACCCAGCACGGTGGTCGGGAAACGGATATGTCGAACACCTCTATGAAAGATGGCTGCGGCATAGCCGACAGCGTCCATGATTGCACCACCACCAATGGCCAGCGAGTAAGAGTGACGGTCAATGGCTTTGTCCGACAAAATTTTCAACAAGTTGGAAATCAGTTCAGGGTCGTTTTTACAGGCTTCTCCACCTTGCAAAATGACCGCTTCACCCACGAGTTCGATGTGCTCTGCATGGACTTGGAAATAGGCTTGGATTTGACTCAGCAAATTCGGCAACGCTACCGCCACGCCGCCATCCATGAACACGGCAACGCGGTGGCGCTTGTGGGTTTCACGACGTTGTAAAACGTCTAGCAGGTGTGAATTGGCGGGATCAAACGCATGGCGTGTAAAGACCACAGGGTAGGCGTATTCGACGGCAAAGCTTTGCACTTGTACGCTGTCGCTGACCGTATCGGGCTCTAGTGTTTCATGAGATGGTGCTCGCGCATTCATATCAACTTCCTCTTTTTGAATTCGGGTGTAGGGGGTTAGGACATCGGTCATGTCGAAACGCCAAAAATATGCTTCAGTGCAATCGCTTTAATGTCGGTTGCCGACACCGTGTCTGGCAACAAACTGGGCACATCGCTCATGACCAAGGGGCCGTCGAGCGGGTCGTCGGTGGGCCTGCCGTGAGAGCCTTTGACCAAATTGGCATCCAAAGGAATAACGTCGAGCAACATGCGAAAGCCTAAAAGTTTTTTCACGAGCTTCCATATGATGTAAAGCTTGGGAAAAGCTAACTTCGGGTCCAGAAACAACTCGACGGGGTCATAACCTGCTTTGCGGTGAATTTCAACTGTTCGAGCAAAGTCTGGGGCTAAGACGTCATCGAGCCAGAAATAGTAGGTAAACCAAGAACGTGCATCCGACATGACCACCAATTCACCGCTTCGCTCGTGCGCGATATGGTGGGCCGCTTGTTCGGTTTTATCCCAAACTGACTCCACCCCAGGCGTGGCCAAAAGCAAGGCCTTGACTTGCGGGATCAGCGCAGGGTCTCGCACGTACACATGCGCGATTTGATGATCGGACACCGCAAACACCTTGGAGGTGGTGGGGTCCAGCATTTCGTGGCCATCTTCCATGCGCACTTGCAGCCAGCCTTGGCGACGGATTTCACGGTTGATATGAATAGGGCGATCTACCTCGGTGATGCCGTACTCGGACAAAACCATGACCTGTCGACCGTGCTTTTGCGCGAAATCGATCAGGTCGCCAGCCACTTGGTCTATCTCTTGCAAAGACTTAGCCACTGCTGGGTGATTTTCATTGGGACCAAAGCGCTGCATGTCGTAATCGAGATGCGGCAAATAGACCATGGTGAGCGTGGGATCAAAGTCTGTGATGGCCAGTTCCGAGGCTTTGGCAATCCAGCGGGTGGACGCGATATTGGTGTTGGGTCCCCAAAAACTGAACAATGGGAACTTACCCAAGCGGGCGCTTAACTTGTCGCGCCAATCGGTAGGCACGGTAAAACAGTCGGGGAGTTTTCGCCCATCTGCCTTGTAAATAGGTCTGGGGGTGGCACCGTAATCGTGGGTGGACGCCATGTTGTACCACCAGAACATATTGGCGCAGGTGAAACGCGGGTCCCGCGCTTTTCCTGCCTCCCAAATTTTTTCGCCACTGACCAAACGGTTCGACTGACGCCAAAACCAAATTTCACACAGGTCACGAAACAACCAACCATTGGCCACCACACCGGTTTGGTCAGGCGGCAATCCGGTCATGAAGGTGGCTTGTGTGGTGCAAGTGACTGCGGGCAATGTGGTGGTTAACGCACGCATAGCACCTTGACGGGCGAACGCCGATAAACGCGGCGTATTCGCACCGAGGTGGCGGGGTGTGAGACCCACGATATTGAGAACGATCAGCGGTTGCATAAATAAAAAACCCAAAAGTCAACGGCTAATCCGTTCAGCGGATCACGTTGGCGTCGACTTCACGCGTGTGGACTTTGGGCTCCTGACCCCGCAAAACGGAGTTTCCTTCGTAAAGCGTGCGTTGATCAATGGCTTGGGGTTTGAGCCAATGCTCTTCTTTCATCTCGCCGTTGAGGCCATAAACCGCCAAGGCGTTTTTGTAAACCACTTGGTGAATGATGTCGGCAGAAATACCTTTGTCAGCCATCAAACGTGCAGTTTTGGGAACGGCCAAGGGGTCGGAGACACCCCAGTCGCATGACGAATCCACAATCACGCGTTCTGATCCATATTGTTGTACCAAAGCGGCCAAGCGCTCATTGCCCATTTTGGTGGACGGGTAAATGGTGAAAGCACACCAGTAACCTCGGTCCAGCACTTCGCGGATGGTTTCTTCGTTGTTGTGATCGATCACACAACGGGCTGGGTCAAAGCCATGCTCTTCCAACACATCCATGCTGCGCTGGGTGCCGCGGGTTTTATCGCGATGCGGCGTATGAATCATGATGGGAAGGTCATATTCCTTGGCCATCTCAATTTGGGCACGAAAGGCTTTGTCTTCTTGAGAGGTTTGCTCGTCATAACCGATTTCACCCACTGCCACCACGCCCTCTTTGGTGAGGTAGCGCGGCAAGACAGCTAGCACTTGTTCGGCCAAGGCTTCGTTGTTGGCTTCTTTGGGGTTCAAACCGATGGTGCAGTAATGGCGAATACCAAACTGACCGGCGCGAAAACGCTCAAAACCTGTGATGGTGGAGAAATAGTCGACAAACGTGCCCACATTGGTGCGTAATTGACCCAACCAAAAAGCGGGTTCGATGACGGCCACGATGCCAGCTTGGGCCATGGCTTCATAGTCGTCAGTGGTTCGGGCGGTCATGTGGGCATGGGGGTCGATCATCATGCCCAAGCCACCCGTAGGGATGGCGCGAAATTCTTTTTTGAAGCCCTCTAAACGGCTGGCGTCGTCCATGATTTTTTGCAACATGCTGGGTGTCAAATTACCGTTGCAACAAGGACAGGCCACAGATTTACCCGCAAACATCTCTTCAACAGCGGAAGAATTGACCTGAGCGTCAGATCCGGCAAAGGGGGGTTGGGTCGTCATGTCTTCCTCATTAACTGGCTAAAAATCAGCCTGTAATAACTACGGCTTAGAGCCAATGATCATAGCACTATGGGGGTATAACTGCCCTAGGGGAAAGCCCCTTAAGTCGAGGAAATCAGGGCTTTGGACGGGGCTTGGCGAGGTCTGCAGTTGACTTGACTTGATTGGCTTCATGCTGGGTCATCTGGCCCATGAATTGTCCGCCGCGTTCAATTTCAATTTCAGCATAATCAAGTTTGCCCGACACCGCACCATCGCGGTGAATCATGATGTGCTGATGGCAAACAACTTGTTGAGCCAAAACGCCATGAACATCGATGGTGTGGGCGTCAATACTTCCTGACACACTGCCTTGGGCGCCGATATGTAAATCGTGAACAGTGATTTCGCCAGAAACAATGCCGTTGACCGTGGCCCGCCCAGGTGCGGTGATGGTGCCAACAAAGGTTACACCTTCTCCAATGATCAAACTGCTTGCATTTGGGGTAGCTTCAGCCATGTCATACCTTTGGATTAATTGATGAGAACTTGTTTATGCAATCAAAAGTATTTTAATAACAAAAACTCTCTCTACAACCCATAGCCTTTTTAAAAAATAGCTTTATTTTGCTTGTTTTGAATGCTAAATAATACACTTCAAATTTCTCAGGCAATACTTGCGGTACTGTGGACTCAAGTCGATGATCTTCAAACCGATTAAAGTGGAACAAGTTTTGCTAACAACCTACTGTAACTATTGGATTTTTTGACAAATGAACACCAAAGGAATGACCAAATACCTGATCATGGTGATGTTGATGGCCTCCATCAATATCCCCTTGTTCATCTATTCCCGTTCCTTTTTGAAGTCTGAGCAGCCTGGTATTGAGACACTTGATATGCATGGCGCCCCCGTTCATGCGCAGGCAGGCGCAGATGGACAAACCAAGCAAGATGAGATTTCCTCGGCTCAAGATGACCCCCCCGGCAATAAATCTAACGCATCAGATGAAAACCCCTCGGTCAAAGCCGATCCCCCGCCTCTGGCGAATTTGTACCGTCCGCCACTTCTAGGAAAATGCAAAAAACTGTTTGAACGCTTCATGCGAGAAAACAACCCAGACAAGCCTTACCGCGCCTTTGTTTACAGTTTTGATGGCGAAACCGCTTACTGTGCAGGCGCTGTCACTGACAAAAGCAAAAAAAAGGCTGAAGAAATTGCAAGAAAAGATTGTGAAGAAAACCAAGCCAGCACCGGCAAGTACTCTCCTTGCCGTATTTACACATCAGAAGAAACTAACTAGGTAAAGCTATGGATTGCGTTGCATGTGGAAAACCTATTTCAATTACCGCCAAGTTTTGTGGCAAGTGCGGCGCGCCCTTCAAGCGCAGCGCAAAGCCTGCTGAGGTAACTCTCACCAATGAAAGCTCTAGCGAGCCAACTCAAGCGCCTGCTGAAGTCAAACCTGTTGATGAAATGAGTTTCACGCTCAGTCCGCCTGAACATATGGCTGAAATGAGTGAAATTGATCTCGAATTGGCCCCAACACCCAACCAAACAGTGGCACCGTTCTCGGCTGTGCCGACAGCCAGCCTCGAACCCGATAGGCTCAAAATTGTTGAACAAACGCAGCAAGAAATCAAAAAGACGCTTGAAAAACAGTCCCTGTTGCTGGACTTCATTTCTCTCACCTCGCAACAGCAAAACCATCAGCAAACCCAACCTGACCCGCTGGAGCCTTTAGTGAGCCAAGTTGCTGAGCAACAAACCAGCTTACAAAGTCAACTTACTCAATTGGCAGCGCTGTTTTCTCAAAATGAAGCGCAACAGTATTCGCAACGTATGCCAGACGAATTCAAGCTCCAACTTGAAAAACAAAAAATTGAGATCCATAAATTGTTAGCGCAAAGCATGGCGCAAAACAATGAAAGCCTCAGAGACGACCAGCATGAGGTCATAGAGCACCTTGAGAAACGTGTTGATGCTTACCACCAAGCTGCGCAGCAAAGTTTGGAAAAAAACATGGGCGCCTTGGCCTCAGGCATGAGCGAGCTTAAGGCGCAGTTACAAGCTGTACAGAAAAAAACAGCCGAGAAATCCCCCCCGAAATCCATGTCGTCCTCGGACAGCGACAGCGATGGCGGCAGCTTCATGATTTTTGTCATAGGACTTTTGTGCGGTTTGACAGTGGTGCTGAGCTCTTTGGCTATTTACAACTTCTTGTCGCACGAACCTGCCAAAACTGACGCCCAAGCCAAACATGACAGCGCAGGGCATGGAGATGCCACGGATACGCATACGGCTAGCCCCTCTGAAAAGCATGGCGAGCCTGCAGAAAAGAACGCTCCAGCGGATAAGCATGAAGCTCCTGCCAAAGCCAAATCACATTGATGCACGCAAATTCTGAAAGCACCCCATGATTTGCACCAGTTGCTACTTCATCAACCCTAGCGAAAATGTTTTTTGCCAAAATTGCGGCTCGCAACTGCCGCATGTGCAAAACGAAAAACCCAATATTTCGCCACTCATTTTGGCCAACACGCTTGATAACAGTTCGCTGCTGATCTCTCGTGGACCTTGGGAGATGCGGCTGGATTTATCCATTCCATTTTTGCTCGTGGCTTTGGCTATCTTCCTCTTCTCTGGCAATGCAATTTACGCATGGGTAGCGGTTGGACTCGGCTTAGCCTTTGCCTTTTATAAAACCCACGATACGCAGCAGATTATTCGGCAAAGTATTCCGGTTGAGCTCATCAACAAAACCATCATTGCCTATGGTCCCGCCAACACGTCTAATCGCTTCACACTGCCCACAGGGGTTTTGTATTTGCTGTCAGACGGCTTGTATTTCAAATCTTTTGACAGCAATGAAGACATCTCTTTTATCCATATCGAGATTTCTTTCACCGAGAGCGCTAAGCGTATCAAGGGTTTGACATTGTTTGCCAACTGGCATGAAATTCAAATGAACAATGGTATGAACGAAAAATTCACTTTCACGGTTCAAAACGGCGGCGAATGGATGTTGCTGATGAAGGTGCTGCGTTCTGAGATGAAGAAAAAATCTTCCTAAGGTCGGCTTAGGCAGCAAACATTTCTTGCATTTCCATTCTGATGCGATAGGCGGGTAAGGTGGTGTCCATGGCCACATCGTCCCAGCAAAGAGATTGGCCTTTTTTCACCGCACGGACCAATTTCACTTGGTGCGCCAAGCCCAGCGGCAGCCCACCCATGCGAGCCGAGGTACTGGCAGGCAATAACTTTCCCCACACGGTGTAACCACCCTCGCCGTCCAATGTTTCTCCTGCCTGCAGATCTCGTTTGGCCGTCGCCACCACATCGGCTCGCCAGCTTTGGGCGACGCCCGTGGGTTCGCCACGCAAGGCCACGCTGGCCACTGACATGCCAACCTCTAGGCCGATCAAATGCCAGCGCTTGTACAAAGTGAAATAGCGCCCTGTTGGGTCGGTATGCGCGTTGTACTCTTCAAAACAGTGCTTGATGTAATCGGTCTCAGCCTCCACCGTCACCCAAACACCCATGCGAATGTCATAAGGAATGACACGGCCATTGGCTTCAAGCGACGAAATCACTTCCACCATGCCTTTGTGTTCCAACACACCACCCTCGCTGATGGGACGGGTAACGAAGGGAATGTCTTCCACACTGGCAGGCGGGTAAAGCAGTCCGTTGCTGGGCACACTCAAACCCGTGGCATTGGCCACGGCCGTGCTTTCGATGGAGGGCTTGGAGCCATCCAAAAAACTGTTGAACATTTTGGGGTTCAAACCGCCACGACTGGCTTGCTCTGGGGTGAGCCCGTAATTACCCCAAACAGTGTCAGGTGTGGACTCACAAAAATGCGGCAACCATTTGTGACCCCGACCCGCAGCCACCACAGGGAAACCGCAGGTGCGCGCCCAATCGACCAAATCGCAAATCAAGGCGGGTTGATCGCCAAAAGCCAAGGAATACACCACACCAGCAAGGGCTGCTTTTCGCGCAAGCAAAGGGCCACAAAACGCATCCGCTTCCACCGTGACATTGACCACGTGCTTGCCATGCTCGAACGCAGCAAGGCAATGCTCGACAGCTGCGATGGGGTTGCCGGTGCATTCCACCACCACATCGATGCGTGGATCACTGACCAAAGCACGCCAATCTTCTGTGAGGAAAGTCTGTCTTTGCTTGAACGCCTCATCCAAAGACTTTGACTGCGATTGATGCTCGGGCCAACCCACACGGGCCAAATTGGTTTTGGCGCTCGCAAGGGATAAATCTGCAATGCCTACCAAATGCACACCAGGCGTTCGTGGAACTTGGGCCAAGTACATGGCGCCAAACTTTCCTGCGCCAATCAGCGCAACGAGTATGGGATTGTTGTCTCGTTCACGCTTCTGCAGTTGATGGTGCAAACTCATGCAGCTTCTTTGGTTTGGTCAAAAGGAACGTCGGTGGTCACCAAAGCACTGGCGGGCAAGCCATTGGCCCATGGCAAATCCACGGGGTAAGACTTGGACAAGCAGTCATCGGGCAAGCACTCAATGGGGGCGAAGTCGCGGTGAGCGATGAATTCAGGGCGCTTGTGACGGCGAATATGGTTGCTGACCGTGCACAAACTCAGGTAAACACTGACACGGTTCCAAGGGGACAAGTTGCTGGCAGAAGCGTGGACCAAGCAACTGTGAAACAAAATCATGGAGCCTGCTGGACCCGTGGGACTGACGATGCCGCCTTGCTTGCCTCCAGCGCGATCGACCAACTGACTGATGAGGTCGTTGTCGACGGTCCACAAGGGGTAGCTGGTGGTGGTCAAGTCATGCTTGGCATCAATCACGCCTTTTTTATGGCTGCCTGGAATGAACATCAAGGGGCCGTTGAATTCATTCACATCGTCCAAAAAAATGGCCACGTTCATGGCCCGTTCGGTGGGCATCATGTCATCGTTAAGCCAAGTGCCGTAGTCTTGGTGCCATTGCCATACATCGCCTTCAAAAGCCATCTTGCCGTTGATCTTGAACTGGTGCATGTA
>CAMATW010000052.1 GCA_945861305.1 Bordetella parapertussis | reverse complement strand
GGGATAACCATCAAGGCACAGACCGCTTCACTGCGCTACAAAGCGAAAAACGGCGAAATTTACAACCTCAATTTGATCGACACGCCCGGGCATGTGGACTTTTCCTACGAGGTCAGCCGCTCTTTGTCGGCGTGCGAAGGCGCTTTGTTGGTGGTGGATGCCAGCCAAGGCGTGGAAGCACAGACGGTGGCCAACTGTTACACCGCCCTCGACTTAGGGGTCGAGGTGGTGCCCGTGCTCAACAAGATGGACTTGGCTTCGGCGGACCCCGAGAACGCCAAAACCGAAATCGAAGACGTGATTGGCATTGACGCTGGTGACGCGATCCCCTGTTCGGCCAAAACAGGCATGGGCGTGGATGAGATCTTGGAGGCCGTGATCGCCAAAATTCCTCCGCCACGCGGTAACCCTGACGGGCCTCTTCGCGCCATGATTGTCGACAGCTGGTTCGACACCTATGTGGGCGTGGTCATGCTGGTGCGAGTGGTCGATGGCCGCTTGGCCAAGGGTGAGCGTTTCAAGATGATGGCAACCAACGCGGTCTACAACGCTGACAACCTGGGTGTGTTCACCCCAGCCAATGAGTCGCGTGAGTCGCTGGAAGCGGGCGAGGTGGGTTACATCATTGCTGGTATCAAAGAGCTGCAAGCCGCCAAGGTGGGCGACACCATCACCTTGGAGAAAAAACTGCCCAACAACCTCGGGCCAGCATTACAAGCCTTGCCAGGTTTCAAAGAAATACAGCCGCAGGTGTTTGCAGGTCTGTACCCCACCGAAGCCAACCAGTACGACGCCTTGCGCGACGCTTTGGAAAAACTCAAGCTCAACGATTCTTCATTGCGCTACGAGCCCGAGGTGTCGCAAGCTCTGGGTTTTGGCTTTCGCTGCGGTTTTTTGGGCTTGCTGCACATGGAGATTGTGCAAGAGCGTTTAGAGCGCGAATTCGACCAAGACCTCATCACCACCGCCCCCAGTGTGGTGTACCAAGTGATGCGAGCCGATGGCGAGGTCATCATGGTGGAGAACCCCTCCAAGATGCCGGAGGCCAGCAAGATGGAGGAAATTCGCGAACCCATCGTCACCGTGCATTTGTACATGCCACAAGACTATGTGGGCGCGGTCATGACCCTCGCCAACCAAAAACGTGGGGTGCAGCTGAACATGGCTTACCACGGCCGACAGGTGATGCTGACCTATGAAATGCCTTTGGGTGAAATCGTTCTAGACTTTTTTGACAAGCTTAAAAGTGTGAGCCGAGGCTACGCTTCCATGGACTACGAGTTCAAAGAGTACCGCGCTGCTGATGTGGTGAAAGTCGACATTTTGTTGAACGGCGAGCGCGTTGACGCCTTGTCCATCATCGTGCACCGCAGCCAGTCGCAGTACCGTGGCCGTGCGGTGGTCTCCAAAATGCGTGAAATCATCAGCCGCCAAATGTTTGACGTCGCCATCCAAGCGGCGATTGGCGCCAATATCATTTCCCGCGAAACCATCAAAGCCCTGCGTAAAAACGTGCTGGCAAAATGCTATGGTGGCGACATCAGTCGCAAGCGCAAACTTTTAGAGAAACAAAAAGCAGGCAAGAAACGCATGAAACAAATCGGATCGGTAGAAGTGCCCCAAGAAGCCTTTTTGGCGATATTGCAGGTGGAAGATTGATCGCCGCCCTCACAGGTTTGGTCTTGGCCGCCTTTCTAGGCTATGCAGGAGCTTGGTACGCTGGCATTGTGGAAGGCAATTTTGCTTTGCTGTTGTTGATGGCCACTACCGTCACAGGTGTGTATTGGGTCGCAGAAAAATTGTATTTTTGGCCCAAGCGTTTGCGCACTGCCCAAGCTTTGCAAGAGCAATATGCCAAGCGCGAACAAGAGCTGACCCAACAAGGCATTGCTACCCCGCCTGAGCACCAGCAACTTGCGGCCAAGTTGGAAGAGATGTACCGCCAACCTTGGTGGCTGGATTGGACCGCAGGTTTGTTTCCAGTCATTGCAGCGGTTTTCATCTTGCGCTCTTTTTTGTTTGAGCCTTTCAAAATTCCCTCGGGCTCCATGATCCCCACCTTGCATGTGGGCGACTTGATTTTGGTGAACAAATTCCATTACGGCATGCGTTTGCCCGTCATCAACCGCAAGCTGACCGACGGCAACGCGGTGCAGCGTGGCGATGTGATGGTGTTTCGCTACCCACCCAAGCCCAGCTTGGACTACATCAAGCGGGTGATTGGTATCCCTGGCGACGAGATCGCCTACATCAACAAGCGACTCACCATCAATGGTCAAGCCGTTGGCAAAACCTCGGTGCCTGAATTTTTCGACGCTGACAATATGCGCTACAGCAAGCAGTTCGAGGAACCCCTGCCGATTGGCAGCATACCTTCTGATATGCAAAATCTGCGAATCCACCGCTTGCTCAACGAGGAGCGTGCGCCAGCTTTTGTGAGTGGCATTGATGACTTTGCGTACAAAGAAAACTGCACTTACAACGTCGAAGGTTTTATTTGCAAAGTGCCTGCCGGTCACTATTTTCTGATGGGTGACAACCGCGACAATTCGCTGGATTCACGCTACTGGGGCTTTGTGCCCGACCAAAACATCGTGGGCAAAGCTTTTTTTGTTTGGATGAATTTTGGCAATCCCAGCCGAGTTGGTGGTTTTGACTGACGATGGCCGAGGTGCATGAGAAGTTGACCACCTCGGGCTTGCAAGACAGGTTAAAGCACCGCTTTGCCCAACCTCAGCTGCTTGAGCTGGCGTTAACCCACCGCAGCTTCAGCAGCCAACATAATGAGCGCCTAGAGTTTTTAGGCGACTCGGTGCTTAATTTGGCGGTGTCTCGAATGCTTTTTACAGCTTTGAGCGATCAGCCCGAGGGCGACCTTTCCCGTGTACGCGCCAATTTGGTCAAGCAAGATACCTTGCACCGTTTGGCGCTCGACTTGGGCTTGAGCGGCTTGATCCGTTTGGGCGAGGGCGAGATGCGCTCGGGTGGCCAGCAGCGCCCCTCTATCTTGGCCGACGCCTTGGAAGCCGTCATCGGCGCGGTATTGATGGACGCCGGTTACCAAGCCGCTGAAAGCTTGGTGCTGCGCTTGTTTGACAAGGTGACCATCTCGCCGACCATGACCGCCGCCGCCAAAGACCCCAAAACCGAATTGCAAGAGTGGTTGCAAGCACGACGTATGCAACTGCCTATTTACCGAGTGGCAGGCACAACGGGGGCGGCACACCAACAGACCTTCGATGTCGAGTGCGAAATCGTTGAGTTAAAGCAAGCCCAGCGCGGCATTGGCAACTCGCGCCGCAGCGGCGAGCAAGCGGCAGCGGCCGCCATGCTCCAATGGCTGCAGGAGCATCCTTTATGACAGAACCTTTAACCCCCGCATCGACAGGCGCTCAACGCTGCGGTTTGGTGGCGATTGTGGGCAAGCCCAATGTGGGCAAGTCCACCTTGCTGAATGCCTTGGTGGGACAAAAAATCAGCATCACCTCTCGCAAAGCGCAAACCACACGCCACCGCATCACCGGCATACGTACCACGGGCGACACACAGTTTATTTTTGTGGACACGCCGGGCTTTCAAACCGATCACGCCAATGCCCTGAACCGCTCGCTCAACAAAACCGTGGTGGGCGCTGTCAGCGATGTGGACTTGGTCTTGTTTGTGGTCAATGCGGGCAGTTTTGCGCAGGCCGACGCCAAGGTGCTAGCGCTGTTGAAGAAAGGTATTCCAGCTTTGCTGATTGCCAACAAGCTCGATAAAGTCCACCGCCGAGAGGACATTGCACCATGGCTGCAAGATATGCAAACACGTCACCCTTTTGCACAGTTCATGCCGATGTCGGCTAAAAACGCTAAAGATATTGAGCGCTTGCTGACCCAGTGCCAAGCCTATTTGCCTGAACAACCATGGTGGTACAGCGAAGACGAACTCACCGACCGCAGCGAAAAATTTTTGGCAAGTGAAATCATCCGCGAAAAACTGTTTCGCTTCACCGGCGACGAGCTGCCTTACACCTCCACCGTCATCATCGATAAATTCACCGAGGAGCCTGGTAAGACGGTGTCTCGCATGGTGCGCATCGCTGCCACCATCGTGGTCGAACGCGATGGCCACAAAGCCATGGTGATCGGTGAAGGCGGTGAGCGCTTGAAGCAAATTGGCACGCTCGCTCGCCAAGAATTAGAAAAACTGATGGACGCCAAAGTGTTTATTGAACTGTGGGTGAAAGTGCGCTCGGGCTGGGCCGATGACGAAGCGCGGGTGCGCAGCTTTGGCTACGAGTAAAGCGGCTGCGCTTCGGGTTTTGGATGAACCCGCTTTTGTGCTCCACCACTACGACTGGAGCGAATCCAGCCGTATTTTGGAAGTCTTGACCCGCCACCACGGGCGGGTGGCCTTGGTCGCCAAAGGTGCTAAACGCCCCACCTCCAATTTGCGTGCCGTGTTGCTTCCCCTGCAACCCTTGTTGCTTTCTTATAGCGGTGACGCTGAAATTCGCACCTTGAAAAGTGCCGAATGGGCGGGTGGCCATGTCATGCCCAGCGGCGAAGCCTTGCTGTCGGGCTATTACCTGAATGAACTCTTGTTGCGCTTGCTGGCACGTGACGACCCCCATCCGGCGTTATTTGACACCTACCGCCAGACCGTCAAGGTCTTGGCCAGCGGCTTGGACAACACCATCGCGCCTTTGTTGCGGGCCTTTGAGTTGCTGCTGCTGCGAGACATTGGGTTTTTGCCAGACCTGTTAGTGCAAACCTTGACCTTACAAGCGCTGCAACCAGAGGCCAGCTATGCCTTGTTTGCAGAAGGCGGGCTAAGAGCCGTTGAGGAGGGCGTGGCTTTGCGGGGTAGCCATTGGCTGCAGCTGTTTGCTGCGCTTGCAACCGATGCGCCCTTGACCGCCTTGCTGCGTTGTTGCGCCGAGTTCGCACCGGAGTTGCGCAGTGCGCTGCAAACCCAGCTGCGCAACCTCTTGCACTACCATTGTGGCGTCAACAGCTTGCGCACCCGCCAAGTGATGATGGAATTACAAGCTTTATGAACACCCATTTATCTGTCAATCTAAACAAAGTTGCGCTGGTGCGCAACACCCGTCATTTGGGTGTCCCCAGCGTCACCCGTGCAGCCACACTGTGTTTGCAAGCGGGTGCCCACGGCATCACGGTGCACCCTCGGCCGGACCAACGCCATATCCGCGACAGCGATGTGTTCGATTTGGCGGAGTTGCTCAAGGCATGGCCAGACCGCGAGTTCAATATCGAGGGCAACCCTTTTCACAACCTCATGGCCTTGGTGGAAAAACTGCATCCTCAGCAAGTGACCTTCGTGCCTGATGCCGAAGGCCAGTTCACCTCCGACCACGGTTGGCGCTTTCCCGAGGATGCCCAACGATTGAGACCCCTGATCGCACAGGCCCAAGTTTGGGGCGCACGGGTTAGCCTTTTCATGGATGCAGACCCTTCTGCCATGGAGTTTGCAAAGGAAGTGGGCGCTGACCGCGTGGAGCTTTATACCGAGCCTTATGCAGCCCACCATGGTATGCCCCAAGGCGCGGCGATGTTGGCCAAGTTCGCAGAAACTGCCAAGGCGGCGCATTCGGTGGGCCTGCAAGTCAATGCGGGACACGACCTGAATTTGGCCAATTTGCGTGACTTTGTGCAAGCAGTCCCTGATGTGAAAGAGGTGTCGATTGGCCACGCCTTGATGGCCGACGCCTTGGAAAGGGGTTACACCGAAACGGTGAAAGCCTATTTGGACTGCCTCCAACCATGAGCCAGATTTATGGCATTGGCACCGACATCTGCGATATACGCCGCATCCGCGCCGCCTTTGATCGCCACGGCGAGCGCTTTGCCCAAAAGGTGCTGAGTGAGGCCGAGATGCAAACCTTTCGTGCCCGAAGCGCCCGCTGGCCAGACCGAGGAGTGCGGTTTTTGGCGACGCGTTTTTCGGTGAAAGAGGCCTTCAGCAAAGCCATCGGATTGGGCATGCGCATGCCCATGACTTGGCGGCATTGCGAGGTGGGGCGTTTGCCCAGTGGCCAGCCCACCATCGTGCTGCATGGCGCTTTGCAAGAATGGTTCGCCACGCGGCAACTGCGTGCCCACGTCACTCTCAGTGACGAAACCGACTACGCCACCAGCCATGTGATTGTTGAACAAACTGCTGCTTGAACCATGACCACTGTGAAACACGCCCCCCTGATTTTGGACATCGCTGGCACCGCGCTCAGCGACACCGACCGCCGCCGCTTGGCGCACCCGCTGTGTGGCGGCATGATCTTGTTTGCCCGCAACTGGGCAGACCGCCAGCAACTCACGGCTTTGTGCGCTGACATCAAGCGTGTGCGACCCGATGCTTTGATTTGCGTGGACCATGAGGGCGGGCGTGTCCAGCGCTTTCGCAGCGATGGCTTTACACATTTGCCAGCCATGGCGGAGTTGGGACAGCTTTGGTTCGAGGACGACAAAGATTTACCCGGCAGTGGCGCTTTGAACGCCACCAACGCAACCACCGCCTGCGGTTACATACTGGCGTCTGAGTTGCGTGCTTGTGGTGTGGACTTCAGCTTCACGCCCGTGTTGGACTTGGACTTTGGCACCAGCGGCGTGATTGGCGACCGCGCTTTTTCGCGCGATCCGCGCATCGTGGGGGTGCTGGCCAAAAGCCTGATGCACGGCTTGTTGCAAGCCGGTATGGCCAATTGCGGCAAGCATTTCCCTGGGCATGGTTTTGTGAAGGCCGACTCGCATACCGAAATTCCCGTCGACATGCGCAGCTTGAAGGCCATCTTGCATGACGACGCCTTGCCTTACGCGTGGTTGACCACCAGTTTGACCAGCGTCATGCCAGCACACGTCATTTACCCCAAGGTGGATGAGCGGCCAGCGGGTTTCTCAGCGCGTTGGCTCAAAGATATCTTGCGTCACCAACTCGGCTTTCAGGGCGCGGTCTTCAGCGACGATTTGTCCATGGCTGGCGCACGTTTGATCGATGGCAAAGAGGTGAGCTACACCGAGGCCGCTGTGACGGCATTGCAAGCCGGTTGTGATTTGGTCTTGTTGTGCAACCAAAGTTCCCCAGACAGTCCACAAGGCGGGCAGGCGGTGGACGAGTTGCTGGACGGTTTGGTCCATGCCCAAAACCATGCAGCAAAAAACGCCAAATGGCAGGCCAGCAAGGTCAGCGAGCAACGGCGTTTGGCCCTTTTGCCAACCTCCAAGGCCTTGGATTGGGACACTTTGATGCAAAACCCCAGTTATTTGCAGGCTTTGAGCTTTTTGCCCTGAAAAAGATGGCCGACACACAGGGCGGCACAAAGGCTGTCAAAGCGGTTAAAATAGACCCTCTTACCCCGAAGGCAACGGGGATTAGCAAGACTAAAGGATACCCCATGGCAACCAAATCTGGCAAAACCTCTGTTGACGAGAGTGGTCTTCGTTTTACCAGTCGTGAGAATGGCTCCCCCTTTGCAGGCATGGGGAAAATGGGTGAAACCATGTCATGCATCAAGTGCGGCATGCACAAACCCCGTCGCCAAGGCAGCCAACAACGCTTTGCAGGCAGTTTGGCGTTTTTCTGCCATGACTGCAAACCGCCTAAACCTGCTGCTTCCGCAACGCCTGCTGCGCCTAAAGCTTCTTAAAGGGTTTCCCTGCGCAGGGCGGGGAACAAAATCACATCCCTGATACTGGGGCTGTCGGTCAATAGCATCATCAAACGGTCAATGCCAATGCCGCAGCCTCCTGCGGGTGGCATGCCGTATTCGAGTGCCCGAACGAAGTCGTGGTCGTAAAACATGGCCTCGTCGTCGCCACTGTCTTTGGCGTTGACCTGTGCGTGAAACCGTGCCGCTTGGTCTTCGGCATCGTTCAACTCGCTGAAACCGTTGCCAAATTCGCGGCCGGTGATATATAGCTCAAAGCGCTCGGTCACCTCGGGATGGCTGTCGCTTGCACGGGCCAGAGGTGAAATTTCCACCGGGTGTTCACAAATGAAGGTGGGCTCCCACAGCTTGTCTTCCACGGTTTCTTCAAAGTAAAGCACCTGCAAACCAGCCAAGCTGCGGGTGGAGAGCTTGTGTTTTTCTTCCGAGTAGCCAAGCTTTTTCAAGGCATTGTTGAGCCATGGGCTGTCGTCCACATGTGCACCCGCCT
>CAMATW010000051.1 GCA_945861305.1 Bordetella parapertussis | reverse complement strand
GACTCCAACATCACCTTGCCTTGGGCGAACTTTCCAACGCGGATCTTGGGGCCTTGCAAATCGGCCATGATTGCCACCACCCTGCCTGCACGGTGCGCAGCCTCACGTACCAGTTTGGCGCGGTCAATATGATCTTGCGCCACGCCGTGGCTGAAGTTCAAGCGCACCACATTCACACCTGCTCGGATCATGTTTTCAAGCAAGACAGGGTCGCTCGAGGCGGGACCGAGGGTGGCAACGATTTTGGTAGCGTGTTTAGGCATAAAGGGTCTCGTGTAAATGGCCAGCGCATTCTCCCACGCGAATAAAGTGGCGCACACAAAAATCGAAAGTATGGCGCACACCACAGAGTCAAACCCAACTCTATATTGACGCCATGAACAATTCCTCAACACCGCATTCTTCCCTTCTGGACGCGCTGGCACCAGACTATTTGCGTACGCTAGCCCGTCAAGGGCAGGTGCGGCATTACCGAAAAAACACCTTGCTTATTCAAGAAGGGGATGTGGGAGTACAGCTCTATGTGGTGCTGCATGGCAACTTGCGCGAATTCGCCATGTCGCAAGACAGCAAGCCGCGCGAAATTACCTTGGCCATGGCTGGTCGCGGCGATGTGCTGGGTTTGCTGGCCTTGGAGGGGGGGCAGCATTGCTCAAGCGTCATCACCTTGGGCCCTGCTGTCTGTGCCGTGGTCAGCACCGAAAGTGTGCGGGTGTTGCTGCATCACGACCCCCATTTGGCCATGGCTTTGCTACAGCGGGCCTTGCAGCGCTTGCGTTTGGCAACCCAAACCACCTGTTTAGCCTTGTTTTCTGACGCTTACAGTCGTCTCAGCGCCTTGCTTCAACGCCAGCAAATGCCGGCGCAAAGCACGGCCCCAGCACCAGCCCCCATGACACATGCCCAAATGGCGCAGCACATTGGCTGCAGTCGGGAAATGGTCAGTCGCATCATGAAAGAGCTGGTTCAAGGGGGTTATGTGGTGCGCGAACCTGACAAGCTATACAAAGTTTGCCGGCGTTTGCCCATGCGCTGGTAGGGGTAAGTTGCCAAAAAGGGTCAGTCGTTACAATATCAGGGATATGACTACCAAAGAACAACCCATTCCTCTCAATGAGCCCATGCCCCACCGTAAGGTGATCCGCGAGTGGCTGATTCCCTTGTCCAACCGAGTCACGCTGCGCGCCATTGCGCTAATGCTCTTGGATTTTGCGATTTGGGGCGCTTTTTTGGCTGGTACGGTTTATTTTGACGCCGTTTGGGCCAAGTTGTTGTGCGGCGTTGCCATGGGCTTTACCATTGGTCGTTTGTTCATCATTGGCCACGATGCCTGTCACCAAAGTCTCACGCCCCACCGCGGCTTGAACAAATGGATGGGCCGTATCGCCTTTTTGCCCTCGCTCACCACCTTCAGCCTGTGGGACATTGGTCACAACGTGGTGCACCACGGCTATACCAACCTCAAGGGTTTCGACTTCGTTTGGGCACCGCTGACCCAAGAAGAATTTGCCAAATTGTCTTGGATGGGTCGTTTGCTCGACCGCGCTTACCGTAGCGGTTGGGCACCAGGCCTTTACTACATGATCGAAATTTGGTGGAAAAAAATGGTTTTCCCCACCGCCAAAGAAATGCCTACCCGTCGCCCCATCTTCGTGAAAGACAGTTTGCTCATCTGCGCTTTTGCCTTGGTTTGGGTGGTGGGCATGGTGATGGCGGCCATTGCCACCGAGCAGTCGATTGCCTTGGTGCTGTTGTGCAGCGTGGTGGTGCCTTTTTTGTTTTGGTGCGCCATGATTGGCTTTGTGGTTTATGTGCACCACACCCATGTCAAAGTGTCTTGGCACGATGACCGCAGCGCTTGGGCCAAGGCCCAGCCTTTTGTGTCCACCACTGTGCACCTCACCTTCCCTTTAAAGATAGGCGCTTTGATGCACCACATCATGGAGCACACAGCGCACCATGTGGACATGAGCATCCCTTTGTACCACCTCAAGCAAGCGCAGGCCAAACTTGAAACCTTGTTGCCTGGGCGAATCATCGTTCAGCCCTTCTCTTGGCGTTGGTACTTTCAAACAGCGCGCGACTGCAAGCTGTATGACTTCACTCGCCAATGCTGGACCGATTACAAAGGGCGCGCCACCAGCCAGCCAGCGATGAACCCAGCCTGATGACGCTTGCGCTGCGCTTTGCGCTGGTATGTTTGTCCTTGCTTGGCGCCCCTCTTCAAACATTGGCGCAAGAGCCTACCACTTCAGCGCGTAGCCATGTTACTGTTTGCGCAGAGGCGGCCAGCAGCTATGCCGAGCCAACCGAGGTCTACAGCGACGCCATCAAACTCCTGATGTACGAGAGCCGCAACAACCCCGCTGAGCAAACTGAGCGTTTAGAAAAACTCAAACCCCGTCACGAAGACTTCAAGCAAATGGCGTGGACCCAAGAGCAAGAGCGTCGGCAAAGCCGTTCGTTCAGTGCACAAGACTTGGCGTCAGACACCCAGATCAAAACATGGGTGATCGAGCATCTGCTGGACTTTGCCACCGAAAAATATGGGCAAGACAAATTGTTTTTCAAGTTTTATATCGTTAACCGCTGCAAAAAGCAGTTCGCCCCTTAAGCCAAAGAGTGCTTCGGGGCTAAGCACCCTTGCAATGACGACTCAGGCGCGCTTCATCAAAATCTCAAAGGCGGGCAGGGTTTTGCCTTCCAGCACTTCCAGAAAAGCGCCACCGCCGGTAGAGATGTAGCCAATTTTCGATTCAATGCCGTATTTGGAAATGGCGGCCAAGGTGTCGCCGCCACCAGCGATGCTGAAGGCGGCAGAGTCTGCAATCGCATGGGCCACCACCTTGGTGCCGTTCTCGAAGGCTGCGAACTCGAACACGCCCATGGGGCCGTTCCACACAATGGTGCCGGCTGACTTGAGCTGCGTCGCCAAACGCTTGGCGGTTTCGGGGCCGATGTCCAAAATCAAATCGTCGTCGTCCACCTCAGTGGCTTGCTTCACCGTGGCTGGCGCGTCGGCACCAAAGCTTTTGGCGCAGACCACGTCGGTGGGAATGGGAACTTCGGCGCCGCGGGCCTTCATGGCTTCAATCACCGCCTTGGCCTCGCCCACCAAATCGGGTTCGGCCAAGGACTTGCCAATCTTCAAACCCGCCGCCAGCATGAAGGTGTTGGCAATGCCGCCGCCCACGATGAGTTGGTCCACGTTTTTCGCCAACGCTTGCAAGATGGTGAGCTTGGTGCTGACCTTGCTGCCCGCCACGATGGCGGCCAGTGGGCGCTTGGGGTTGGCCAAGGCCTTGGTGATGGCGTCGATTTCGGCCGAGAGCAGCGGCCCGGCACAAGCGATGGGCGCGAACTGCGCGATGCCGTAGGTGGTGCCCTCGGCGCGGTGAGCGGTGCCAAAGGCGTCGTTGACATAGATGTCGCAAAGAGCGGCCATTTGGCGTGCTAATTCTTCGCTGTTGTTCTTCTCGCCTTCGTTGACGCGGCAGTTCTCCAGCACCACCACTTGGCCAGGGGCGACCTGCACCCCCCTCACCCAATTGGCCAACACCGGCACCTCGCGGCCCAGCAATTCGCCCAAGCGCTTGGCGACGGGTGCCAACGAGTCTTCGGGCTTGAACTCGCCCTCTGTTGGGCGGCCCAAATGGCTGGTGACCATCACCGCCGCACCAGCGGCTAACGCCATTTGGATGCAAGGGACGGACGCGCGGATACGGGTGTCTTCGCTGATGTGGCCGTGGTCGTCAAACGGCACGTTGAGGTCGGCACGAATAAAGATACGTTGGCCTTGGGCTTTTCCTTGGGCGCACAGGTCAGCGAAGCGGATGATGTTCATGGGCTTGTCTCTTTGATGTGTTATTGCGCCGCATTTTAGGGCCTGCCCCTTTGCGAGCGCAAAGCTCGTTATTGGAATGCGCCGTCATTGCGAGGGGCATTGCCCCGAAGCAATCTATGCCGCGCTATGACCAAATATGTGCAAAAAAGAAACTTTGTATTGGCAAAGGCAAGTGCCGCAGGTCGGTCGTAGCCGACGTTGTGTCAGCATGGAGGCGAGGCCGAGCCTAACAGCCCAACCCAATGTGTAGCGGCAAATACACCGCCATGCCCACCACGATGGTGCCCAGCACCGCTTGGCCTTGACCGCGTCGGTAGGCGTAATAGGCCACGCCGGCTGCCGCGCCCAAGAGTCGCGCATCCTGCCATGAGCTGATCAAATGCCCTTGATTGACCAGCACTTCTGGAACCACCACCGCCGCCAATGCGGCAATGGGGGCGTATTGCAAGCCGCGTTGCGCCCATGCAGGAAAAGGCAGCTCGCGGTTCAAGAAAAAGAAAAAGCAGCGCGTCAGCAAGGTCATGGTGGCCAAGCCCAACAGGGTGAGAAATTCAAACGCATCAATCATGAGCCAGCCTTGTTCAACTCAGCGGTTTTTTCAATTAACAAACACATCGCCACGGCAGCCGCGATGGCCACCAAGATGTTCAAGCGCAAGGGCAGCGCATAGGCAGCAACAGCTGCCGCGCCCGAGACCACCAAAGACACGGTGCGCATACGCGAGCTTGAGAGTGAGCAAAGGATGCCCACCAAGGCCAACACGCCCGCAAAGCCCAAACCCCACGCAAGCGGCACTTGGCTGGCCAACACAATGCCCAAGATGCTGGCGACTTGCCAGCCCACCCAAGTTAAAAAACAATTGCCACACAGGTAGGCCATTTCAGCGCGTTGGCCTGCCGCATCGGTCGCGGGTTGGGAGTGGTTTTGCACAAACTGCACATAGTTCAAATCGGCGATCAGGTAACCTATGGCCAGGCGTTGCCAACGCGGCCACGCCATCATGTAGCCGCGCAAATGCAAGCTGAACACCGCAAAGCGAAGGTTGACGCAAAACGCGGTGGCCAACAATACCCATACCGGTGTGCCAACGGCCATCAAAGGCGTGACCGCCAATTGCGCACTGCCGCCGTACACCAGCAAGGTCATCCATGTGGACATCGCAGGCCCCAAGCCGGCTTGCACCATGGACACACCGGTCATCAAGCCCCAAGCCCAAATGCCGGGCGCCACTTTGAATGCGTCAGCCATACCGGTGCGAAACGCGGGATGGCGAAAGTTGGCGGGGTCTAGAAACATGCAAGAGGTTTCAATGGCCGAGAACAGCGCTTTGCCAATCGGCATGGCCGCGCAAGAGTTCGGCAAAGGCCAAGCGCTTTGCGCCAGGCTTTTGCAACTGCAGTAAACGCAGCACACCTTCACCGCAGGCCACATCCAAGCCTTGATCGCTGGCTTGCACCACGGTGCCGGGGGCGTGGTCAGTGGTTTGGGCCAAAGCAAGCGCCGACCAGACCTTCAAAGCCTGCCCTTGCCAAAGCGTGTGTGTGCCTGGGAATGGGTCGAAAGCACGAATTCGACGCGACAACACCGTGGCTGGAAGCGACCAGTCGATCAACGCTTCTTGTTTGTCGATCTTGGCGGCATAGGTGACGCCCTCTTGGGGTTGCGCAACAGCGCTTAACTGAGGAAGTTGCGCCAAGGTTTGCCCAATACCTTGGGCACCCAAGGCGGCCAGTTTGTCGTGCAAGCTGGCGCTGGTTTCATCTGGGGCGATGGCCAATGATTGGCGCCACAAAACGGGCCCAGTGTCCATGCCCTCTTCCATCTGCATGATGCACACGCCACTTTCGCTGTCGCCCGCTTCAACGGCGCGTTGTATGGGCGCAGCCCCGCGCCAGCGCGGCAAGAGTGAGGCGTGAATATTGAAGCAACCCAAGGGCACGCTTTGCAATGTCCATGTGGGCAAGATCAAACCGTAAGCGACCACCACCATCGCTTGGGCTTGCGCCTGAGCGATGGCCGCTTGGGCGGCGGCGGCTTCCTCGGGGTATTTGCCATCCAAGCGCAAGCTGGTGGGTTGTGCCAAGGCCAAGCCATGTTGCTGCGCGTACTGCTTCACGGCAGAGGCTTGCAGTTGCATGCCACGCCCTGCTGGGCGGTCGGGTTGGGTCAGAACCAAAGCGATGTCATGACCGCCAGCGTGCAAAGTTGCCAACGCGTTTTGCGCAAAAACCGGCGTGCCGGCAAAGACCAAGCGCATGGCTTAGCGCTCGATTTCGCGTTGTGCTTTAACCAGTTTGCCGCGAATGCGGGTGCGTTTGAGCAATGACAGGTATTCAACAAACACCTTGCCCATGAGGTGGTCCATCTCGTGCTGAATGCACACCGCCATCAAGCCATCGGCTTCGTAGGTTTGCATGTCACCTTGCGCGTCCAAGGCTTGTATCTTGATATGTGCGGCGCGTTCAACATTGTCAAAAACGCCAGGCACCGACAAGCAACCTTCTTCACCCTTGATACGTTCATCACTCTTCCACAGCAACTCAGGGTTGATCATCACCAAAGGCTGGTTGTGCTCTTCGGAAACATCCATGACCACCACACGTTCATGCACATTGACTTGGGTGGCGGCCAGCCCCACGCCTTTGGACTCGTACATGGTCTCGATCATGTCAGCTGCCAGTGTGCGGATGCGGTCATCCACCGCCGCAACCGGTTTGGCCACGGTGTGCAAGCGGGGGTCAGGGTAGGAAAGAATGGTGAGTAATGCCATGGGGCTGTATTGTCGCTTTTTTAGACCAAGGGGTGAAGTGTGGCTCAGGAATAAGCGCACAGCGCCTGCACCCAAGGTACATCAGCGGTTTTTATGCTGGTGACTTTCATTGGGGAGCCATCACCATGTCTTCGACACATCCCGTCTTGCCTGCCATTGACAGCCAAGCACTCACACCACAAAACCTGAGCACCAGCGACTGGGCGCTGGCTTTGCGCTTGTCACTCATGCCAGGCTTGGGGGCGCAAAGCGCTCGCAAGCTGTGGCGGGTATGCGGTTCCTTGCCCGCCATTTGGGCGCAACCCTTTGACACACTGGCGCAAGCGCTGGGTGAGCCGCTAGCCAAGGCCTTATTGACAGACCCCCCAGAATGGCAAGCCCATTTCCAGCGCACCAGTGCTTGGTTGGCATCTGAAGGACAAGGCATAGCGCATTCGGTGTGGACATGGGACAACAAGGCTTATCCGGCTGGGCTCTTGGCCTTGCACGATGCGCCACTGCTGGTGTTTGCGCGTGGCCAGTTGCAGCGCCCCTTGGGCCCCGCCTTGGCGGTGGTGGGCAGCCGTAACCCCACACACCAAGGGCGTGAGAACGCCCGTGCGTTTGCCTATAGCCTGTGCGCCGGTGGCCACGCTGTGGTGTCAGGCATGGCGATGGGGATAGACGCCGCAGCGCACCAAGGTGCTCTGCAAGCCGATGTGGGTGAACATTGCCCCACCGTGGCAGTGGTGGGCACGGGTTTAGATCAGGTCTACCCACGCCAACACCATGGTTTGGCGCAAGACATTGCCGAGCGTGGCTGGGTCTTGAGCGAGCAACCCATAGGCACCAAACCTTTGCCCCATCATTTCCCGTTGCGCAACCGGTTGATTGCAGGTTTGAGCCAAGGCGTGTTGGTGGTGGAGGCGGCTTTGCAATCTGGCTCGCTCATCACCGCGCAACTAGCCTTGGACCAAGGCAAGGAGGTGTTTGCCATTCCTGGCTCTATCCACTCGGCTTTGTCACGTGGCTGCCATGCCTTGCTGCGTCAAGGTGCCAAATTGGTTGAGAGCATTCAAGACATCAGCGAAGAGTTGCCTGCGCTAGAGAGTCACAGCGCCAATTCTTTGATACCTGCGATGCCACCTATCTTGCAAGATGAAAATGCACAGGCGGTGTGGCAAGCCTTGGGCGACGAGGCGCAGTATTTGGATGTGTTGGTCATGCGCAGCGACCTGCCTGTGGCAAAAGTACTTGCACTGCTGCAGTTGATGCAAGACCAAGGTTGTGTGGCCATCACGATAGCCGGAAACTACCAGCGCATACACCTGAGCAACACGCCAAGTTAAGGTCTTAAGTTGCTATACAAATAAGCAACTGAAAACCCCCTCGGGAGGGTATACAAAAACAAGGTATATTCTGAACATATGTTCGATGTTCTTGTCTATGTTTACGAACACTACTGGCGCGGTGAGGCCTGTCCTGAGTTACCTCTCTTAGGACGCAAACTCAGTGCCGCCGGCTTTGACGCCGACGAAATAGAGCAAGCGCTGTCTTGGCTCGCGGGTTTACACACCGCTGCCAACAATGCCGAAACCATTCAAATCAATGCGCCCAAAACTGCTTGGGAAACTGCATATGTGCAGTCACCCATCAGCATGCGTGTGTATTCTGTGGCTGAGCAGCAGCAGTTGGGTGCCGCCGGACTGGGCTTTATCACCTTCATGGAAGGTGCCGGCGTGTTGCCTCCTCAGGTGCGCGAAATTGTGGTGGACCGCGCCATGGCAGTGACCACCCACCCCATCAGCTTAGACGACTTGAAAATCATCGTCTTGATGGTTTACTGGAGTGCTGGCATCGAACCCGATGCGCTGGTGCTCGATGAGTTGTGCGACGACCAAGAGTCGCGCATCGCGCACTGATACGATTTAAACCACCGCACCCGCGTTAGGGTCGTTAGGGTCTTCGTCTGGCCCATCTTTTTTCACCGTTTTGATCAGGTCTTCACGGCGTATGCCCAGCCACATGGCAATCGCTGCGGCCACAAACACCGAAGAATAAATGCCAAACAAAATACCAATGGTCAGCGCCATGGCGAAGTAGTGCAATGTTGCGCCACCAAACAGCAGCATGGACAATACCATCAACTGGGTACAGCCGTGGGTGATGATGGTTCGGCTGATGGTGGAAGTGATGGCGTTGTCGATGATCTCGACCGTGTTCATTTTGCGATAGCGGCGAAAGTTTTCTCGTACCCGATCAAAAATCACCACCGACTCGTTCACTGAATAGCCCAAGACCGCCAGCACCGCTGCCAGCACGGGCAGCGAAAACTCCCACTGGAAGTAAGCGAAAAACCCCAAGATGATGATGACATCGTGCAAGTTGGCGATGATGCCCGCTACCGCGTATTTCCACTCAAAGCGAATGGCCAAATAAATCATGATGCCAATGACCACACAGGCCAAGGCCTTGAGGCCGTCGATGGCCAGCTCGTCGCCTACTTGCGGGCCGACAAACTCGGTCCGGCGCAACTCGGCGCTGGCGTTCATCTCTTTGAGGCTGCCAAACACTTTGTTGCTCAACTCTGCGGTGTTGCTGCCTTTGGCGGCTGGCATGCGGATCAGCACATCGCGCGCGGAGCCAAAGTTTTGCACTTGCACATCGTTGATACCTAAGGCCGCAATGCGTTCACGCATGGGGTCTATGGCCACAGGCTGCGCAAAACTGACCTCCATCAAGGTGCCGCCGGTGAACTCCACCGACAAATGCAGTCCACGGCTGAAGAGGAAAAACACCGCCGCCAAAAAGGTGATCAACGAAATCGCGTTAAACACCAAAGCATGGCGCATGAAAGGAATGTCTTTGCGGATTTTGAAAAATTCCATGTCAGGCTTTCTTTAATCGGCTTTGGCTTTGGCAATCACGTCTTGGGTGGTGGCGTCAGGTTTCCACACCGTGCCAATTGAGACGGTTTGCAAACGTTTTTGGCGGCCATACCAAAGGTTGACCAAACCGCGTGAGAAAAACACCGCCGAGAACATGCTGGTGAGAATGCCTAAACAATGCACCACTGCAAAGCCGCGCACCGGCCCCGAGCCAAAGGCTAACAACGCCAAACCAGCGATCAAGGTGGTGACGTTGGAGTCCAAAATCGTTGACCAAGCGCGGTCGTAACCCGTGTGGATGGCGGTTTGCGGTGCCGCGCCATTGCGCAACTCTTCACGTACACGCTCGTTGATCAACACGTTGGCGTCAATCGCCATGCCCAGCACCAGTGCCATGGCCGCCATGCCTGGCAGCGTGAGCGTGGCTTGCAGCATGGAGAGCACTGCCACCAACAGTAGCAAATTCACTGCCAGCGCAATGCTGGAGATCACGCCAAACAAGGCGTAGTAAAGGCACATGAAGGCGGTAACAGCCACAAAGCCCCACGTCACGCTGTCA
>CAMATW010000050.1 GCA_945861305.1 Bordetella parapertussis | reverse complement strand
GGTGGTGGTGGTGGTGCGGCTCCCGCGCCTGGCACCATTGGTTTTAAGGGTCTTCCGATCAGCACGGGTGATACCGTCATCGTGCCCGAAGGTTACACCGCCGATGTGATGTACCGCTGGGGTGATCCGATTTTGCCTAACGCGCCCGCTTTTAAGGGTGATGCCAGCGAAAGCTGGGAGCAGCAAGAGCAGCAGGCCGGAGAGAACCACGACGGCATCAACTTCTTCCCATTTCCAGGCACCGATGGCAACAGCCGCGGTTTATTGGCTCTAAACCACGAGTACGTCAACCCAGAGTACAACCACACTGTGGCTAACTTTTTACGCAACGACCTCTTGGCCGTTACCAAAAAGGAACAGGCTGCCGTCGGCGTGTCGGTCATCGAAGTTGTGCGCAATGCTGCTGGCAAGTGGGAGTATGTGAAGAACTCCTCTTACAACCGCCGCATCACCGCTTACACACCCATGTCCATCACTGGCCCGGCTGCTGGTAATGCCTTGATGAAGACCGCTGCCGACTCCGCAGGTACTGAGGTGTTAGGCACACTCGGTAACTGCGGCGCTGGCCAGACACCTTGGGGCACCTTTATTACCGCTGAAGAGAACTTCCAAGGTGCCTTTGGTTCTGACACAGCCGTGACCACCAACGACTTGCAAAAACGTTATGGCGTAGCACATACCGCTTCTTACAACAACTGGCACAAAAGCGATCCTCGATTTGATATCAATCTCAACCCCAATGAACCTAACCGACATGGCTGGATAGTGGAGATTGACCCATATGCCCCCGCCAGCAAACCAAAGAAGCGCACCGCCTTAGGCCGTTTCAAGCACGAGAATGCCGAGTGCGTGCTGTCCAAGATGAACAAGGCCGTGGTGTATTCGGGCGACGACCAGGTCAGCGAGTATCTCTACAAATTCGTGTCGACCGGCACTTACAACGCCGCCGATAAGACCAGCGGTGCCAACCTGTTGGACGCGGGCATTTTGTATGTGGCCAAATTTAGTGCTGGCACGTTAACGGGCGACAACCAAGGCACTGGCCAATGGGTGGCCTTGGTACATGGCCAAAACGACTTGACCGTTGCGAACGGTTTTGCCGACCAAGCCGAGGTGATGATCAAGGCCCGCCAAGCCGCTGACCGTGTTGGCGCCACCATGATGGACCGCCCAGAGTGGGTGGCTGCCAACCGAACCAAACCAGGTGAAGTGTTCTTGGCTTGCACCAACAACAACCGTCGCGGTACGACCACAGCATCGGTTAACAACGTCAACGGTTCGACTTCAGCTGGTACCGCCCGTCCACCCGTGGATGAGGTCAATCCACGTGCTGACAATCTATGGGGTCATGTGATCCGCATCAATGAAACTGGTGAAGATGCTGCAGCCACCAGCTTCATTTGGGACATTTATGTGATTGCTGGCAACCCAGAACTGACAGGTGACAAGAAGGGCTCTAGCTTCATTGACGCTAGCAACACCTTCAATTCGCCAGATGGCATCCAAGTCGACCCAGAAGGCCGTTTGTGGATTCAAACTGACGGCGCTTATGCAAACACTAGCAACTACTTGAACCAAGGCAACAACCAGATGTTGGTAGCTGATATCGCCACCAAGAAAATCACCCGCTTCTTGGTGGGGCCTGATGCTTGCGAAGTTACTGGCGTGTGTTGGACGCCAGATGCACGCACCATGTTCATCAACATCCAGCACCCTGGAGAAATTTCCAGTTCAGCTACTAACGTACACCCCCGTGCGCCGGCTGCTTACAAGGCACTGGCCACCGATGCCGAGAAGCTTGCTTGGACTAACGCGAATCCAACGGTCTTTTCCAAATGGCCTGATGGCGCCTCTAGCGGTCGCCCACGCTCTGCCACAGTGGTCATTCGCAAGAACGACGGTGGCGTGATCGGTACCTGATGTCCAAAGCACCGGTTGGCTTGCCAACATGGTGTTGTTGACTCTGATTGGGCCACCCTTGGGGTGGCCCTTTTTCTGTTTCCTTTCCAAAGTGAATGTGCCTGCACCGCACAGACCGCACATCAATTTCGCTAATTCAAAGGGCTACAAGCGATGTCTTTGATCCTCCAACGTCTTGCCACTCGGCCAATGCCTGCTGCCGCATTGACCCTGTGCTTGGCTGCTTGTGGTGGTGGTGGCGGCGGCGGTGAAGCTAGCCCATCAGCTTCTAACACTGGGGCGGGCCAAGCTGAGAGAGTCGTTAGATTTCTAGCCAAACCTGTGCTGTCTTTTACCGACACGGGCTTGAGTGTGACCGACGGTACGACCCGCATCGGTGCCTGGAGTGTCAATAGCCCTGAGAGCTGGGAGTTTTCCTTTGACAGGGGGGCAACATGGATTCGGGGCCAAGGTGACACCTTTAATGTGCAGGGCGACGGAGCCAAAACCATCTGGGTGCGCGCCTTTGACAACATGGGCAACACCTCAGCGATCGAAATGGTAAGTTGCGTGCTGGACACCATGCCGCCAGCCGCTGTTCAAGCCGCCGTGGTGACCCAAGACCAGACCCGATTGGTGAAGGTTTCTGGGGTTGAAAACCCAGGACAGTGGGAATACTCCTTAGATGACACGCGAACTTGGCTCACAGGAACTGGAGACAGCCTGGCCCTGATGGGCAATGCCTTGACCGTGCTCTGGCTGCGGCAAGTGGACCTGGCGGGCAACCGTTCGCCTTTGGAGCGGGTCAACCTTTTGGAACTGGACAGCCCGACATGGCACGAGGCCTCTAGCATCGCTTTGCAGCCCAGCGTGCTGTCTTTGCAGCAGGCCAGGACTGTGGTGATACACGGCTCTGTGGTGAAGGGGGACGCCGACTACGTCCGCTGGGACATTCCGGTCGGTCAGCGCCTGCAGGCCTTGCGGCTGGTTCACTATGTTTCGCCTGACCAGATCGCTTTTTATGCCTTGCAACGTGCTACGGTCTTTGATGCGGGTTTCGATACCAGCCGCATGCTGGTCTACGGCCATATGGGGCCACAAGATCTCAAACGCAACGTGCTTCAGGATTTCGCACCCAGTCAGTTGGCTGCGGGATCCATTACGCTTTGGTTCCAACAAACTGGCCCTCAGGGCACCGAATATGCCATTGAGCTTGTTTTTCAACCTGTGTAGTGAGCGCGTGAAGACGGTCATGGTCAGTTTGCTGCTGGCGGGCCTGCTGTCTGGCTGCGGAGGAGGAGGTGGTGGTGGCGAGGAAGCTCAGGCTTTTGGGCCTGCACCCGTTGTGCCGCCGACCACGCTAGGCCCAGACCCATTACTTGAGCGCCAATGGCACTTGTTCAACACGGGGCAAAGCGGTGGTGTACCTGGCATGGACATTGGCTTGCAAGGTGTCAAGGAAACGGGGCGTGGCGTGTTGATGGCCTTTGTGGATGGCGCGGTGCAACTGAATCACCCCGATTTGGTCGCGAATGTGTTCGCCATCAATGGCAGGCTGCCCGCCCTCGACCCCTCTCCACCGCCAGCACCACCCAACGCAACTTACAACCCCAACGCCGGTCAATGGGACGATGCGCATGGCACGGCAGTGGTGGGCATTGCTGTGGCGAGCGCCAACAACAGCTTGGGCGGGCGGGGTGTGGCGCCAGAGTCTAAATTTGTGGCCTACAACGGTGTTGTAACCGGCTTGGTGGCTTCAAACTTACGCTCAGCCGTTGACTTAGGAGCCGACATCGTCAACAACAGCTGGGGCTCTCTTGACTCTTCAAGCGGACAGTTTAGCTATCAAAGTAGCGACCCTGCTTGGCGCGAGGCCATGACTGCTGCGCTTGGGCAAGGGAGACGGGGCCGAGGCACGGTGGTGGTGTTTGCTGCAGGTAATGGCGGCCTCAATGAAGACAGCAACCGCGATGGTTATGTCAATCACCCCGGCGTGTTGGCTGTGGGGGCGGTGGATCACCGCGGCCGTCCATCGTCGTATGCCGAGCCTGGCGCCAATGTGTTGGTCAGTGCGCCGTCAATGAGCCTTTTGCGCCGCACCGACGCAGGTGTAGACATTTGGACCACCGATATAGCTGGCCCGCGTGGCTTGGCTGCTGGGGCACTGCCAGAAAACGCAGACTATGCCGCGTTTGCGGGCGGCTCATCGGCCGCAGCCCCTATGGTGTCGGGTGTGGTTGCGCTGATGCTGGAGGCCAACCCGTCGCTGGGTTGGCGAGATGTGCGTTGGTTGTTGGCGCGTTCAGCTCGCCCAGCCGATTTAAGCCCAGAAAAGGCAGAGCCTTCGGTTATGAATGCGCAGGGTTTTCATCCACGGGTGGGTTTTGGTCGTGTGCATGCCGGTGACGCGGTTTCAGCGGCGCGCAACTTTGCTGGTCTGCCAGCGGAGCGGCGTTGCGACAGTGGTCTGCAGCGGGTTGACCAAGCGATCGGCGACAGTCCTGCGCCTGCGCTGATTACTATGACCCGGTTGGAGGGGTGCGATTTGAATATTGTGGAGTCTGTGCAGGTCACGCTGGAGGTTGACCATGCCTATGTTGCTGATCTTGACGTGGTTTTAATTTCACCCTCCGGCACGCGCAGTCAACTTGCCAAACCGCACTCCTGCCCGGCCAGTCTGTCCGGGCCTTGTGGCGACTTGTCGCGCGGGTGGACCTTTCACAGCGTTCGACACATGGGCGAGAGCCTTCGAGGTTCGGTGCAAAACGCATCTCTGGGACAGTTGCAACAGGGTTGGCAGATTCAGCTCAAAGACGGACAAGTTGGAGACACTGGAGTTTGGAGATCCTGGAGGCTGCAAATTACTGGGCATTGACCGCGGCTAGTACTTAAACCTAGACATCGTAATGTTTGGAGCCTGACACACTGACCCTGACCCTGACTCACTTTCCTTACCGTTAAGAATTAGCAATCTCCGGCTCAAGACTGGGGCGCTATTGATTGGATCTATAGCGTTTGAGGTGTCGAGTAACACGACAGGTACAAAAAAAGCCCGCACTAGGACGGGCTGAATGTTGAGGTTATTGCTGAATTAAACTCTCATGCAGAAAGCAATACCAGTAGTTTCGGAATTTTCTAGAGTTGTCTGTTTCGCGTCCATCAGTTCAGCAAACGAATTGAAATACCTATGTTCTCGCGAGTTAATGTCTTTTGACAGGGCCCATCGAGTCTGAAATCACTGGCATCACCGAAAGCTATGATGGCAAGGCTTTGTTTATCAATATTCAGCACCCTGGTGAAAATACCGTGCTGGCCAACTTGGCTGCACCTACCAGCAGCTGGCCCTATGACATCAGCACCACCCCAGATGGCAACCCGCCAACATCGACCACTGCCAAAACCAACCGTCCACGTTCTGCAACCATTGTGCTTACCCGCATAGATGGCGGTGTGATCGGAACGGACTTTACTTTGTATTGATTTAAACCCACCCTTAGGGCGCTGGTCAGGACTGTCAAGGTCCTGCCAGCGCCTTTTTTTGTTTCGCCGAAAAACCCATCTCCCTCCAAACCCCTGATCTTGGGGTTTATCCTGCCCTTAAACAGGCAAAAGCACCTTGTATTTCTATCGAAAAGCCACTTAAATTCGACATTGGATAAATGAATTGATTCATGTCAAAAATTTCTTGTTTTATTGCTTGCTTGATGACTTGGATGCTGCTGGGCACTGGTTTGGCACAAGCCCACCCCCATTTGCGTATGGCCTACCAAATTCAGCCCTTGCTGGCCAATGGCGCTTTGCGCGGCTTTCACATCAGCTGGCAAATGGATGCGCCAAGCAGTCTTCAGGTACGCGAAAACATCGATTTAAACCAAAACGGCGTGCTCGACCCCGATGAATTGCAGGCCTTCGCCGACAGCAATAGCCCGCTGATGCACCCCTATAACTATTTTCTAACCATTGAAGATGGCAAAAGCGCAGCGCCCTTGGCCTTCGAGGTGCATAACTTTTCTGCAAGAGATGGCGGCCGTGGTTTTCAAGGTGGTATTTACTTTGAGTTCGATGTGCAGCTGAGCCAACCCATCAGCCATAACCAAGCACGGTTGCAAATGCAAGACCCGACTTGGTACATAGGATTTATGCCCCGCATGGGTAAAGTGCTCGCTGCTGACAGCGATTGCAGTTCCGATTTCACGCGTGAAAAACGCCAAACGCCTAGCCAAGGCGAACAAGAGGTTCAGCGGATAGTTGTTCAATGCTCGCCGGGGTCTGCGGCCCGACCTGACGTGCAAATTTCACCCAATCACGGGCCCATCAACGGAGTCAATTCATGAAAATCACAAAAATTGCGGCCACTTTCTTGGCAAGCGCCCTTTTGGGTGCTTTGTCCATGGGCAGTGCCTTTGCGTATGAAAGTTGCCACAAATCCAAATGGGGCGCCGGCGACCAAATGGGCGCTTTGAACAACATCACCAAAGACAATATTTTGGCGGCCACCAAGCTGATCAAACAAGGCAAGAAGATGGCCATGGCTATTGAGACAAACACCAAGACGCCTGCTTTCCCACCCCGCACCTACTCCATGACCATTGTCAGGCCAGGCCAAGAAAACGGTCAAACACTGGGTAACACCAAACTCAGCTACCACGATGACATTTTGCAAACTTGGGTGGGCATCGGTACGCAGTTGGATGGACTGGGTCACATTGGCATTGACAACACCTTCTATAACTGCACGCCTGGTATTGAAGTGACTGGCATCACCGGCTTGAAGAAATTCGGCATGGAAACCTTCCCCGGTGTGGCCACCCGCGCTGTCCTGTTGGACATGACGGCTCTCATGGGCAAAGACATCATCCCAGAAGGAACACCTTTCAATCAGCCTGAAATCGAGGCGGCTTTGAAGCGCCAAGGCAATATGAAGATCAACAAAGGCGATGTGGTGATTTTCTATACCGGCTGGCACAAACTGTTGGGCGTGGATGACAAGCGCAATGGCGCAGCCCATCCTGGCTTGGGTGTTCAAGGTGCCCGCTATTTGGCTAACTTGGGCGTAGCCATGGTAGGTTCAGACACTTGGGGCTTGGAGGCTGTTCCTTTCGAGAACGAAGGCCAAGTGTTCCACGTTCACCAAATCTTGTTGGCTGAATTCGGTGTCTTCATTTTGGAGAACGTCGTTGCCCAGCAAGCTCTGAAAGATGGCGTTTATGAAGGCATGATCACCGTTGGCCCACACCGCACCACCGGTTCGGTTCAAGCCATTGTGAACCCGATTTTTGTGTACTGAAAAACCTTACGCAAAAAGTCAAAAAGGCACCTTCGGGTGCCTTTTTTTATAGGGCTTCAAATTCAGAATTTTTTAGCTGCTGCCAACTCTGGAAAAGCCTCATGGATGGTCGAGACCTGCCCGCAGTGCGCGGCGGTATAGCCTGGCAGTTGGTTCACCGCAAACTGAAACTCATCGCCGTTGAGCACCTTCAGGACCGCTTGCAAATGCGGACGCTCTAGGTCGGATTGGTTGCACAGCAAAAAATAACGCTCTGTGGCCAAGGGTAAAAACTCCAGCTTAAAACGCCTAGCGGGTGTTTCCACGCCAAAGCCCACATCGGCCATGCCACTGGCCACAAAAGCCGCCACCGCTGCATGGGTGAACTCGGCTTGCTCATAGCCAGATATGTGCGTGGGGTCTATATGGGCTTTTTTCAAAAAGCATTCCAGCAAAAACCGTGTGCCGCTGCTGGGTTGGCGATTGACAAAGCGAATGCCCTTGCGGGTCAGGTCTTGCGCCTCGTAAATTTTGTGGGGGTTGCCACTGGCCACCATGAAACCTTGGCGACGTGTGGCTACATGGATGATGCGGCTTTCTTTGGGGACAAGCCATCTTGCATAGTGTTTGAAGGCAGTTTCTTCAAATTCACCTTGCGGGATATGAAAACCTGCAATTTCACAAGCGCCCTCGTTCAAAGAGGCCACCGCTTCGATGCTGCCCACGTACTTACGCTCCACCCGCGTACCCGACAGAGCCAAGGTTTGGATCAATTTTTCCACCGCAAAACCATGGCTGGCATGCACCCTCAGGGTTTCACCGCCAGCCGAGAGCAAGCGCCCAATCTCACCCTCCAACTCCGAGGCCAAGGTCTCGAGCATGGGCGTGAGCCGCGCTGAAATGCGGTGCCCTGCCCAAACCAGTTTTTCTGCCAAGGGGGTGAGGGTTGAACCCTTGCCGCGCTCCATGTTCAGCAAAGGCATACCCAATTGCGCCTCGCCTTGGCGAATCAAGCTCCATGCATGGCGGTATGAAGCCCCTGTTTTTTTGCAGGAACCAGACAAACTGCCATGCCCCTGAACCTCGGAGAGCAGCTCTAACAGTCTAGGAGCCAAGTTTTGCCCCTTGGCGTCACTGATGGTCCATTGGGGTTTGATGGAGACTTTATGCATGGAAATATAGGCTCTTCAGAGCATATTAGTTGTGTTAGTTGAATCTAGCTTACCTTACCCTTAAGGCCATATTGCTGCAATGCTGTGATTTCCCTAGACTTATATGTGCTTTTAAAGCATAAGTTCGGGTAGTTCAGGTAAAGTCTTGGGGTTAGTGACAAACTTATCCTAAGAATGGAGACAACATGACAACACTTGACGACGCCAGCGGCTTTTTGTCCAAAGAACGCATCGTGGCACCTGAGGGTTTCAACCGCTGGTTGGTGCCCCCTGCCGCCTTGGCCATCCACTTATGCATTGGCATGGCTTATGGCTTCTCAGTGTTTTGGTTACCGCTGTCCAAGGCCCTTGGCATCAAAGAGGCTCTCAAATGCGGCCCAGACATTGGCTTCTTTCAAGAACTCTTCATCACCACCTGCGATTGGAAAGTCTCCACGCTAGGCTGGATGTACACCTTGTTTTTCGTGTTGCTGGGCAGTTCCGCCGCCTTGTGGGGTAGCTGGCTAGAACGTGTTGGACCACGCCGAGCTGGCGTCGTCAGCGCTTTTTGCTGGTGTGGAGGCATGCTCATTTCTGCGGCGGGTGTTTACTACCACCAGTTTTGGATGATGTTGCTAGGGTCTGGCTTCATAGGCGGCATTGGCCTGGGGCTTGGTTATATCTCCCCTGTGAGCACCTTGATCAAATGGTTCCCTGACCGCCGTGGCATGGCCACCGGCATGGCCATCATGGGCTTTGGTGGTGGTGCCATGATTGGCTCGCCCTTGGCTGCAGAGTTGATGAAAGTATTTGCCACAGATCTCGAAGTCGGTGTTTGGCAGACATTCGTGGTCATGGCCTTGGTCTACTTCGTGTTCATGATGTCAGGCGCACTGGGTTACCGCATCCCTGCCACTGGCTGGAAACCCGCTGGCTGGACGCCTCCTGTGCAGCAGCAATCCAATGCCATGATCACCCAAGGCCATGTGCATGTCAGCAAAGTTTGGGGCATCCCCCAGTTTTGGATGGTGTGGGTGGTGTTGTGCATGAATGTGTCTGCAGGCATCGGCGTGATCGGCATGGCCAGCCCCATGTTGCAAGAGGTGTTTGGCGGCACCTTGATGGGTATAGAGGCCAAATTTGTCGACCTTGATAAAGCACAGCTCACCACCATTGCAGGCATTGCAGCAGGCTTTACTGCCTTGCTCAGCTTATTCAACATTGGTGGCCGATTCGTTTGGGCCAGCTTGTCCGACAAACTGGGGCGAAAGCTGACCTACATCATCTTCTTTGTGCTGGGCGGCGCTTTGTACGCTTCTGTGCCAGCCAGCGCCATGGCGGGCAACAAGATGCTGTTTGTCGCAGCGTTTTGCATCATCTTGAGTATGTATGGCGGCGGCTTTGCCACCGTCCCAGCGTATTTGGCCGACTTGTTTGGCACCCAAATGGTGGGCGCTATTCACGGGCGCTTACTCACCGCTTGGGCCACTGCGGGCATCTTGGGCCCTGTGGTGGTGAATTACATGCGCGACTACCAACTCGGTTTGGGCATCCCACGTGAGCAGGTTTACAACCAAACCATGTTTATTTTGGTCGGTATGTTGGTGGTGGGCTTGATTGCCAACCTGATGATCAAGCCGGTAGCCGCTAAACACTTCATGACCGCCGAAGAGTTGGCACATGAAAAGAAACTCGCCCACGAAAAAGCCAGCGCTTCAGAGGTCGGCGCAGGCCATGGTGCGGCCAGTCAAAGCAACGCCTTATGGGTAGCCTTGGCTTGGACTGCTGTTGGCATTCCGCTGGTCTGGGGCATCTACCGCACGCTCTTGAGTGTGGGCAAATTTTTTAACTGATTGAGCCATGAATTCAACCCAAGCTTTGCCTGAACAGGCCCTTATTCAACAACTTGTGCAGCAGCATGCAGATGAGCCAGGCGCGTTGCTGCCTTTGTTGCACGACATTCAAGACAAGCTCGGGTTTATTCCCGCCAGCAGTGTGCCTTCCATTGCGCAGGGCTTGAACCTGTCACGTGCCGAGGTGCATGGCGTCATTACCTACTACCACCACTTTCGCAGCACGGCACCTGGTAAACATGTCATCCAAGTCTGTCGCGCTGAAGCGTGCCAGTCATGTGGCAGCGAAGAACTGTGGGCCTTGGCTGAAAAATTACTGGGCTGCAAAGGTCATGAAACCAGTGCCAATGGCAGGTACTCCCTA
>CAMATW010000049.1 GCA_945861305.1 Bordetella parapertussis | reverse complement strand
GCTTTGGCTTTGGCAATCACGTCTTGGGTGGTGGCGTCAGGCTTCCACACCGTGCCAATTGAGACGGTTTGCAAACGTTTTTGGCGGCCATACCAAAGGTTGACCAAGCCGCGCGAGAAAAACACCGCTGAGAACATACTGGTGAGGATGCCTAAACAATGCACCACCGCAAAACCGCGCACCGGCCCCGAGCCAAAGGCCAACAACGCCAAACCAGCGATTAAGGTGGTGACGTTGGAGTCCAAAATCGTTGACCACGCACGGTCGTAGCCCATGTGGATGGCGGTTTGCGGTGCCGCGCCGTTGCGCAGTTCTTCGCGCACCCTTTCATTGATCAGCACGTTGGCGTCAATCGCCATGCCCAGCACCAGTGCCATGGCCGCCATGCCAGGCAGCGTGAGCGTGGCTTGCAGCATAGAGAGCACCGCCACCAACAACAGCAAATTCACTGCCAGCGCAATGCTGGAGATCACGCCAAACAAGGCGTAGTAAAGGCACATGAAGGCGGTAACAGCCACAAAGCCCCACGTCACGCTGTCAAAGCCTTTGGCGATGTTCTCAGCACCCAAGCTTGGGCCAATGGTGCGCTCTTCGATGATTTCCATGGGCGCGGCCAGCGAACCAGCACGCAGCAGCAATGAGGTGTCCGCAGCTTCCACGGTGGTCATACGACCCGAGATTTGCACCCGACCACCGCCAATTTCGCTGCGAATCACGGGGGAGGTCACCACTTCGCCTTTGCCCTTTTCAAACAGCAAAATAGCCATGCGTTTACCCACGTTCTCGCGGGTGACTTCTTTGAAGATGCGAGCGCCCTTAGCGTCCAAGGTCAGGTGTACCGCTGCCTCTTGGGTTTGGTTGTCAAAGCCGGGTTGGGCGTCGGTCAGGTTTTCACCCGTCAACACCACAACCTTTTTCACAATCACGGCCTGGCCGTTGCGGTCCAGGTATTTTTCGGCGCCAAAGGGCACAGGGCCACTGCCCACTTCGGCCAAGCGAGCCTCGCTGCCTTCTTCGACCATGCGAATTTCAAGCGTAGCGGTGCGACCCAAAATGTCTTTGGCTTTGGCGGTGTCTTGCACACCGGGGAGCTGCACCACGATGCGGTCTAAGCCTTGTTGCTGAATGACGGGTTCAGCCACACCTAGCTCGTTGATACGGTTGTGCAGCGTGGTGATGTTTTGCTTGAGGGCTTGGTCTTGTACACGTCGCGCGGCTTCGGGTTTCAAGCTGGCGCTCAGTTTGACCTCATCACCTTGAGGGTTGAGCGTAGACACCAAATCGGGAAACTGGTCGCGCATGAGCGACTGCGCTGTATCAGCAGTGGCTTGGTCGCGAAACCCCATCAGAATCGTTTCTTTTTCGCGAGAAATACCGTTGTGGCGCAGGTTTTTTTCGCGCAAAGCGCTGCGCAAGTCGCCGCTTAAAGAATCCAGCTTTTTGGTCAAAGCCGCTTGCATATCCACTTGCAGCATGAAATGCACACCGCCGCGCAAGTCTAGACCTAGATACATAGGTGCGGCGTGCAAGGCAGAGAGCCAACCCGGGGTACGCGGAATCAAGTTCAGCGCCACCACATACGCGGGGTTGGCCGCATCAGGGTTGAGCGTCTGTTGCATGGCGTCTTTGGCTTGAAGTTGCTGTTCGGTGGTTTCGAACCGCGCTTTGAGCGAGTTGTTTTCAAGGCCTATCAAGGTGGGGGTGAGCGCCGCGGCTTTGAGCGCTTCTTCCACTTTGCCCAAGGTTGCGGTGTCGACCTTGGCGCTGGCTCGGGCAGGAGAGACTTGCACCGCCGGCGCTTCGCCAAAGAAATTGGGCAAGGTGTACAAGCCACCAACACAAAAAGCGATCAGGATGACCAGGTATTTCCAAAGGGCGAAACGGTTCATGGCGCAGGCGTCAGGGTTAAATTATTTGATGCTGCCTTTGGGCAGCACTTGCACCACCGCAGAGCGCTGCAGTTGCAGGGTCACGCCGTTGCCCACTTCCAAACCAATCTGGTTTTCGCCAAGTTGGGCGATCTTGCCCAACATCCCGCCTGTGGTGACCACTTCGTCGCCCTTGGCCAATGCGTCGAGCATGGCTTTGAGTTCTTTTTGGCGCTTCATTTGTGGGCGGATCATGACGAAATACAGCACCACAAACATCAACACCAAAGGCAGCATGCTCATGAGCGAGGAACCGAGGTCACCGCCGGCGGTGGCAGCGGGTGCGGATTGGGCGTAGGCAGATGAAATGAGCACAGTAAATTCTCCAGATTCGGGCAACCGGCGATTGTATGCGGTTGGGTTTTATTTATACCGAGACGTGGTCATTACAAGAATTGGTCATTGCGTGGCGCTGTCATTGCGAGGAGCGAATCGTAGAAGCAACCCCCAAATAACAACGGCGCATGAGGCAGGTCGGTCGGAGTCGACGTTGTGCAAGCATGTCGGCGAGACTGAACCTGCTCAGGCGCCGTAGGTGAGATTACTTCGGGGCAAAAGCCCCTCGCAATGACGCACCTCAACTCAAATGCGCCCCAATCAACCCCGCCAACTCAAACATCCCCACGGTGTCTTTGCCAAACACGGTTTTGAGTTTGGCGTCGCATTGGATGGTGCGTTTGTCTTTGGGGTCTTGCAAGCCGTTGGCTTTGATGTAGTCCCACAGTTTTTTCATCACCTCGGTGCGGGCCACGGCTTCGGGGCCGATCACCGCTGCCAAAGCAGCGCTGGGCGCTTTGCCTGCCGCGGTTTTGCGCGGGGCTTTGGGTTTGGCTTCTTTGACTGCTTTGGCGGCTGATTTTTTAGCCGCAGGAGTCTTTTTGCCGGACATGGTTTTGCCCGCAGCTTTGACCAAGGCGCGGGTGGTGGGCGCACCGCCTTTTTTCGGGTACTTGCTGGGCTCAAACGCAAAGCTCACCTTGCCAGCCTCGGCGTCGTAGCTCAGGTAGGCCTTGAACGCTCGGCGGGTGCGCATGGAGACAAATTTCTCCAGCAAATCGGTTTTGCCCTCGGACAAAAGCTTTTTGATCTGGTCGTGCTCGATCACCTGTTGCAAGATGACGCGGCCGGTTTTGAAGTCGCAACTCGGCGTGGGCTGGGCGTTGGTGGGCACGGATTTGCTGCACACATAGTTGGCGCCGTGTTCATGCACCGCTGAGCCGCACTTGGGGCAAGCGCCCAAGTTCTCGGACTCGCCAAACTCCACAATCTCGCCGCTCTCGGCGTTTTTGTCGTCGCCGAAGTCAAACTCCAGCTTCCAGTTTTTCTCTTCCTCGTTGAACACCAAGGCAATTTCGGCGGTGAAGGGCCAACCCGCTTTGGAGCGGAAACCTTCCAAGGGGCCAATCTTTTTGTCGTGCAAAAACTGCTCCACTTCAGCGGGCTCGAAGGTGCGCCCAGCCGGTGTTTTGCCAAACGAGAAGCCGCAGCCTGGGCCTTCAATTTCCCCGTCTGCGTTCGTCTTGGCCACCGCGCCGGGTTTGCCAATGCAGGTGTAGCGGCGGTAGTTTTCTTTCACCACGCCGGCGCAGGTGGGGCAGGGGGTGGTGAGGGTGGCGTAGTCGCCGGGGATGGTGTCGCGGTCGTATTCCTTGGCTTTTTTCACCATGCGAGCGGTCATCTCGGCGATGTCTTTCATGAAGGCTTCGCGCGAGAGCAGGCCTTTTTCCATTTGCGACAGCTTGAACTCCCAGTCGCCTGTCAGGTCAGCGCGTGAGAGTTCTTCCACGCCCAAGCCCCGCAAGAGCGTCATCAGCTGGAACGCTTTGGCGGTGGGGATCAGCTCGCGCCCTTCGCGCAACATGTATTTTTCGTTCAGCAAACCTTCGATGATGGACGAGCGTGTGGCCGGCGTGCCCAAGCCCTTTTCTTGCATGGCTTCGCGCAGCTCGTCGTCTTCCACGGTTTTGCCAGCACCCTCCATCGCGCCCAAAAGGGTCGCCTCGGTGTAGCGCGCAGGGGGGCGGGTTTTCAGGCCCTTGGGGTCGGCTTCACTCACTTTAGGCTTTTCGCCCGCATTGAGTTTCACCAAAATCTTGCCGGACTCTTTGTCTTCTTCCTCGTCCACCTCTTTGCCGTAAATGGCTTGCCAACCCGGCTCGACCAACACGCGGCCGGTGGTTTTGAAGTGGTGGGTTTTGCCCGCTGCAGCCACTTGGCTGATGCGGGTGGTGTCCATGAACTGCGCGGCGGGGTAGAACACCGCGATGAAGCGGCGCACCACGAAGTCGTACAGCTTTTGCTCGGCATCCGACAAACCGCTGGGTGCTTCAAGGGTTGGGATGATGGCAAAGTGGTCGCTGACCTTGGCGTTGTCAAACACCTTTTTGCTGGGCTTGATGTAGCCCTGCGCGATGGCGGTTTTGGCAAAGGGTGCCAAGTGCCCCATGCCGCTGTTGGCCAGCATTTGCATGGTTTCTTTGACGGTGGGCAGGTAGTCCTCGGGCAGGTGCTTGGAGTCGGTACGCGGGTAGGTCAGCGCCTTGTGGCGTTCGTACAGGCTTTGCGCCAGCGACAGCGTGGTTTTGGCCGAGAAGCCAAAGCGGCCATTGGCTTCGCGCTGCAAGGTGGTCAGGTCGAACAGGCCGGGGCTTCCCTTGCTGCTGGGTTTGCTTTCCTCGGTGACGGTCGCGGTTTGGTGGCGCACCGCGTCGGCGATGGCTTGCGCCTCGCTCAGCGACCACACGCGGTCTTCTTTGATTTCTTTGTCTTCGGCGTTGGCCTTGTGGGTGGGGTTGAACCATTTGCCAGCATAAGCACCTGCGGCGGCGGCAAAGCTGGCGTGGATTTCCCAGTAGTCGCGGCTGATGAACTTGCGGATCAGTTCTTCGCGCTCCACCACCACCGACAGGGTGGGCGTTTGCACCCGACCGACAGTGGTCAGGAAAAAACCACCGTCGCGGGAGTTGAACGCGGTGAAGGCGCGGGTGCCGTTGATGCCCACCAGCCAATCGGCCTCGGAGCGGCTGCGGGCGGCGTCGGCCAAGCCTTGCATTTGTTTGCTGGTGCGCAAGCTGCCAAAACCGTCGCGGATGGCTTGCGGCGTCATGGACTGCAGCCACAGGCGATTCACCGGTTTGTCCAAAGGCTTTTTGCCGCCTGCATATTGCTCGATCAAACGGAAGATCAGCTCGCCCTCGCGCCCGGCGTCACAGGCGTTGATGATGGCGCTGACATCCTTGCGTTTGGCCTGCTTGACCACAGCCGCCAGGCGCGACTTGGTTTTGTCGACGGGCTTCAAATCAAAGTAAGGCGGGATGACGGGCAGGTGGGCAAAGCTCCATTTACCGCGCTTGACGTCAAACTCTTCAGGCGCTTGGATTTCCACCAAATGGCCCACCGCGCTGGTGACCACAAAGGTGTCGTTCTCGAAATGATCGTCGTGCTTTTCAAACTTGCCCGCGCTCGGCGTCAAGGCGCGAACGATGTCTTGTGCCACAGAGGGCTTCTCGGCAATGACCAGTGTTTTACTCATGCAAATCTTCCTTGCTTACAATTCGTTGTCTCGCGCGCGCACGCGCACATGTACGTATTCAACATAGCAGAATTTTCTGACAGGCTCCCATGACCTCTTCAAGCAACAGCGGTAAACGCATTCAGGTGCGCCGCTCAGGCGTTCACGGCAAAGGGGTGTTTGCCCTGACAGACATCGCCAAAGGCGAGATTCTGATCGAATACATCGGTGAGGTTATCAGTTGGAAAAAAGCGCAAAAGCGCCACCCCCACAATCCTAAAGACCCCAACCACACTTTTTATTTTCATGTCAGCAAAAAACATGTGATCGATGCACTTTATGGCGGGAATGACTCACGCTGGATCAACCACTCCTGCGCACCCAACAGTGAAGCCGACGAAGCCGGTGAGCGCGTTTTTATCCGCACACTGCGCAAAATCAAAGCTGGCGAAGAGATCAATTACGACTATGGCTTGGTGATTGACGAACCTTACACCGCCACCTTGCTGGCAGATTACCCTTGTCATTGCGGCTCCCGCGCGTGTCGCGGCACCTTGTTATCTCCCAAGTCTTGATGCGCGCTGGCAATGCTCCCTTGCATTGGCCGCTGACAGCGTTGCAAGCTGCGGTTAAGCCCTTGGCCGATCTGGCCTGTGTTGAGGTTTTGCCCTCCATCGATTCCACCAACAGCGAACTCATGCGCCGCGCTCGTCTTGGCGACACCCGCCCTTGTCTGTTGGTGGCCGAGCAACAAAGCGCGGGCAGAGGACGGCAGGGCCGCACTTGGCAGGGGCAGCGCGCTGATGCGCTCACCTTTTCTTTGGGCCTGATGTTGGCCCCGCCCGATTGGTCTGGGCTGTCCTTGGCCGTCGGGGTATGTGTCACCGAGGCGCTGGACCCACAGCAAAGCCTTGGCCTGGGTTTGAAGTGGCCTAACGATGTGTGGGTGGGTGCGCCCCGAGCGCCGCGAAAACTGGCGGGCATGCTGATTGAAACTGTGTGGGTTGAGGGCGATAACAGCGCTTCGCGCTACACAGTGATTGGTATTGGCATCAACCTGCATGGGCCTTTGGTCAGCGAATTAAGTACCCCCGCAGCAGGTTTGCGCGAATGGATGGGCGAGGCCTTGCTGCCACCCGAAGTGTTGCAGCGCTTGATTGCCCCCTTGGTGGATGGCCTGCGCTTGTTTGAGGTTCAAGGCTTTGCGCCGTTCAAAGCCAGGTTTGACCTGCGTGATGTGTTGCGCGGTCAGGCCGTGCGGTTAAGCAATGGGCAAGAGGGAGTGGCCTGCGGTGTGGACGCCAGTGGCGTGTTGCAAGTCGACGCCGCCCAGGGCCGTATTGCGGTGAGCAGCGACGAGGTCAGTGTGCGTCTGACAGCAGGAGTCGCATGAGGAAATACATCACCGCGCTGGCACTGGCTTTGGTGATTGCAAATGTGCTGTTTTGGGCGTGGTCACATGGTGGGCTGCGCGTGTTGGGCTGGGCGCCTAACGACCCGCGTGAACCGCAGCGGGTGGAAGAGCAGTTGCGCCCCGAGGCGCTGCGTCTGAAGTCTGTAAATCCGCGTCCGTAAGGGTGTGTAAAAAAGCCTGCAAGTCGTCGATGTCTTGTGCGCTGAGTTTGGGCGCTTGGCCAAGCTTGCCGCCATAAGGGGCCTCGCTGGTGTTGACGAAGCGTTGATGCGCCTTGGGCACATCATTGAATTTTGCCGACACCTTGCCGTACCACTTGGCAGGATCGGTGTCGCGGCTGGCATAAAACGCCAGTGCATCATGCAAATTGTCAAACCGTGCGTTGTGGAAAAAAGCGCGACGCACCGCCACATTGCGAAGCGATGGTACTTTGAAGGCACCGCAAATGTTTTGCTTTGGTTTACACATGCCAAGGTCAAAGTTTTCGGCTTTGGCATTGGCCAAGATGGCGGTATGGCGGGGAACCCCCAAGTTGTCGTAACTGAAATCGGTGAACAAGGCGGGCGTGCCATCGGTAGCTGCTTGGGCGGTATGGCAGGCGGCGCAATTGCCCTTCTCCTCGTCTTGAAACAAGCGCCACCCTCGCTCTTGCTCAGCAGAAAACTGGGCTTGCCCTTGCTTGACGCGGTCGAAGAGGCTGTCAAAGCGTTGGAACACAGGGTCTTGGGTTTGGTAACTGGCCAAGGCTGACGTCATGGCGTCGAAGGCTTGGTCTGGGTTGCGCCAAATGTCGTTGCCAAACACTTTGCTGAAACGCCCTGCGTATGCGCTGGCTTGCAGGCGCTGCACCACTTCGGCACGGCTGGTGTTGGCCATTTCGTGGGGATTCAAAAAGGGCTCACCTGCTTGCGCTTGCAAGCTGTCAGCGCGGCCATCCCAAAAAAAACCGCCGCTGGCTTTGCCTTCCTCGTCCCATTGCAGTGCATGGTTGTATTTGAGGTAGCGCAGCGAGGGCACATTGCGCGTACCTGTGTGCTCGAAGGCGGCGCCTCCTGCCTCAAGTCCGCGTGAAGAGGCGTGTCCCAGCGAGGCCACATGGCAAGTCGCACACGACTGCTGGCCGGACGCCGACAAGCCCACGTCATGAAAAATCAATTTGCCCAGCTGAGCCCGCGCTGAAAGTTGAGGGGATTGAGGGTGTTTCCACCAGAGCACGCCGCCCAACACCATGCAGGCAATACCCATGGGCCACCATTGAATACGTCGTTGTTGCATAGACAGTTAGTGGTGGGGTTTTTAGCGAAAGCCTACGCGGTCAAGCATTTGCTGAACCTTGCTTTGGTTCATGCCAATAAAGCTGACTGGCAAGGGGTCTGTCTTGAAGCTCACCCCGCCAATGGCTTGCAAAGCGGGGTTGGTGATTGGCACACTCTTCACCACCGGCCACTCATTGTTACCGTCGGCAAAATAGCTTTGGGCGGAGGGGCTGGCCAAGTACTCTAAAAACTTTTGGGCATTGGCGGGGTGTTTGGCATATTGCGCAACGGCGCCGCCAGCAATGTTCATGTGCGTGCCCCAGCTAGTTTGGTTGGGGAAGATAACCCCAACGCGCTGCATCAGCGCTTGGTCTTGCTGTGCGCCTGAGCGCAGCAGGCGCGCCACATAGTAAGAGTTGGCAAGCGCTATGCCGCATTCACCACTTCCCACCGCTTTGATTTGGTCTGTGTCGCCGCCTTTGGGGCTGCGCGCCATATTGCCCACCAAGTCCTTGAGCCAAACCTCGGTGGCGGGTGCGCCCAGGTGCTCGACCATGGCACCGAACAATGACAGGTTGTAAGGATGAGAGCCCGAGCGCACACAGAGCTTGTTTTTGTTCACAGGCAGAGCGAGCTTTTCATAGCTGTCAACGTCTTCTGGTTTGACCAGCGATTTGTCATACACGATGACACGCGCACGTGTTGAAAAGCCAAACCAAGACGTACCTTCGGTGCGGCTACGGGCACGCAGGTGCTCAGGAATGGCCTTTTCCAATAACTTTGAATGGATAGGTTTGAACAACCCCTCGACTTCGCCTTTCCACAAACGCGCGGCATCCACCAACAAAATCACATCGGCCGGCGAGGCCGAGCCCTCGGCTTTTAGGCGCGACAAAATGCCGGCATCATCCGCGTCCACACGGTTGATGCGAATGCCGGTTGCACGGGTGAAGTCGGCGTACAAGGCCTCGTCGGTGGCGTAGTGCCTGGCGGAATACAGGTTCAGTTCTGCTTCTTGCGCAAGGCTTGCGCCGCTCAAACTTGCCAACAATGCCAAAGTACCTAAGGCGCTACGGGTATAACCAGCAAAAACCAGCTTGGAAAACATGATGAACTTTCTCTCAAAGAAGTTTCATCATAAATTAAATACGAACTATTCGCATTTGCGTTAGATCAAAAAACCATGAAAAATTCAGGTTTTTCGTAAGGTTCGGCTCAAAAGCATGACGGGTAGCAGGCCGACCAACACCAGTGCCAGCGAGGGCAGGGCCGCTTCCCCAAGGCGCTCATCTCTGGCCAGTTGGTAGGCCATGACCGCCAAGGTGTCGGTATTAAAGGGGCGCAGCACCAAGGTCGCGGGCAGCTCTTTCATCACATCCACCAACACCAACAACAGGGCCGCGGCGGTAGAGCGTTTGAGCAAAGGCCAATGCACGCGGGTGAACAAGGCAGTTCGAAACACCCCCAAGGTGCGCGATGCCTCATCCGTGCTGATGGGGATGCGGGTATAGCCGGTTTGCACGGCTTGCAGTGCCACTGCGATGAAGCGCACAAGGTAGGCCCATACCAAGCCCAAAATAGTGGCGGTCAACCAGTAGCCTGCTTGGCTTTGTGGCCAAGTTTTTTGCAACCAGCCAATGGGCAGCAACAAGCCCACCACGATGATGACGCCAGGTACGGCATAGCCCAAACCAACAGCCTGTGTACTTAACCGCTGCCAAACGCCGGGATGAACCCGCTGGCTGAACGCCAAGGACAGCGCCATGCCGACAGCCAACACGGCGGTCAACAAACCCAGGTACAAGCTGTTACCCATCCAAACTGAAAATTTCGGCCAATCAATCCACATGCTTTGGCTATGAACCCACAGGGCATGGGACATGATCAACAAGGGCAAGACAAAGCCCAGCAACACTGGCATGGCACACAGCAGCACAGCCAAAGCTGCTGGCCAACCTTTGAGTTGCAAAGGCTGTGACTCAGCACCGCGCCCCATGCTGCGCTGACTGGCAAAGCGCAATCGGGCTTGGGCTTTTTGCTCTAGACGCAGCATGAGTGCAACCAACAGCAACAAAAAAGTCGCTAACTGGGCAGCAGCGATGCGGTCGTCCATCACCAGCCACGCTTTGTAAATACCGGTTGAAAAAGTGGTCACGCCAAAGTAGCTGCTGACACCAAAATCTGCCAGCGTCTCCATCAACGCCAAAGCAGTGCCTGCGGCAATGGCGGGACGCGCCAAAGGAAGTGCCACGCGAAAAATGCGACGCGGCAAATCGGCACCCAGCAAGCGAGCGGCCTCCATCAACTGAGGCGCACGTTCCACCAAAGCGGCGCGCACCAACAAATACACATAGGGGTAAAGCGCAAAACTCAGCACTGCTGCAGCGCCCCACAGGCTGCGCACATCAGGCCAAAGAGCACCTTGCCAACCAAACCAAGCGCGCAAAGCGGTTTGCAAGGGACCGCTGAATTGCAAGAAATCGCTGTAGGCATAAGCCACCACATACGCTGGCATGGCCAAGGGCAAGAGCAGCGCCCATTCCATGCTGCGTCGCCCCTTGAAGTCAAACAAGGTGACGGCCGCCGCGCTCACACTGCCCATGCTGATCACGCCAATGGCGACCCAAAAACACAGGCCCAAACTGCTCACCACATAGCTGGGCAAGACGGTGCTGGCCATGCCAAGCAAGATATCGGCTGAGCCGTC
>CAMATW010000048.1 GCA_945861305.1 Bordetella parapertussis | reverse complement strand
ACCGTCGATTCGTTTCAGGGCCAGGAGCGCGACATCATTGCCATCACCTTGACGCGCAGCAACCCCCAAGGCGAGATCGGATTCCTGTCTGACATCCGCCGTATGAACGTGGGCATGACCCGCGCACGGCGCAAGTTGCTGCTGGTGGGCGATTCGTCTACGCTTTGCAGCCATCCATTTTTTGTTGACTTGTTGGCTTACGTCAAGCGCATGGGAGGCTATTTCGAACACACGCGAAGTAGCGAAAGTTTTTTAAAAATAGATCACAACCAATTTAAAACATGATGCCATTGAATGTTTTAGGTACTCCTCTTGTGGCTTGTTCGCATGACCCCATCAAAGGTTATTTCCGCGATGGGTACTGCCAAACCAATGAACTTGACCTGGGAACGCACGTTGTTTGTGCCACGGTTACTGCAGAGTTCCTTGACTTTTCAAGGTCTCGTGGCAACGACTTAATGACGCCCCGCCCGGGCAGTAATTTTCCAGGTTTGCAACCAGGTGATAAATGGTGTCTGTGTGCAACACGTTGGTTAGAAGCATTTCATGCAGGGCTTGCACCACCTGTTGTTTTGGAAGCAACTTACTCTAAAGCATTGGAAATGATCACGTTGAAACAGCTACAGCTGCAAGACAACTAAGGCCACTAAATCGTGTACGGACGTATCAAGAGAGCGCAAATACTGAAGCTTAGAAGGGCATTAAGTTTGTCTTGCTTTTGGGGCCCACCTCAGTGTTTCCAAAAGTAACTTCGAACGTATTTGAACTATAGTGAGTAAAGTTAATCAATTAGGAAATCAAAATATGAATCCCCAAGAAAAAGCTCAACTCGAGCAATTTTTAGAGCAGCTCAATATCACTCAAGCTGGACCCAAAGACAGCGATGCCAATGCCATGATTGCGGAGTCTGCAAAGCGGCAGCCCGACGCTGCGTACCTTTTAGTGCAGCGCGCCATGGGTTTAGAAATGGCCTTGCAAATTGCTCAAAAACAAATGGCTGAGATGCAGACCAAAATAGATCAATCCAACAAGCCTTCAGGCTTTTTAAGTGGTATCAATTCGTGGGGCAGGGCTGAACCGGTTGCCACCCAAAGCACCCCCGCAAATGCAATGGCTGCGGCTAGGCCGCCAGCTGGGGCAGCGCAGCCAAGCGCTTGGGGCTCCGGCATGTTGGGCGCCATTGCCACTACCGCCGTTGGTGTTGTAGCAGGCTCGATGCTGTACCAAGGCATTCAGAGCATGATGGGGCAAAACACCAGCCCAGAGAGTGGTACAGCGCTAGACCACTCCAACGCTCCCGCAGACTCGGGCCAGCAGGTAGCTCAGAACTACGATAACAGCGCCAGTGACTACGGTGGCGATTTTGGGGGTGATTTTGACAGCGACAGTTAAAGTGAATCTTCGCGTGAGCAGAATTTTGCCGCTCTAACGACGCCTAACTCAGGGTTGATGTAGTCCAAATATTCCTGCTTAGATTCAATCTCAGCAAGAACCATTTGTGATGCGTAATAAAAGTTGTTAAATTCACAAACCCTGATCGCGAGTAGTTATGTGTATATAAAAATTTATATTACTGTTTTATTTTGTGCCGTTTTCCGCATTTTCTGATTGGAAGTACATTGGCAGAGATGTGAGTGCTTGGTACTTTATTGACCCAGTACAGATCAGTAAACGAGATTATTCTCGAAAAGTTTGGATTTTTTTTGATCCGACTTTACGTTTTAAAGACTACGACTATTCACTTCTTTATCATAAAGAGTATGATTGCAAAAACGAACGAAGCAGAATCATCGGCACTGTTACTTTTCCGGGCTTTGTGCCAGAAGGCTCTGTTTTTTTCATTAATCCTTTTAGGCTAAATCTGCTTGGTTTGAAATTGCTCCATACACAGTTCATTCAGACATTATGGAATTTGTTTGTTCGAAGTAGCCGAAACTGAAATCCGAAAATTTTTGATTTAATTTTCAAAGTCGGAAAGTTAAGACAAAACCTAGAACTACCAAGCCACAGCATACAAAATCAACACTGCCTCCAAAATTCCGTGAAACCCCATGCCAATCCTATCGACAGAGATTGTTTTTCTAAATGCTGCGCTATAGGAACGGTGGGCGCCAAACAAATCAAAAAAACTTCACGCCACTAAGATCCAAAAATTCAAAAGCTTGTACGGCTGATCTAGAATAAAAAAATTTATTTGTGCTAATGAAAAGTCACTGCGCCGTATTGGCAAGATCCCTAAAACAATGAACTCCTCCCAATCATTTCGATCAATATTGATTCTGTTACTGGTATCGTTATCAACGGCTTTGACGTTTGCTCAGACTGCTGATACAAGTTCGCGCTACACCACGTCTCCTGAGAGTCCAGACGGTATCGGCAAACGCTATATGGGCCGCGAGATCTCTGGCGTGATGGGCTGGCAAGGCGCTCCTTGGCTTGAGCGGCAAGAACGTGAGCGTGAAGAGCGAACAGACTTATTACTAAAAGCGCTGGCACTTAAACCCGGAATGGTGGTGGCTGACATTGGTGCTGGTACGGGTTACTTAACGCGGCGGATGGCACCAGCCGTTTTGCCTGGCGGGAAGATATTAGCGGTTGATGTTCAGCCAGAGATGGTGCGTATGCTGGAAAACAGTATCAAGAGTACAGGGCAAACGCATATCGAGGCAAGGCTTAGTGCCGTAGACGACGTCAAGTTGCCTACTGGCTCAGTGGATCTCGCAGTGATGGTGGATGTGTATCACGAATTGGCCTTTCCCTACGAAGTAATGACCAGTTTGATGAAAGCTTTAAAGCCAGGTGGCCGTATGGTTTTTGTAGAGTACAAAGCAGAAGACCCTAAGGTACCTATCAAGCCGCTACATAAGATGAGTGAAGCGCAAATTCGAAAAGAAGCAGGAGTCTTTGCGCTGGATTGGGAACGAACAGTTAGTACTTTACCGTGGCAGCATGTAGTGATATTTCGAAAACGAAACTGACAGATGGCAAGCTTGCCGCCACCAGAAAAAAAGCCACTATTGCGTTACCTAGGCGGATTCAATGATTTCGGCAGAATTGGGTTAAATATCCATTAGCGACAACACGCCAGTCATTGCTTGGTCAATTATTTGATATTTTTTACAATGCCCCTGTATGGTTTCGTACCAAAAAACTCTGCGCTAAGTAACCCAGCTTTGACAAGAGGTAGTTCGTTGAAAAGTTGTTGAGCATGGGCTACATCGTTGCATTCAAAAACGACGACAGCTCCTTTCCCGTCTGTGCGGCTATATATTTCGCGAATAAATTCATCACGGTAAAGAGTCAAGGCTGCAACTACCTCTGCTTCTAAATACGGCTCAAAGTCTTCTGATTTTGCGTCTTGTTTGCGAGTGGCTATTGCAAAAATTTTCATCTTGATCCTCAAATAATTAAGATAGTCGGTTACAAAAATTTTGCCTTCCGTTAAGAAAGACGAGTCGTCAAAACGTTACACCGTTAACAATCAATTGGTTACTTCATCAGATGGCTGCTCTGCTCAGCGATCAAGGTTTTGTAAATCGTAGCGTCATTCGATCCGATTCACCCATGGCGCGATACTTGGGTTTGTCATTTTCGGCTACACCTCGCAGATTAGGCAGTAAATTCCACACACCGCCTGGATGATCTTTCGTATCAAGTGGATTACTGTTGATTTCCGAACTGCTTTCTAGCCTAAAGCCGGCAGCAGTAGCCGACTCAATGACAAATTGTTCGGTCATATAACCTGATTCAATTTGTTGGGAAAGGGGAGTTCCAGGTTTTGCCCGGTGCTCCACCACGCCAAGCACACCGCCGGGTTTTAAAGCCTGAAAAAAACCTTTGAACATTGGCTGAGTGTGTCCGGCTTTGGCCCAGTTGTGCACATTACGAAAAGTAACCACCAAATCAGCCGTTGAATTGGGAGCAAACAGAGGCGCGCTTGCGTCATACGTATGAATGACTGGATTGCCATAAAGTTCGGGCGCTACTTTCAACATTTGGCGATAGGAAGCGTCTCTGCGCTTCATGGCCTCTGGCATATCGTCAGTAAGTGTAGGAACCGCAGCATAAAACTGGCCTTGCTTTTTCAGGAATGGTGCAATGATTTCGGTATACCAACCGTTAGCGGGAGATATTTCAACCACAGTCATGGTAGGTTGGACGCCAAAAAAAAGCAGCGTCTTTTTTGGGTGACGGTACTGATCACGTGCCCGGTTGGCGTCAGAGCGGTGTGGGGCGTGAATAGCTGTTTCCAATAATCCTGCAACATCTTGAGCGTGAGCAGTATTTGTCAGGAAAGTAGCCCATCCAGTAGTCAACACCATGGACATACTTAGGCTGGCAATTGAAGAAATTCTTTTTTTATACATAAATGAATGATCAAAAATAGTTCTGAAAAAACCGTCGTTAAAACATCAAAACTGCAATTTAATTTCAATGGGATTTGTTGTGTTGTGGCAAAAATCAAATTGATTAAAACACATCAGCAGAATTTGTGATGTTTGTCCGAGCCACTGGCACGAATGCACGCAGAGACTATGTCACCGCGGCTGTGTTCAGGCGTTGACTTTTCTAAGCAAACTGCAATGGGTTGGTAGGAAGAAAACTCCATATACTTTGACCGATCTGAACGTTTGTCGACACAGAGGGAACGGCGGTGATGATCTACGAGGATGGCTATGACCAAAATTACCCAAGTAAATTTTTTTACAATAGAAACGGTTTGGTATCTTTAATATTTTTGGCAGCTCAAAAAATGCTTCACTCATCAGCACAACGTCGACGCGCTTTAGAAAATTTCGCAAAGTACACGCTTTACCTTGGGCTTGGTTCAGCAGCTGTCCTAACCAGTCGAAAATCTCAAGCCCAAGTTCCTCTTACACCCGGCTGTGGCACCAAAACACCTGCCCAATTAGAGGGCCCCTTTTTTACACCCGGATCACCTGAGCGAAGCAAGCTGATTGGTTCTGAGGAAAAAGCCCGAAAGATACAACTATCGGGCGAGGTAGTGGACAGTTCTTGCCGGCCGGTCACAGGCGCGTTACTTGATTTTTGGCAATGCGATGAAAAAGGACATTACGACAAACGCATCGACAAGTTGCGCGGACATCAGTTCGCCAACAACAAAGGTGGTTTTGTACTTCAGACGCTGATGCCTGGGGAGTACCCCGGAAGAACACCCCATTTGCATGTCAAGGTGCAGCGCAGAAATGGACCCGTGTTGACCACCCAGCTTTACTTTCCAAATCAGGCGCGCAATAAAAGCGATTTTCTATTCGATCCACGTTTGATAGTTGAAGATCGTGGGACAGAATTTTTCTTCAGATTTGTTTTATCGGCTTAGACTGCCTTGGTCCTTTCAGACGTCAATACATATCCTTTCATAAGCTGTTACCAGCCTTGCATAAAAAAACTCCCTGCAACCGTCAAGATGCAGGGAGTGAATAGGAGAGTGTGATTATGTAAATCAGGTGCAAAAAAACTTGATCAACACGAAGCTAACAACTGCAGGGCAAAAATCAATTGCCGTTTGTGTAACTGTTCATGGCAACTTGCTTGATACACGTGTTGCTTGCTATTTGTTTGTCATGATCGATTGCGGGCTTGTAAAAGCTCAGTTTCTGTGTCTTTGGGGCTACAAAGCCTGCAGGCTTGCTATCAGGGCCTGTGAGGATTTGGAAACCTGACATGGCCATGGTTTGATTCGAACAGTTAACGACGTAATCAATCTGCTGGACGCCACTGGCACCCATGTCGTGGAATTCGCGTACATTGGTCAAACCTTGTGAGTTGCTAGGCGCTACAAATGACCACGTCGTATTGTTCATTGCCAGCAAAATTGAGGGTTCTTGAACCAAAGCTCTGTCAGTTTGAACCGAAGTTGCTGATGCCGCGGTAGAAATGAATAAGCAGGCTAGGAATGCGAATTTGGTTGTCATGTGGAACTCCTGTATTTGTTTGCTGATGCCGAATATTAACCTGTGAACATATTTTGTAAAGGTTTAACTTATTCAAAATATGAATTTCATCCAATAAATTACCTATTTTGCGAATAAATCTATTCAATATCTATTCAAAAAGTGAAAAAACATACCGGCTAGGACAATTTAGATGAAAAAAATTGAAATCTGCTGCAAAAAACAGTTGAAGAATCTAATCGGCACACACGGCACTGGTTGGTGGCCATTGACGGCTGTTTAAACAGAACTTGTCAATCAGCATGTGCAAAGGTCTGCCGTATGTGTGCAGCAAATGCGGACTGCTTGTGGAAAATGTAATTCGCAGAATCCAAAAAAACCTTTACTACCTGGTCAGTGCAATTGAGGACATGATTGCCTGGAGGGTTTACCAGTAGAAGAAAAATAATAAATTTACAAGATCAAATATCAAGCGCAGAATCAGCATGCAGGTGTTTGATTTCAAGGATTGTTCACCAGCATGGGCGAGTGCCCATTTGTTTGAAGCGTATCTTTACGCTTCGTGCAGGCGCAACATTATTCCCTTGCGCTTGGCACCAGTGACTGTCATCCTTCCGTGGTGACGGTCCGGCCCGATTGATTAAATTCAGTCGGGCTTGTTTTTTTTCGCAAGAGGTTGTTTGCCAATCGCTCAGTTTGGTGAATTGACTAGGCTTACTCACTGGTGCAGGATACAAATAGTCAAGGAGAAAATGAATGGCACTTACATTACGCTTTTTCACAACGATTGCAGCCATAACCTTTGCATTGGCAACTAATGCGCAGCTTGTCGATAAAAAATCCTTAACCTTGGATGCTGCTCAAAAAATTGCTGCTGCTTCTTTGGCTGAAGCCCGCGCCAACAACCTCAACCTTGTCATTGCCATTGTGGATGACGGAGGTCACCTGATAACGTTGAGCAGGATGGAAACAGCCCAATACGGCAGTGTTGATGTAGCGATTGCCAAGGCCAAAACCGCAGCAGCTTTTCGTCGTCCTACCAAGCTATTTGAAGATATGGCCAAGAGCAGACCTACGCTGGCCACCATTGCTAACGCCTCTTTGCTTGAAGGCGGTGTGCCGATCATTCACAACGGTCAGGTCATTGGTGCAGTTGGCATCAGCGGCGCAACTGCGCAGCAAGACACACAAGTGGCTGAAACAGGAATCAACAGTCTAGGCTTAAATAAATAAGTCCATGTGCTTTTTGTTGTAAGAGATCATCTCTCAAAGTTAATCGCTCTTACGCCTCGGCCTCCTAGACCCATTCCCGCAAGGTCGGTGGCACACACAGCCCACCCGGGGCGATTCACCATCAGCTATGGAGAGCGTTGTTTAGGGTGAAGACTGGGCTTACCATCGCATACTCAAGGCTGAATTTCAAGGTCAACAGGTTCGCTCCTTGGCCTGTCCCTGCTTAAGAAGGAGTTTTATGGTGACTGAAGATGAATGGCATGATTTCAGTGGCCTGCATTTTTTCCTGTGGTCACCATTTGCATGGCTGATGCAATGAGGGAAGAAACCTCTGTCATGTTGCCGGGCACAATAAGTGTAGTTTTGGCGTCTTGTGCTACTTTGCTGTAGGCAATGACAGCTTGCTCGGCTACTTTAAGTTGCACCGCTTGTTCGCCGCCCGGTTTTTGAATGGCAGAGGCAATGCGTTCAATGGCTTGTGCTGTGGCTTCGGCAACTGCCAAGATGGAAGCTGCATCACCTTCGGCTTTGTTAATGACGGCTTGTTTTTCACCTTCAGAGCGAGCTATGAAGGCCTCGCGTTCGCCCGTGGCAATGTTGATTTGTTCTTGACGGCGCCCCTCTGAGGCTGCAATAAGAGCGCGCTTTTCCCGCTCCGCTGTAATTTGCGATTGCATGGCGTGCAAAATTTCTTTGGGAGGGGTTAGATCTTTGATTTCGTAGCGAAGCACTTTGACGCCCCAGTTAAGGGCCGCCTCATCAATGGCAGCGACCACCTGAGCGTTAATGATGTCTCGTTCTTCGAAAGTTTTATCGAGCTCTAGCTTTCCAATGACGCTACGCAAACTGGTTTGCGCCAATTGGGTTACAGCAACTATGTAGTTAGAAGAGCCGTAGCTGGCAAGCTTTGGATCGGTGACCTGGAAATACAAAATACCATCGACCTGCAGTTGCGTGTTATCTCGGGTGATGCAGATTTGACTGGGCACATCCAGGGGAATTTCTTTGAGACTGTGCTTCTCAATGACTTTGTCAATGAAAGGCACCACAAAATTAAGACCGGGTGTAAGGCTAGCATGGTACTTGCCCAAGCGCTCAACCACCCATGCGTTTTGTTGGGGTACGACCTTGACAGTTTTGATGATGAACAAGACCGCAATGGCCAAGAGGATGATTGCAATTTCCATGATTTTCTTTCTATGAAGCGAATGTTGACTTAAACTTTATGCAGCACCAAAGTGTTGCCTTGAATATCTTGGATTTGATAAACGCCTAGATCTTGAGAAATTCCTTCTGCACAAATGGCAGTCCAGTTTGCGCCTCTGTGCTTGACTTGTGCAGTGCCGTTGCTGAGCCATTCATGCACTTCTACTGTTTCACCGACATCCAAGTGTTGGGCAGAAACTTGCTCAGGGTGCGACTCTAGTTTTTGCAATGAATAGATGCGCCACAAAATAACTGCCAGTCCACCGATCGCCGATCCAGCAATCAGTTGTGATGTAAAACTTAATTGAGCGTGCGCTGCGATGGCACCCGCTGACGCGCCGATAGCGAGCATGAGCAAGTAAAAGGTGCCCGTCATCAGTTCTATGCCTACAAGTGAACCTGCAATAAGCCACCAAATGGTTGATTCGTTCATGGGTGAGATCTTCCTTTGATTAACGTATCTCCAATACCCCATCGTGCCACGTTTGGCGGTAGCTGTGGAAATCCAGCTCACCTTGACCTGAAAAACTTTGCTATCTTTTGCACTTGGCCGCTTCATTTTGCACGCGAAAAGTTAGACGCTAGGCTTGGGGCTTGAACCAGTTAATTCAAAAGTTAGAAGCCATCCGCTTTCTGTCGAATTGCTAAGTGTTCGGCTAGCGATTTTCATGAGGGTCATACAAAGTCATAGGGTTATGATTTTCAGCATGACGACATTACACCGCTTGCCCTTTGCAAAGCTCTTATGCAGCTGCATGTTACTGAGTGGCTTGGCAGTCACTGCCCAAGCTGCAGACCCTTGGCTCGACGATCAGCAGCCCTTGCCAAAACGCGAGTGGAACTTTGAGCGCGCCCAACATTTGCTTGAGCGTGCCGGCTTTGGTGCAACACCGCAAGAAATTGAACAACTCGCCAAATTGACACCCGCGCAAGCTGTGAGAAGGCTGGTGCGCTATCAAAAAACACCCGATAAGTTCAAACCCTTTGAAGACTCGGGTTCACATGATGCAGGTTTAGAGCCTTTTGCCGCGTCACGCCCTGCAGCCACCGATTTGGCCAAAGCCACAGGTCAAGCCTTGGGCGTGAAAGTTAAGCCTGCAGGCAACAGGCAAGTGCAACAAGTGGCCGACCGTTATTTGTATTGGCTCAGGGCCTCGCGCTTGGAAACCCACCGCTTGAGCTACTGGTGGGCCAACCGCATGCTCACCTCACCGCGTCCTTTTCAAGAAAAAATGACTTTGTTTTGGCATGGCCACTTTGCCACCACCGAAGAAAAGGTGCGTGACTATCGCAAGCTGCATGTGCAAAATAATGTATTGCGCAAACACGCCAATGGCAAATTTCGCCACCTGATGGTGGCTGTGGCGAAAGACCCTGCCATGCTGGCCTTCCTCGATGCAGCCGCCAACCTCAAGGGCGCACCCAACGAAAACTTTGCCCGTGAAATCATGGAACTTTTTACCATGGGTGTGGGCAACTACACCGAACAAGACATTCAAGAAGCTGCGCGGGCATTCACCGGTTGGAACTACCAAGATTTGCAATTTGTCATCAACCCAGCGCAGCACGACGATGGTTTGAAAACAGTTCTGAAGAAAACCGGGCGGTACAACGGCGAGCAGGTCATTGATATTTTGTTGGCCCAGCCCGTTACGGCTGAGTTTTTAGCAGGCAAGCTCTACCGCTACTTTGTACGAGAGGATTTATCGCCCCTTTACCAGCAGCAACTGGGCAAGTTGCTTCGCGACTCAGACTACGACATCGCGGTCTTCATGGAAAAAGTTTTGTTGTCCAAAGACTTTTACAGCGATGCAACGGTGGCCACACGCATCAAACCGCCAGTAGAGTTATTGATCTCCACCTATAAAAAAATGGGTCTCAAAACCGTGCCGGGTCTGCCCGACTTCAACCAGCAGTCGGAGATGCTGGGGCAAAAGTTGTTCTACCCTCCCAATGTGGCGGGCTGGGCGCATGGGCGCAGTTGGATCACCCCTGGGCTGTTGTTGGCGCGGGGCAATGTGATTTATGACACTGTTTACCCGCCCATCGACTTTGTAGCACCCGACAGAGTGCCCAATGGTCTGTACCAAATCACTTCAGTGGCAGACCAATTGGCACAAGGACAAGACATCACCACCGCCACCAAGCCCGTGGGTAAAAACATGGGCGAAATGTCTATGTCGAACCAAGGCGACCGCGATGAAGATTTCAATACGCGCTTGGCCAGTTACAACGCATGGCGCAAAGCCATAGAGAACGTCAAGCCCATAGACCGAAGCCCTGCCAAGCTGAGTCTGTCAGCCATGCTGCGCCAAGCCAAATGCAAAACCACAAATGAAGCTGTGGCGTATTTGGTCAAGCGTTTTGTGTCGGTGAAAGTAGACGCGAGTGTGCAAGCACAAATTGCTGCCATGCTAAGTCAAGACTTGGGCACCTCAAACCTTGCCGCCGCCGACAGTTACATGGAAGACGCTTTACGCAACACCTTGCATGTGATTTTGTCTTTGCCAGCCTACCAATTGGGATAAACATGCACCACGACACTTTTCCCCGAAGACAGTTTTTGCAAGGTTTGGCAGGCTTAGGGCTTGGCGCTGCCCTGCCCTTGGGTAACAACGCATTCGCTACTGACAACCAACGCATATTGGTGGTGGTGGAACTCACTGGCGCCAACGATGGCTTCAACACCTTGGTGCCGTATGCCGACGACGCCTATTACCGCTTGCGCCCCAAGATAGGGATCCGCGCCAACAAACTGCGCAAGATTGACGACCAGTACGGCTTTAACCCCGGCATGGCGGGCTTTGAGCGTTTATTCAAAGACGGGCAGATGGCGGTGGTGCATGGTTGCGGCTATGACAACCCGTCTTATTCTCATTTCACTTCTGCAGCCTATTGGCACACGGGTTTACCCAATGGGGGCGAGAGCTACGGTTGGTTGGGCCGTTTGGCAGATGCCATAGATCCACAACTGACGCCCAATTTTTTGGTGAATATTGACGAACGTCAATCACTGGCCGTGAGAGCAGCACGCCATGTGCCGGTGGTGTTTGACGACCCCGAGCGCTTTGGCCGCAAAGGGCTTTACCAAAGCCGACCCCTGATTGACAAAGACCTAAGCAACGGCGTGGCCAGCCGCAATGCGTCGCAAAAGTTTTTGGAAGACGTGGCGCAAAGTGCCAGACAAGCCTCAGAGCAAGTGCGTGCGGCGTGGCAAAACTACAAAACACCTGTCGACTACGGCATCTTGCCCATGGATTTACCCAAAGTAGCCGCATTGATCAATGCCAAATTACCAACCCGCATCTACCAAACCGCTTACCGACACAATGCTTTTGACACCCACGTCCACCAAGCCGAATTGCACCAACGTTTGCTTACCTATGTGTCTGATGGTGTGAGTGGTTTCATGCAAGACATGAAACGTATTGGCCGCGATAAAGACGTGACGGTGATGGTGTATTCCGAGTTCGGACGCAGAGCAGCCGAGAACACCAGCTTGGGTACCGACCACGGCACAGCCAACCATGTGTACTTGGTGGGGCAAGTGCTCAAAGGCGGTCACTATGGCCAAGCGCCCAGTTTGACGAAGCTGAACCGTGAAGGCAATGTGCTTCACACCGTCGACTTTCGCTGTGTGTATGCCACGGTCATGGAACAATGGATGGGGGCCAACAGCCAAAGCTTGCTAAATGGCAAGTTTGAGCCCTTGTCGGTATTTGCTGCTTGACGATACAAATTTTATTGAGTCATTGGGCTATTTTTTCGGGTTATCGATAACTGCGGGGGCTCGCGATTTGGCAGGGGTTGTGCAGGCCGCGCTCAAAGTCCAAGTGCAACAATTTTCAAAAGGAAACTGTTCATGCCAAAAACTTACCAACATCTGCAGCTTGAGGAAAGAGCTTTGATCCAAACCATGCTCGAGCAAGGCTATAAAGCAGCAGCAATTGCTTTGAGCTTAGGCTGCTGTATAGAAATTAAGGCTCGGAAAAAATCATTATAAATCAATGGGTTAAAAGCGAAAAATACAAACATGTAATATTTCGTGTAATTGACCAAAAATTGTAAATTACAATTTTTCCAGCGTTTTAGTAGAGTTTGCACTCATCCGCGTCACTTTGCACGCGAAAAGTTAGACGGTTGGCTTGGCGCTTGAACTAAATTTCTTAAAAGTTCGACTCCATCCGCCGACACCAAACTTGATAAAGTCAGCAGCCTAGGAATTGAAAACCGTGAGATGTTCCTTTCCTTGTAGAACTTCATCGATTTGTATTGATTCGACCAGATGTACTGTTTAAATTTCATCCAAGGGATAAACGGGACGCCGGACTCGA
>CAMATW010000047.1 GCA_945861305.1 Bordetella parapertussis | reverse complement strand
ATCTATAGACGATTTGTGTTCTTGGATTGATGGGCACATTGATCAGCAGATCAACTGGGTTGATCTCATGAGTGTGAGCGGTTTGGACCATTTGACATTGCAAGCAGAGTTTTCAAAACATAAATTCATGACACCCATGACTTGGATTCGAAAGAGGAAAGAGGAATTGACAGGAAGAAACTTGTCTTCAGTCGCTCCCAATCGTTATGCCTCGCTTTTAGCGCATTCTTCAACCTAGCTATGGCTTATCTTGCGAAGTAACCATGAGTAAATTTTTTTGGTTGCCTGAGCATAGCGAGCAGTTGAAGTCATTGCGCATGGTTGCTGGGATCGATATCTCAACGCTGGCAAGCAACCATTCCCTTTCAAAGATGCAAATCAAGCAACTGGAAGAGGGAGGGGAATCAGCTTTTTATACCCCTGAAATTAAATTCACGATAGGTCGAAAATTAATCCGATCTTTTGGGGTGGACGTGGTGCATATGGAACAAAAGCGAGTGTCTTTAGAGTCTGATGCTTCTACTTTTATTGCTGAATTCACAGCACTCCAAGAAAGAAATAGAGTTTCAATCAAACCTTACTACTTGATTTTCTTTGTAGTGGGTTTTATCGTGCTGGTGTATTTTTCGTATCAAAGCACTGGTTTAATTTAGTAAGACTTGAAATTCGCGTTGCGCTTAGAGTCGCGTTAGCCTTAGTCAATGCTGAGCATTGACACAAACAATCAGGGTAAACCCGAAACCCCATTATGATTCCCTTCAATGAGTTTCGCTCATTAGATAGTTTTTATCAACCAATAAAGGGAATCATCCATGTCCATCATCAACACCCAAGTTCAGCCCTTCAAGGCCCAAGCTTTCCACAATGGCAAATTCGTTCAAGTCTCCAATGAGTCGCTCAAAGGCGAGTGGTCGGTGCTGATTTTCATGCCTGCCGCTTTTACCTTCAACTGCCCCACCGAAGTGGAAGACGCCGCAGATAACTACGCCGAATTTCAAAAAGCAGGGGCCGAGATCTACATCGTCACCACCGACACCCACTTTGCCCACAAGGTGTGGCATGAGACATCGCCCGCTGTGGGCAAGGCCAAGTTCCCTTTGATTGGCGACCCCACACACCAATTGACACGTGCTTTTGGCGTGCACATTGAAGAAGAAGGTTTGGCTTTGCGCGGCACCTTCGTCATCAACCCTGAGGGCATGATCAAAACGGCTGAAGTGCATTCGAATGAAATCGCCCGCGATGTCAAGGAAACCCTGCGCAAGCTCAAAGCGGCTCAGTACACCGCGGCCAACCCTGGTCAAGTGTGCCCCGCCAAGTGGAACGAAGGCGCCAAGACATTGACACCATCGCTCGACCTCGTCGGCAAGATCTAAGCATCTAAGGAAACCCCATGCTCGATACACAAATGAAAGCCCAGTTGCAAGCTTATTTGCAAAACTTGCGCCAACCCATTCGCTTGGTGGCAAGCCTGGACGGCAGCGATAAAAGCGCAGAAATGCGCCAGCTTTTGAACGACATTGCAGAGCTGTCGGACAAAGTGAGTTTTGAGGTCAACGGAGCTGACCAGCGGGTGCCTTCATTTGTGGTGGTCAAGGAAAACGAAACACGCGGTGTGCGTTTTGCGGCCATTCCCTTGGGGCATGAGTTCACCTCACTCGTATTGGCTTTGCTTTGGACAGGGGGTCACCCGCCCAAAGTGGAGCCAGAGTTGATAGCGCAAATCAAGGCCTTGGATCGGGACATGCGCTTAGAGGTCTATATGTCCTTGTCTTGCCACAACTGTCCGGATGTGGTGCAGGCAGCCACATTGATGGCGATCTACAACCCGCGAATCCAAACCACCGTGATCGACGGCGGTTTGAACCAAGCCGAGGTCGAGGCACGTCAAGTCATGGCGGTGCCCATGGTGTATTTGAACGACCAAGTGTTTGGTTCGGGCCGCATGAGTTTGGAAGAAATCTTAGGCAAACTCGACACCAACGCCGCTGAGCGTGAAGCGATCAAGCTGAGCGAAAAAGAGCCCTTCGATGTCTTGATCGTGGGTGGCGGTCCTGCCGGTGCGGCAGCGGCTGTGTACGCCGCTCGCAAAGGCATACGCGTGGGCGTAGCCGCCGAGCGTTTTGGTGGCCAAACCAATGACACCATGGCGATTGAGAACTATATCTCGGTGCTTGAAACCGATGGTCCTAAGTTTGCAGCGTCTTTGGAAGCGCAGGTACGTCAGTATGAAGTGGACATCATGAATTTGCAGCGGGCTGAAAAAATTGTGCCTGCCAAAGAGGTGGGTGGCTTGGTTCAGGTGCATATGGCCAATGGCGGGGTACTCAGCTCACGCAGCGTCATCGTGTCCACAGGTGCGCGTTGGCGCAATGTGAACGTGCCTGGCGAAGAGCAATACAAAAACAAAGGCGTGGCTTATTGCCCGCATTGCGATGGCCCTTTGTTCAAAGGCAAACGTGTCGCCGTGATCGGTGGAGGCAACTCCGGCGTGGAGGCCGCCATCGATTTGGCGGGTGTGGTGGCCCATGTCACCTTGGTCGAGTTTGCCGACGCCTTAAAGGCCGACGCGGTGTTGGTGAGCAAGCTCAAAAGCTTGCCCAACGTGAGCATCCAGGTGAATGCGCAAACCACTGAAATTTTGGGCGATGGCCAAAAAGTGAATGGTCTGCGGTACAAAGACCGCGCCACAAGCGAAGAACACACCGTGGCACTCGAAGGCGTGTTTGTGCAAATTGGCTTGGTGCCCAACACCGAGTTCTTGAAAGGCACGCTTGAGTTGAGCAAGTTCGGCGAAATTGTCGTAGACGCCAAATGCCACACCAACTTGGCGGGCGTTTTCGCAGCGGGCGATGTGACCACCGTGCCCTACAAGCAAATTGTCATTGCCGCAGGTGAGGGCGCAAAAGCGGCGCTCAGTGCATTTGATTATTTGATTCGCACACCCAATACGGTGAATGTTGAGGAACTTTCACTCAGCTAACAAAACCATAGGCGAAAAAAAACCTCTCCAGCACACGCTGGAGAGGTTTTTTTATTGGGTAAATTACTTGCTAATGAAGCTAGAAGCATCAGCCATTGACTGATTGCAAAGCTTGTTGAGCATGAGTTGTTCAGGTGAACCTGCTTTGACAACATTCCACTTGCCCATGGCTTGGTCGATGCTAACGCCTTTATCGTCCCAGGTCTTAAAACCAACGGACTTGACCAGTTGGTAAGCATTTTTTTGGCAGTTGTATTGGGCAATGTTTTCTACATACACAAACCCGTTGGCATCTGGTTCATTGGTGCTGATCATTTGTGAGGCGAAGCGAAGGTCGCCATCAGAAGCGAAGGAACTGGAAGCGGCAAGCAACTGGCTGTTGTCTTGAGAGATGCTGATATCCCATGCTGCATGTGAAACGGATGCAAGCAAAGAGAAGGAAGATATGGCGATCAGTTTGACAATGGATGTATTCATAACGATAACTCCTGTTGGGTGAATGTGGTTTGAACATCTAATGAACAATTTTGTTCTTCAACAAATGATTCAACAAGCAGAATACTATCCTAAAAACAGAATTAATCGATTCATTAAACGAATTAATTGAAAATACTGATTCAAAATCTATTCAATTCCTCACTTTGAATACTATTGTATTTATTGGCGAAACTGTATATATATCGGGAATGCCTTGATCTGGGGGAAGGGCATTTGGTGCGAGGATGCTCGGTTGGTTTTTAAAGTAAGAGGATTGATATGCAATTGATAGGGCAAATGATGAGCCGGCCCCTGCTGGTCTCTGCCATCCTAGAACACGGCGCGGACCAATTTGGCGCTCAGCAAGTGGTCAGTCGTGAGACGCATGGACCTTTGCATACCTATTCCTTCAGGCAGTTGGCGCAACGCTCAAAGCAGCTGGCCAATGCATTGCGGTCTCTTGGCTTGAAACCCAAAAGCGTGATTGGCTCCATAGCTTGGAACAATTACAGACACCTTGAGTCTTATTACGCTGTGTCTGGACTGGGTATGGTCATGCATACCTGTAACCCTCGTTTGCACCCTGATCAACTGTCTTACATCATCAACCATGCGGAAGATGAAGCCATTCTTTTTGACAGCACCTTTGCCCCTTTGGTCAAGGTGATTGCCAAGCTTTGTCCCCATGTGAAGCATTGGGTTTGCATGAGCGATAAAGCCCATACCCCTGATATTGAAGGGCTTGACGTTCAAAGTTATGAAGAGCTGATTGCGCCACACAGCAGTGAATTGACTTGGCCAGACTTAGACGAAAACACAGGCGCTGCGCTTTGCTATACCTCTGGCACGACTGGAAACCCGAAAGGGGTCTTGTACTCGAACAGAGCCATAGTGCTGAGCGCCTTATCCGCTTGTTTGCCCAATATTTTGAATATTTCTTCCCAAGAAACGGTCTTGCCTGTTGTGCCCATGTTTCATATCAATGCATGGTGCCTTCCCTATGCGTGTTTGATTGCCGGTGCTAAATTGGTTTTGCCTGGACCAAAGTTGGACGGCCCCAGTTTGTATGAATTGATGGAGTCAGAAAAAGTCACCTTGAGCGCGGGTGTGCCAACGATTTGGATGGGTCTTATTCAGCACTTGGAGCAAAACAATCTGCGCTTCACCACCATGCGCAGAACAGGCGTGGGCGGTTCCGCCATGCCCAAAGCATTGATTGCCAAGTTCAGTGACGTTTATCAGGTGGATGTGCGACACGGCTGGGGCATGACCGAGACTACTGCAGTCGCCACGATCAGCAATATGAACAGTCAAGAGCAGGCTTGGCCGAATACCTTGAGACATGATTTGGTCGCCAAACAGGGCAAGTCTGTGTTTGGTATTGAGCTCAAAATTGTGGATGAAGAGGGCAATACCCTGCCACGTGATGGTGAATCGCAGGGCGAGCTGATGGTGCGTGGCCAATGGATTGTTGACAATTACCACAAGGCCGAAACCACAGCTCTGGTGAATGGTTGGTTTCCTACGGGCGACATTGCTACCATCAGCGCCGATGGGGTGATGCAAATACGTGACCGCACAAAGGATGTGATCAAGTCTGGCGGTGAATGGATCAGTTCGATTGAGCTTGAAAACGCTGCTGCAGCGCATCCGCAGGTGGCGATGGCGGCAGTTATTGGCGTCAAGCATCCCAAGTGGGATGAGCGACCTTTGCTGTTGATCGTACGTAAGCAAGAGGATTTTTCAAACAAGCAAGAAATCCTAGACTTTCTGGCCGAGCGAGTGGCCAAGTGGTGGGTACCAGATGACATCGTCTTCGTCGCCAGTTTGCCAGTAGGTGGAACAGGTAAAGTGCAAAAGGCTGAACTGCGTATTCAATATGGCAGCATCTTTTCCGAATAATTGGCTCACTATTTTTCAAAGGCGGCAATATGCATTTCTTAACACGGGTTCGATGTTATTTGGTGGCAATGTTCATTTTCTGCTGTGGCTTCGCGCAAGCAGGTGAATCTGTCAAGATTGGTTTCATCGATGTGTTGTCGGGACCCTTCGCTTTGACAGGTCAAGGATCCTTGAGGCAACTCAAAGAGGTGGTCTTGCAATTGAATGCCAAGTCTGACCCTGCCGATCCTAAATTTGAGGTGGTTGAATTTGATAACAAGGGGTCAACCCAAGAGAGCATCAATATGCTCAAGGCCGCTTCTGACAAAGGCATACGTTTCATTACCCAAGGTGGTGGCTCGGGCGTGGCTTTGACCTTGGTGGATGCCCTGAATAAATTGGCCGAGCGTGAACCTGAGCGTGCGATGGTGTATTTGAACTATTCAGCCATGGACCCCCTATTGACCAATGACCGTTGCAGTTTCTGGCATTTCCGTTTTTATCCTTCAAGTGAGATGCAACTGGAAGCCTTGACCACTTATTTGGTGAATCGAAAAGACATTAAAAAAGTCTATCTTTTGAACCAAGACTACATCCATGGACAACAGGCCTCAAAAGCCGCCAGGGAGTATCTGACTCGCAAACGACCCGATATTCAAATCATTGCCAATGAGTTCATTCCCATGGCGCAAATTCGAGATTTCGCCCCCTATGTTGCCAAAATTGCGGCCACTGGTGCGGACACCGTCATCACTTCAAATTGGGGAAGTGACCTCACGCTTTTACTCAAAGCATCTAAAGACTTTGGTTTGAATGTGAACTACTTCACTCTGAACGCCAACAACCCGGGAACACCCACACAACTGGGTTCTTGGGGAGAAAACAAAGTGGGCGTTATTTGGAACTGGATCAGCAATGCCAACACCCCAGAACTTGAGAAGATTCATATTGCCTACAAAAAGAAATACAACGAAGATTTTATTTTTGCTGCGCATTGGAACACCATGAATATGCTTTTCCAAGCCATCAAACTGGCCAAGTCCACAGACCCTAAAAAAGTGGCATTCACGTTGGAAGGTCTGTCTTATAAAAGTCCATTAGGTGAAGTCAAAATGCGCAAAACTGACCATCAACTCGAAGCGCCTTTGTATTTGGGTATTTGGGCTAAGCAAGGCAGCAAAGGTGTCAAACACGACTCTGAAAATACGGGCTATGGTTTTCGCACCGAGGCGGTTTGGGACGCCTACATCAGTTCACAACCCACATCTTGTCAAATGAAACGACCCGCACCCTAGGAGAAAAAATACCATGAATGCACCCGCAGAAGTTTCCATGATGCATGACCGTCACCAAAATCTCGGTGATGGTATGTCGCCACCTTTACCCCAGCCCCCTAAGTTCAGCAATGTGCAAGACGAGCGTGTTCACCGCAAACAAATGCTGGCAGCAGCTTTTCGCTTGTTCTCACGTTTTGGTTTTGATGAAGGGGTTGCAGGACACATCACCGCACGTGACCCAGAGTTCACAGACACTTTTTGGGTCAACCCTTTTGGGGTGCATTTCAGTCAAATCAAAGTTTCTAATTTGATCCGTGTAGACCACCGCGGTAATGTGGTGGAAGGGGTGTTGCCTGTGAATGAGGCGGCCTTTGCTATTCACTCGCGGATTCACCATGCCCGCCCCGATGTGGTGGCTGCAGCGCATACCCATGCGCCGCACGGCCGCGCTTGGTCAACGCTTGGCAAACCTTTGGATATTATTTCTCTCGACTCCTGTGCTTTTTACAACGACCATGTGGTCTATGACGATTTTGACGGCGTTGTCCTTGAGCTTGAAGAGGGGGTTCGCATTGCCAAAGCCCTGGGCCAAAACAAGGGCGTGATTTTACAAAATCATGGCCTCTTGACGGTGGGAGACTCTGTCGAAGCAGCTGCTTGGTGGTACATCGCCATGGAGCGTTGCTGCCAAGTTCAGTTGATGGCAGAAGCTGCCTCCCACGGCAAACCCCTGAAGATGGTCAGCAAGGCTGCGGCAGAACAAGCTTCTCCCATCGTAGGCTCCTCTTATGCGGGTTGGTTTCAGTTTCAACCTTTGTTGGCTCGTATTTCCAAGGATCAGCCTGATTTGTTTGATTGATGGGGTATTGCGCTGCTCTAGGTGGACTCCATGGTGTCGCGTTTGGCTAAAGCTGGAAACAACTTTAGCCAAGCCAATGCCACCACCATGGTCCCCACGCCGCCCAGTACCACTGACCCGACAGGGCCCAGCAGCGCGGCGGTCGCACCTGATTCAAACTCACCCAATTCATTGGATGCGCCAATAAACACGCCATTGACAGCTGCCACACGTCCGCGCATCTCGTCAGGCGTCTCTATTTGCATTAAGGTCAAACGTGTCACCACGCTGATGTTGTCTGCGGCTCCTGCAATGGCCAAAAACGCCATCGATAAACCTAAATGCGTCGACAGCCCAAAACCAATATTGGCCAAACCAAAAACTGCAACAGCTGCCAGCAATTTGTAGCCTATGGCTTTTTCTATGGGCCAGCGGGTGATGATCAAGGACATCAGCAAAGCGCCCATAGCCGGTGCTGCACGTAAATACCCCAGCTCTTGGGGACCGCCATGAAGTATGTCTTTGGCAAAAATTGGCAGTAAAGCGGTTGCTCCGCCTAACAGGACTGCAAATAAATCCAGAGAAATGGCACCCAGCAAGACCTTTCGCTGCATGACAAAGCGCAAGCCCGCAAAAAGTGAATGCCACGATGCGGCCAAGTGTGAAGGAAGATGTTTGTATCGCACTGACAAGGTCAAAACAAATGCGCAGACAAACAAAACCGCACAGCAAATATAGACGCTTGCCGCCCCTTGGGTGTAGATGGCGCCGCCCACCGCAGGACCGCCGATGATGGCGATTTCTACGCCCGTAGAGCTCAGCGCAGTGGCGCGTTGAAGCAATTCTTTGGGCACAAGCAGGGGAGTGATGGCCTGTTGAGAGGGCATTTGAAAAGATCGGTTGATGCCCAGCACCAAGGCAATCGTAAAAATCAATTCACGACTTTCAATGTGATTGACTGTGGCCCATAAAAGCACAATGGCGACCATGCCTTGTAACAACATGCAGCTGGCAAAGATGCGCCCTCGGTGAAGGCGGTCGATCAGTTGTCCCGCTGGCAAGGCCATCAGCAAGGCGGGGATGAATTGAAACAAGCCCACCAAGCCTAAGTCCCAAGCGCTGCCAGTGATGTCGTACATATGCCAAGCAATACCCAGCATGAGCATTTGATTGGCGGAAATACCCATCAAACGGGCCAGCCAAAAACGCATGAACGCCTTATGGCTAAATAGCGAGGAATAGTGAGATGAAAACATCAATAGGGGGAGTGGCTTCTATGCCAGCATGTTTAAGCCATGCAATTCATTAAAGCACGAACGGCTTGAGCGCTATCTTCTGCACCCGTGATGGCTCTGACAACAGCCGCCGAGCCAACCCCACTTTGCATGACCGCTGGCAGTGAATGCAAATCGATACCGCCAATCGCCACCAAGGGCGTGTGTTGCATCAGTTGAACGTACTGCGTCAATCGCCCCAAGCCTTGTGGTGAGGTTTGCATTTTCTTAAGCGTGGTGGGAAACACCGCACCCAAGGCCATGTAGCTTGGTCGCCAAGCGTAAGCTGCCAACATTTCGCTGTAACCATGGGAGCTTAAACCTAAGCGCAAGCCAGACGAGCGCAGGGTTTGAAGAGGGGCTTCTTGCATGTCTTCTTGTCCCAGATGAACGCCATAAGCACCCGCGTCCATCGCCTGTTGCCAGTGGTCGTTGATGAACAGCAAACTTGGGGTGCCTGCCACTGCTTTGACGGATTGGGCGATTTGTTGGCTGATGGCGCGGGGGTCATCGGATTTGAAGCGCAGCTGCACCGTTGGAACGCCGAGTTGCACCACTTTCTGAACCCATTGGGCATCTGGGACAACGGCATAGAGGCCTAATTTGTCGGGGCAAGGCGCAAAGCTGGGTGTGTCCACTGCCAATGCCATGCCAAAGTCTTGTGCATGGCAAGGCCATAAAGACGCATCAAACGATTGCAAACGAAGGCTTTGTGCTTGCCAAGCATGGGCGATGCAAGCTGCATCTTTGGCGATGAAGCCCAGACTGCGACTTCCCAGCCAAGCAGACTGGTATTCAGGAGTGTGGCCTGTTTCGAGTTCCGTCAGAAACGACTCAAAGGGTTGTGGGTGATCAATTTGCAATTGCGGATGCAGGGACGCGATCAATTTTGCGTGGTGGATGATGTTGTTCATGCGTGGTGCCAAAAAGGAGTGCCCAAAGTGGGTGTGCTGGGTTGTGCCGATTCGTGCGCTTGCATCGCGCCCGACAAAAATGCGGATCTTCCGGCTTTGACTGCATTGGCAAAAGCCTCGGCCATATGGACAGGATCATTTGCTAGAGCGACAGCGGTGTTGAGCAAGACCGCGTCATAGCCCCATTCCATCACGGTACAGGCGTGTGAAGGCAAACCCAAACCCGCATCGACAATCAGGGGTACATCCAATCGTTCGCGCAGCGTTCGCATGGCATAGGCATTCAAAGGACCTTTGCCCGTTCCAATGGGCGCGGCCCATGGCATCACAGCCTGACAACCCACATCCACCAATCGCTGGCAAAGCACCAAATCTTCTGTGCAGTAAGGCAATACCTTGAAGCCTTGTTTGATCAGCTTGTCCGCAGCTGATGGCAGATTCAAGGTGTCAGGTTGCAAGGTGTAGTCGTCACCTATCAACTCCAGCTTGATCCAGTCTGTCTCAAACACTTCGCGAGCCATTTGTGCAGTGGTGTAAACCTCATCGACAGAGTGGCAACCGGCGGTGTTGGGCAGCACAGGTATTTTCATGTTTTGAAGCAGTTTCCAAAATACCGGCGAGTCTTGGGCGTGGGCACTCTCACGTCGCAAAGAGGCTGTCAGCATGGCAGGCTGCGCCAATTGCACGGCCTTGGCCAAAATATCAGGCGAGGGGTAGCGCGAAGTTCCCAAAAGCAATCTGCTTTTGAATGTTTCCCCGTAAAGCAACCACTCATCAGTTGATGTCAGCATGACTTAGCCTCCAGTGATGGGAACAATGAGTTCAATTTTGTCGTTGTCGTTTAGAAATGTTTGGTCGTACAGCGTTTTTGGTACAAATTGAGCGTTCACCGCTGCCGCAAAAGGTGGGCTGATGTGGGCAAGTGCAATCGCCTCTTTCAGTGTGGAACCCTGTTGTAAGTCACAGCTTTTTTGATTGATCCAAACCATCATGGCTGCTTTTCCTCCATGACGCGAATACCTAAAGATTGAGCGAGCTCGTGGTTTCCTGCCATCAGTCCCAAGGCCGCATCAAGCAGGGCAGGCGCGATCAAAAACCCGTGGCGGTAAAGACCATTGATATGTATATGGCGTTGACCCTGCAAGCGAATCGCTGGGAGGTTGTCAGCCAGTGTAGGTCGAACTTGGGCGCTGATTTCTAAAATACGGGCTTCAGCAAACCCTTTGTGTACGCTGTAGGCGGCGCTCAAGAGTTCGAGGCTTGAGCGAACGCTTGCGGGGGACGTGTCATCACTTTCAATTTCAGTAGCCCCAATGACGAAAACGCTATCTTGTTTGGGCGCAATGTATAGGGGGTAGCGCGGATGGATAAGCCTCAAGGGGCGGCTTAACTCAACTTCAGGTGCGTGTACCCGCACAACCTCGCCTCTCACGCCGCGCAATTGGTTCCAGTCTGTTCGTGCTCCTATGCCTCGGCAGTCGATGACCCAATCGGCTTGCGTGAATTGCGCTGGTGAAACTTGGCTTGAATAGTGAAGGGTAACCAAAGGGTTGTTGAGTTGATGCATCAAGGCATCCAGCAATTGACGGTTGTCCAATTGGGCTTCACCAGGCAAAAACAGTCCTTGCTGAAATGACTCGGCCAGAGACGGCTCTAGCGCTTGCAACGCCTGTCGGTCCAAGGAAACCGGCGCTTCAAGCTCAGGCAACTGTTGGCGAGTCTCGCCGAGCTTGCTGGCAAACCTGTTGGCTTCAGGCAAGTCCTGCCTGTGCCACACCACCAAGGTTCCAAGCTGTTGGAAATACACTTTCTGTTGAAGTCGTGCCAATAAGCTTGGCCACCGCGTGAGGCCATAGGCACCCATCTTGACCACATTCAGTTCGGTGATGGCTGACTCTGCCAAAGGCGCCAGCATCGCGGCCGCAACCCAAGCAGCGGATCCTTGGACGGAGACTGCCTGTGCTTCATGAACCTGCACTTCATGGCCTTGCTCACTCAATGCCCAAGCCATCAAGCGACCCATCAAGCCAGCCCCCAAAACGACACAATGCTGAGAAGCCATCAATGCCCTGCCGTTGAAAGACTGGCCACCTTGACCTGACGATAATCCAAGACATGAACACTGCTGCTCATGCCCATTACCCCCGTGTCTTGACCATCGCTGGATCTGATTCTGGCGGCGGCGCAGGCATACAAGCCGATTTGAAAACTTTTGCTGCGCTTGGCTGTTACGGTATGACCGCCATCACCGCCTTGACAGCGCAAAACACCCTGGGTGTGCAAGCTATTCAATCGGTTCCTGCTGCGTTTTTGAAAGCACAGCTGCAATCTGTGTTGGACGATATTGGGGTGGATGCCGTCAAAATTGGCATGCTGCATTCTCCCGAGGTGGTCGAGGTCGTGGCGTGGGCCATTGACCACTATCAGCTCAAGCGGGTGGTGTTGGACCCTGTGATGGTTGCCACCAGCGGCGATAAATTGATTGCTGATGAAACTGTCGCTGTGTTGGTGCGTGAGTTGTTTCCCCGGGTTCAACTCATCACGCCCAATTTGGATGAGGCCGCTTTGCTGTTGGGCAGACCCGTGCCTGACGAGAATGCTTTGCGACAAGCCTGTGCGGATTTGCAGTCCATGGGCGCTGCATCGGTGTTGCTCAAAGGCGGACACCTGCAAGGGGAGGATGTTGTGGACGTGCTTTTGTTGGCAGACGGTACCTCGCGTACCTTGCGCAGCAAGCGCATCACCAGCCGAAATGTGCATGGAACGGGATGCACCTTGTCTTCTGCGATAGCCAGTCACTGGACGCTTGGGCTTGATTTGACAGAGGCTGTGGTGCAGGCCAGAAGCTATATTTTGGCTGCCATTCAAGCGGGGGCGAGCGTGACCACTGGACAAGGCCACGGTCCCTTGAATCATGGTTTTGGTCCCCAAGTCATGCATGTGAGGCGTCAGTCTTAGCCTTGCTTGCTCGGCTTAGCCATCCCAAGCTCAGGCTAACAGCCAAGCTGGGCAGAGCAGACCCCCACTGGGGCGTGAATTGCGCTGACAAATGGAACACTGCAATGCCGACCAGCCAAATCAAGGCGGGAACCAGGTAGATGCTGCGTGACGCGTTGGAAAGAGGCGCTTTTCCAGCACGACCCAAAATCACGCCGTACAGCGGAATAAAGACAGAGCTGAGCATTAGCAAAAACGGCTCTAGGCTGTGCATAGGCAACACAATGGCAAGCAAGGTGCATCCCACTGCGATCAGCAACCCCCATTTTTTGATACTCCAATGGCTGAGTAAGCTGTGGCTGTTGAGAGAGGCTGAATACACATCGCCATAAGCGTTGTCCAACTCGTCAATCAAAATCAAGCCAAGCGCCAACAAGCCGCCTTGGGCCAGTAACAAGGTACTAACCAAGTTGATGTCTGGCGAAGAAACACTCACAACCAAAACACCAAGTGAATAGCACCAAATATTGGCAAGTGCGTAACCCAGCCAAGTGGCAGACATGGCGGTACGGCTGTTTTTGCCGTGACGGGCATAGTCTGCGACCAACGGCAACCACGAGACTGGCATGGCGATGACCAAGTCGAGGGCGGACAAAAAACCCATGCTATTGTTTCCTTGCCTGTTCCAAAAAGCAGAAACATCTTGGGTTTGCAAAACACCAAGGAATTGCCAA
>CAMATW010000046.1 GCA_945861305.1 Bordetella parapertussis | reverse complement strand
CGAGCAAAACGGGTATTCATGAGCGTGCTCAACAATGAAGAAACGCCTGACGTTGCGCAGCACCATCAAGATGTGTTGGTCCACCGTGTAGACATGGAACAAGTCATGCTGCATTTGCCCGACGATACGCCGAAACACCCACAAGTAACGCCCCAACACCGAGGTCTGGTTCATCAAGCGCATGGCGTGCGTGATGCCTTGCGGAGCTTTAAGGATGCGCATGAACATCTCGCGGTTGGCGGGGTCCCTGCGAAACGCTGCATCCATCAAACCACGGGCGTTATAAAGAGCCCTGAGCGTTCTTGCCGAAAACCCTTTGATGCCCACCGTTTCTTGGTAAAGCAAGAAGGTTTGCAAAATAGCCTCGGGGTGGCGTTGGTAGACATCGTCATCGATCACATCGAGCATGCCCGATTTGTCGACAAAGTGCTCATTGAGGGGTCGCGGCGGATGCGCCCTGGCTTCTTGAAACAACCACTCCTGCATGTTCAGATGCACGATCTGGTTCAGTTGCGTGACCGCCTTGGCCGCCCAGTAATAGTGCTTCATCAAGGCCTCGCTGGCGCGACGTGCGTGGCGTTGCTCACCCTCAGGCGGAGCGAGCCCCAGGTCTTGCGAGACCGAGGTTTGCAAATCGAACACCAAGCGGTCTTCGCGCCTTTGAGCGATGTAGTGCAATCGCCAGCGCATCAAAGACAACAAGTCGTCGTTGCGCTGCAACTGGCGCAACTCCAAAGGTGTGACCATTTGGTGCTCGGCCAAGTTTTTCCACGATTGCCCTAGACCACTGGCTTTGGCGAGCCACAGCAGCATTTGCAGGTCCCGCAAACCACCAGGGGACTCTTTGCAATTGGGCTCGAGAGAGTAGGGCGAGTTGGCAAACTTGGTATGGCGTTGCTGCATTTCCAAGCTTTTGCCAGTGAAAAAAGCACGGGGTTCTAAGTGTTGATGAAAGCCTTGGCTGAAGGCCTCAAAGAGTGCTGCGTCGCCGCCTATGCGTCTGGCTTCCAGCATCGAGGTTTGAACGGTGATATCACTTGCCGCTTCCACTATGCACTCTTGCAGATTGCGCACGCTGGAGCCAATTTCCAGCCCCGCATCCCAGCAGCTGCCAATGAAACGCTCAATGGCAGTCTGCACATCGGGGTTGTCATGGGGTGACAGGCCATCAGGCAGCAGTACCAAGACGTCGACATCGGAATACGGGAACAAGGCTTGGCGGCCAAAGCCACCCACCGCCACCAAACATGCTTGGTCGGGCATGGCAGCCAGTCGCCACAAATGCAACAAACTGTCATCGCACAACAGGCTGAGCTGACGCAAATGTTTTCGCACACGCGACGCCTGACGCAGGCTTTGCTCTTGGGCGCAAACCAACAACAAGGCTTGCTTGCGTTGCTTGAAATCGGGCGAGGATTGACTCACCGCGCTTTAGCAGGACGTGGTGGTCACAAACGAGGGCAAGGGTGGACTGCCCTCGGACAAGGTCAGCACCTCAAAGCCGGTAGGCGTGACCAACACGGTGTGCTCCCATTGGGCTGACAAAGAATGGTCGCGGGTGACGATGGTCCAGCCGTCGCCAGTTTCACGAATGTCTTTTTTACCTGCGTTGATCATGGGTTCGATGGTGAAGGTCATGCCGGCGTGCAATTCTTCCAAGGTACCGGGCTTGCCGTAGTGCAGGACCTGAGGCTCTTCATGGAACACCTGCCCAATGCCGTGGCCGCAAAACTCGCGTACTACCGAAAAGCCCAAGCCTTCCGCAAACAACTGGATGGAGTGGCCAATATCGCCAAGACGTGCCCCTGGTTTGACCTTAACGATGCCATGCCACATGGCCTCGTAAGTCATGGCGCACAAGCGCTTGGCTGCAATCGAGCCGTCACCGACCACAAACATGCGACTGGTGTCGCCATGCCAGCCGTTTTTGATGACGGTGATATCGATATTGACGATATCGCCCTTTTTCAAAGCCTTTTCATTGGGAATGCCGTGACAGACTTGGTGGTTGATGGAGGTGCAAATCGACTTGGGGTAGGGGTTGTAGCCGTTGGGCGCGTAGTTCAAAGGCGCGGGAATGGCAAGTTGTACTTGGGTGATGTAGTCGTGGGCCAATTTGTCCAAAGCATTGGTGGTGATACCCGCTTGAACATGGGGGGTTAAGAAATCCAGCACTTGCGAGGCCAACCGCCCGGCTGTGCGCATACCCTGTATGCCTTGTTCGTCTTTGATGGAGATGGTCATGGCCAAATTATCTCAGGCTCTGCGCCCAAGGCCTGAGACCTTTGGGCCAGCCAGTAAAATCAGGGTTCAGAACCGCAAGATTCCTACCCACCGCCCCCTCCAACAGGCTCGCCCGTGACCGTTCAGATCAGCACTTTCCAAGGCGGTGAAGCCTTCAGCCCCTTCAAAACCCAGCGTTTGCTGCAAACTTTGCAACAAACAGCGCCTTGTGTCAGCGGTTTGACCGTCAAAGAGGTGTTTTTGGTGGGCACCGTCAAGCCACTGTCACAAGCCGATACCCAGCGCATGGTGCGCTTGCTGGACGCCACAGCCTGCGCACCCCCAACGCCTGCCGCCCATGAAGTAGCTTGGTGGGTGTCACCCCGCTTGGGCACGGTTTCGCCTTGGGCATCCAAAGCCACTGATATTGCCCGCAACTGTGGTTTTGCGGTGCAACGCATTGAACGCCTCACCGAATACCGCTTAGAAACACTTCAGCCCCTGACCCAACAACAAACCCAAGCCTTGCAAGCCCAGTTGCATGACCGCATGACCGAGACGGTGTGGAAAGAAGTACAACAAGCGCAGGTTTTGTTTCAGGCTTTGCCTGCGCAAGACTTGCATTTTGTGGATATCCAAACTCAAGGTCGCTCGGCTTTGGTGCAGGCCAATGCCGATGGGGGCTTGGCCTTGGCAGACGATGAAATTGACTATTTGCTGCAAGCCTTTAACAAACTGGGGCGCAACCCAAGCGACGCCGAGTTGATGATGTTTGCACAGGCCAACAGCGAGCACTGTCGCCACAAGATTTTCAACGCCAGCTTCAGCATCGATGGCGAGGCGCAAAGCCACAGCCTGTTTGGCATGATTCGCCATACCCATGCCACTTCGCCACAGCACACGGTGGTGGCGTATTCGGACAACGCGGCCATCATGAAGGGCCACACGGTAGAAAAGTTTGCTGCGCCATTGATGGGATTCATGCCGCGCTATGACAAATCGCAGGGCGTTCAACATATTTTGATGAAGGTGGAAACCCACAACCACCCCACTGCCATTTCGCCCTTTCCAGGTGCGGCAACAGGCGCAGGAGGCGAAATTCGCGACGAGGGCGCAACAGGGCGTGGTGCCAAACCCAAAGCGGGCTTGACCGGTTTCAGCGTCTCCAAGCTGTGGGGCAGCAGCTTGGGACAACCCGCCCACATGGCCAGTGCTTTGTCCATCATGACCGAGGGACCCTTGGGCGGCGCGGCTTTCAATAACGAGTTTGGCCGCCCTAATTTGCTGGGCTATTTCCGCGAGTACGAACAGGTGGTCGATGGCGTGCAACGCGGCTACCACAAGCCCATCATGATTGCTGGTGGTTTGGGCGTGGTGCAGCGTGAACTGACCCGCAAAATCGAATTCCCCCCAGGCACTTTGTTGATTCAATTGGGTGGGCCTGGGATGCGCATTGGCATGGGAGGAGGCGCTGCCAGCTCCTTGGCCAGTGGCAGCAACAGCGTGGCTTTAGATTTCGATTCGGTGCAACGCGGCAACCCCGAAATTCAGCGGCGTGCCCAAGAGGTGATTAACCATTGCAATGCTTTGGGTGCGATGACACCCATCCTCGCCATCCACGATGTGGGTGCTGGTGGTTTGTCCAACGCCTTTCCCGAATTGGTCAATGACGCAGGGCGCGGAGCGCGTTTTGATTTACGCCAAGTGCATTTGGAAGAGTCGGGCATGTCGCCACGGGAAATATGGAGCAACGAGAGCCAAGAGCGCTATGTGCTGGCCATCGACCCAGAGTCCTTGCCGCAGTTTGCATTTTTTTGCGAACGTGAGCGTTGCCCGTTCTCGGTGGTGGGCAAGGCCTTGGCAAAGCCACAGTTGGTGGTGAAAGACGGCACCAGCACTACTCCCGTCGATATGCCGCTGAAGGTGTTGCTGGGCAAACCGCCCAAGATGCACCGCGATGTTGTTCGCGTTCAGCGCAGTTCGCTGCCTTTGAACCTCACGGATGTGCGTTTGCAAGACGCGGTTATTCAGGTATTGGCCCATCCCACGGTGGCGAGCAAACGGTTTTTGGTGACGATTGGCGACCGCACCGTGGGCGGCTTGAGCCACCGCGACCCCATGGTAGGCCCTTGGCAAGTGCCGGTGGCCGATTGCGCCATCACCTTGGCCGATTTCAAAGGCCATGCGGGCGAGGCCATGAGCATGGGTGAGCGCACCCCGATTGCCGCGCTCAACCCAGCGGCATCAGGCCGCATGGCGGTGGCCGAGGCCATCACCAATTTGCTGGCTGCACCTTTTCAAATGGACAAGGTCAAGTTGTCTGCCAACTGGATGGCCGCTTGCGGTGAAGTGGGTGAAGACGCCGCCCTGTACGACACCGTCAAAGCCATAGGGCTGGAGTTGTGTCCAGCTTTGGGTATATCCATTCCTGTAGGCAAAGACAGTTTGTCCATGCGCACACGCTGGAGTGAAGAGGGCGCACAAAGGCAAGTAACGTCACCGGTCAGCTTGATCGTCACCGCGTTTGTGGCCTTGGACGATGTACGCGGCAACCTCACACCCCAGCTGAACGCCTCGCAAGACAGCAGCTTGGTACTGATCGATTTGGGGCGTGGCCAAAACCGCATGGGGGCCAGCATGTTGGCGCAAATCTTGAACCAAGGCGGCGGCGATACCCCCGACCTTGACGACCCCCAAGATTTGCTGAATCTGGTGAATGCTGTCAACGACTTGCGCCAACAAGCTTTGCTTTTGGCCTACCACGACAAGAGCGACGGCGGCCTGTGGGCGACGGTCTGTGAAATGGCTTTTGCGGGACACGTTGGCGTAGACCTGAATATCGATTTATTGGTCACCGAAGGCGACGGCATGAGCGACAGCCGCGCCGACCATGGCGACAGCAAAAACTGGGCGCAGCAAGTGGGTGCCAGACGTGAAGAACTCAGCCTAAAAGCCTTGTTCAACGAAGAGTTGGGTGTGGTGGTTCAGGTTGCCACCGCGCAGCGAGACAAGGTGATGCAAGTGCTGCGGCAACACGGCTTATCAGCCCACAGCCATGTGATTGGCAAAACCCGCAGCAGCACAGCGCCTGTGGTCAGCGTGTGGCGTGACGCCAAAGAGATTTTTTCCGCTGACCTGTATGACCTGCAACAGGTTTGGGACAGCGTGAGTTGGAAGATTGCCCGTGAGCGTGACAACCCCACTACCGCCGACCAAGAACACGCCGCCGCGGGTGATCCTTCTGACCCCGGTTTGCACCTGCACTTGCCCCCAGGGTGGAGCAACACCCCTTCAGCGCCTTTTGTTCACAAGGCCAGGCCCCGTGTGGCGGTGCTGCGCGAGCAGGGCGTGAATTCGCATGTGGAAATGGCCTACGCCTTCACCGAGGCGGGTTTTGAGGCTTACGACGTTCACATGACCGATTTACAACAAGGCAGGGCCAAGCTGAAAGACTTTCAGGGCATCGTGGCTTGCGGTGGCTTTAGCTACGGCGACACCTTGGGCGCCGGTGTGGGGTGGGCGCGCAGCATCACCTTCCAAGAAGGTTTGAACGCACAATTCCAAGCGTTTTTCCAACGCAGCGACACCTTTGGCTTGGGCGTGTGCAACGGTTGCCAAATGTTTGCCGAGTTGGCCGACATCATTCCTGGTGCCCAACACTGGCCACGATTCACACACAACCAAAGTGAGCGTTTTGAAGCCCGCTTGTCCATGGTCGAGGTATTGGAGTCGCCCAGCTTATTTTTCAAAGGCATGGCTGGCTTAAGAGCCCCCATTGCTGTGGCGCACGGCGAAGGTTTTGCTAATTTCGCCAAGCGTGGCGAAGCTTCGCAGGCGCTGGCAGCCATGCGCTTTGTGGACAACCATGGCCAGCCCACTGAGGCCTACCCCTTGAACCCCAACGGCAGTCTGGACGGTTTAACGGCCGTCACCACCGCAGATGGGCGCTTCACCGCCATGATGCCGCACCCCGAACGGGTGTTCAGGACGCTGCAATTCAGCCACTATCCCAATGCAATTTCTGAAATGTCTTCTGGATTCAGTCCGTGGATGCATCTATGGAGAAATGCTCGGGATTGGCTAAATTGATATTTGACAAACTTAATGTAGGATTAATAAATATATGAATATTACCCGCGATCGAGAATTAGCTGACACTTTGTACGCCTTGGTAGATTTGGCCGAGCTTTTAAAACTCGACCTGAACTTACTGATCCACGGCCTGCAAGAAATGCACCACTCGTCAACAGGTTTAACCGTGGTGGGTGGCAAAAGCAGCCAAGAAGTCGCTTCAGACCAGCAAGACCCCGCCCATACCAAGCGCATGGCTGACCATGCGGCCAATACTGCTAACGCCAATAAGGCCTTGGCCAAAACCACACTTGTTCAACAGAAAATAGAGTCGGTGATCAAGTTATTGCTGCTCAACCACACGGACGCCGCCAGCATCTTGAACGAGTTTGAAAAAATACGCACCGCCAAGCTGCTGAGCAGCGACACCTTCAGTCTGGCGCATATTCTCAAAGACAAGCTGAAATAAAAAAACCCTCGCAAGAGGGTTTTTTCTTTGGGCTTCGAAACCAGTTTTATTCGATCTTGGCTTTCTCACGCAAGGCTTGCTGGTACTCGGACAATTTGCCCTGTTGTATTTGTTGAGATATTTGGGCCTTGACGTCATCAAACTTGGGCACAGGTGTGTCCCTTGTATCGTCTAAACGGATGATGTGAAAACCAAACTGGGTTTTCACAGGCGTTTCGGTCACTTGGCCTTTTTTAAGTGCCACCATGGCTTGTGAAAACTCTTTGACAAAGCTGCTGGGATTGGCCCAATCGAGGTCGCCGCCATTGGCGCCAGAGCCTGGGTCTTTGGATTGCTTTTTGGCGATATCTTCAAACTTACCGCCTTTTTTCAAGCTGGCGATGATGGCCTTGGCCTGATCTTCCTTTTCCACCAAGATGTGGCGAGCGCGGTATTCTTTGCCGCTGTTGCTAGCCACAAATTTGTCGTATTCGGCTTTGATGTCGGCATCAGTGACAGGATTGGCTTTTTGGTATTGGGCAAACAACTCACGAATCAAAATGCTTTGCTTGGCGATATCTAGTTGGGCCTTGTAGTCGTCGGAAGCCTCTAAACCTTGTTTTTCGGCTTCTTGCATGAAGATTTCGCGCATGATGACTTCCTCGCGCAGCTGCTGCTCCATGTCTGGGGTAACGGCGCGGCCAGAGCGCTCCACCTGAGCTGCCAACATGTTCAAACGGGTTTTGGGCACCGCTTTGCCGTTGACGATGGCGACGTTTTGCGCCTGCAAAGCCATGCTTGAAAAACTTAAAACCGCCGCAGTGATAACGGTGGGAAGAAAAGAAAATCTCATGAAAGGTCTTTCGAAGTATTAAATAGTGGGGTCAACAATTTCTATGGCCAGAGCGTGAAGACCCTGAGCAATAAATGCTTGCAATGCATCATACACAAGCCGATGTTTGGCGACTCTGGTGAGGCCATTGAAAGCGGAGCAGCCAATGCGCACCCGAAAATGTGTGCCTTGCCCTGTGCCGTCTGAGCCGCTGTGACCTGCATGGTCGGCACTTTCATCGACGATGTCCAGCGCAAACGGCTGGAGTTTTTCCTGCAAGGCAAGCTCTAAATGATCGGCGCTGATGTTCATGGTGTCTCTTCGGTAGTGGCTTCTTCAGGCTTGATGAAACGACTGAGGTAGAGGGCTTGCGCCACCACAAAAACCAGCATCAAACCCATGCCACCAAACAATTTGTAATTCACCCAAGTGTCGAGGTCAAAGTTAAAAGCGACCCACAGGTTGACCACGCCCATAAAGGCAAAAAAAACAGTCCAAGCCCATAACAAACGAAGCCACGCTGTTTGGGGAAGTTCAAGTTGCGCACCCATCAAGCTTTGCAAAAAATTGCGCTTTAAAACCAGATGCCCCAGAGCCAAAGCCGCGCCCATCAACCAGTACAGCACGGTAGGTTTCCATTTGATAAAGGTGTCATCGTGAAACACCAAGGTTGCGCCGCCAAACAAGACAATGATGACAAGGCTGACCCATTGCATGGTCTCGACCTTGCCATTGCGAAAGTAGAGCCAGCCAATTTGCAGCAATGTGGCTGCAATCGCCACACCCGTGGCCACATAAATACCGGCCAGCTTGAAGGTGATGAAAAACAGGGCGATAGGTAAAAAATCGGTCAACAACTTCATATCAGCCCTTGTCTTGGGGATCAAACTGCAAAGCCGCCGAGTTCATGCAGTAGCGCAAACCGGTGGGCGCGGGGCCGTCGGGGAAGACATGACCTAAATGGGCGCCACATTGGGCGCAAACTGTCTCGGTGCGCACCATACCGTGTGCTCGATCAACCCGTTCTTCGATAGCACCCGCGACCGCACTTTTGTAAAAGCTGGGCCAACCGCAGCCCGAGTCAAACTTGGTGCTGTCATCAAACAGCAGGGCATCACAGCAGATGCAGTGGTATTGGCCTTTGGCCCAATGGCCTTCATAGCGACCGGTGAAAGCACGCTCGGTGGCGGCTTGGCGTGTCACTTCGTAGGCCAAAGGTTCGGCGCTTTTGCTGGCCAGCAACGCTCGCCATTGCTCTGGGGTTTTGGGAAGGTCTGTCATGAAGAACAACTGATGGAGATGGTTGAAGCCCAATCGGGCGGGAAGGCGGCGTAGCTTTCAAAGCCTGGGTGCTCGTCAAACGGCGCACTCAGCAACTTCAACAATGTAGCCACCTCAGAAAAGTCACCCATTTTCGCTCGGCGAATTGCTTGCTCGCCCAAATGGTTGCGCAAGACAAATTTGGGGTTGCAAGCCAGCATCCTTTGAGCGCTGCTGGCCAACTCCTCTTCGGCCAATCGAGACAGATACTGCCCGAGCCAAGCTTGCCAAGCAGTTGGCTCTATGAACATATCACGCACGCCATCAAACGCAGATGCTTGTTTGCTTTGCGCGTAGCCCACCACGGATTGACTCAATCGCCGCCAAAAGATAGTGAAGTCGGTGCGTTCTGTGGCCAACAGGCGAAACACTGCATCGATCAACTCGTGGTCGCCGGTTTTGACTTCTTGCAAGCCCAGTTTGGCTGCCATGCGAAGGTCCAATTGCACTGGGTAGATGGTTTTGTAAACGTCCAGTACTTCAACCGTGGCATCTTGGTCTTGGATCAACGGGAGCATTGCTTGACCCAAGCAATACAAGTTCCAAAACGCGATCTGCGGTTGTCGTGCGTAGGCATAGCGCCCTTGGTGATCCGAGTGGTTGCAAATGTGGGAGGGGTCAAAACCATCTAGAAATTGGAAGGGGCCGTAGTCGATGGTGAGGCCCAGCAAACTCATGTTGTCGGTGTTCATCACGCCATGGCAAAACCCCACCGATTGCCAGTGGGCCAAAAGCGCAGCGGTGCGCTGCAACACCGTTTCCAACATGCCTAAATACTGCGCCGCGCCTTGGGGAAGCGACAGAAGTTCAGGAAAGTGGTTCGCAATGGCATGGTCGGCGAGTTGCTTCAACTCTTCCTGCATCCCAAGGGATGCGAAATGCTCAAAATGCCCAAAGCGCAAAAAGCTGGGCGCCACACGCGTGACCACCGCTGCGGTTTCCAACTCTTCACGCAGCACCTTGTCGGGCGAACCGACGATGGCCAAGGCACGTGTGCTGGGAATGCCTAAGCCATGCATGGCTTCGCTGCATAAAAACTCGCGAATGCTCGAGCGCAACACCGCCCGTCCGTCACCCATTCGCGAATAAGGCGTCAAGCCCGCACCTTTGAGTTGCACTTCTTGTAAGCCTGCGGGTGTATCGATTTCTCCCAGCCACAAAGCCCGTCCGTCACCCAACTGGCCCGCCCACACACCAAATTGATGACCGCTGTAAACGCTGGCCAAGGGCTGACTCCCTGGCAGCACTTCGTTGCCCGCCAAAGCTTGCAGGCTGGTGTTGGCATGCCACCAATCGTCAGGCAGGCCCAATGTGTGTGCCAAAGCATCGCTGCGAGCTACCCAATGCACTTCGCGCAATGAATCCGCATTCACCAATGAATAAAAAGAGTCGCCCAAAGTGGCGAATCGGTTGCGCCAAACGAGGGTAGATAAAGGGTCAGCCAAAGATTGCATGGGGAGATTGTGCACAATACGACCCAACCTTAAACCATATGGGGCGATGACCCTAGGAGACTGTCCATGCTCGGACTGATGCAACAACAAGCTTTGTCTGTCGGCTCTTTGATTGATTTTGCGGAAAAACACCATGGCGATGTGGAAATCGTATCTCGCCGTTTGGAAGGCGATGTCCACCGCAGCACTTGGGCCACCATTGCCAGTCGCTCGCGTCAAGTCGCTAACGCTTTAGACCATTGGAAGATTGGACAAGGTGCCAGAGTCGCGACCTTGGCGTGGAACGGCTACAGGCATTTGGAGTTGTATTTTGGAGTGAGCAGCAGTGGGCGTGTCATTCACACCCTCAACCCCCGCTTGCACCCGGACCAAATCGCGTGGATTGCCAACCATGCCGAAGACGAGGTGATGTGCTTTGACATGACCTTCTTGCCAATTGCAAAACAAATCCATGAGCGATGCACCACGGTCAAGCATTGGGTGGCCTTGTGCGACGCCGACAAACTGCCCGCTGACAGCGGTATCCCAGGTTTGGTCAGCTATGAAAGCTGGATGAGCCAACAATCCAATGCCTATGAATGGCCGATCTTGAATGAAAACTCGGCCTCTTGCATGTGCTACACCAGTGGCACCACGGGCAACCCCAAGGCGGCGCTGTACAGCCATCGCTCTACCGTTCTACACGCTTATGCATGCGCCTTGCCCGATGTGATGTGCTTGTCTGCGCGGGACTCCATTCTGCCGGTGGTGCCCATGTTCCACGTCAGCGCCTGGGGCTTGCCCTACAGCGCAGCCATGGTGGGCGCGAAATTGGTCTTCCCTGGCGCTGCGCTGGACGGCAAGTCGATTTACGAACTGTTAGAGACCGAGAAAGTCAGCTTGGCTGCAGGGGTTCCCACGGTATGGCAAATGCTGCTGGGTCACTTGAGCGCCAACAACTTACGCTTTAGCCATCTGAAACGCACGGTGATTGGCGGCTCGGCTTGCCCACCCGCCATGATTCATGCCTTCAACGACCAATACGGCATTGAAGTGCTGCACGCTTGGGGCATGACCGAACTCAGCCCCTTGGGTACTTTATGTACCCTGAAAAACAAACATCTCGATTTGCCTACAGAAGACAAAATGAAAATCCGCTTGAAGCAAGGGCGGGCGATTTTCGGCATCGATTTCAAAATCGTGGACGACAACGGCAAAGAACAAGCCCATGACGGCAAAGCCTATGGCGATTTGTTGGTCAAAGGGCCTTGGGTCATCAAAGAATATTTCAAGCAAGAAGGCGCCTCTCCCTTGGTAGACGGATGGTTTCCCACGGGGGATGTGGCGACCGTCGACGCCGATGGCTATATGCAAATCACCGACCGCAGCAAAGACGTCATCAAATCGGGCGGCGAATGGATCAGCTCCATCGATGTGGAAAACATCGCCATGGCGCACCCCGATGTGTTGATGGCCGCATGCATCGGCATGGCGCACCCCAAATGGGATGAACGACCCATCGTGGTGGTGGTGCGCAAGCCCGGCGCACAACTTGAACGAGAAGAATTGCTGAAGTTTTACGAAGGAAAAATTGCGAAATGGCAAATTCCCGATGACGCCGTCTTTGTCGAGGCCATACCCATAGGCGCGACTGGAAAAATGCTCAAGACCAAATTGCGTGAAATGTTGAACACTTATCAATTGCCATCCTAGGATATTCCCTAACCGAGTAAACCCCTGTTTGCGATTACGCTCTAAGGTATTTAAATCAGGAGACTTGAATGGCATCGAAAAAAACTTGGCTGGCTTTGACACTGACCAGCATTTTGTCTTTGAATGCGTATGCGCAAAAGGGCGAAACCGTCAAGATCGCTTGGATTGACCCCTTGTCTGGCTTGATGGCCCCTGTCGGCTCCAACCAGTTGAAAACCCTGCAATACCTTGCCGAGGAAACCAACAAAAGCAACCCAGCGGGTGTGAAGTTTGAAATCATTGGCTTAGACAACAAACTGAGCCCTGCCGAAAGTCTGAATCAACTCAAGTCCGCCATGGACCAAGGGGTGCGCTACATCACCCAAGGCAACGGTTCCTCGGTGGCTGGTGCGCTGCTTGATGCTGTGAACAAGCACAACGAGCGCAACCCTGGTAAGGAAATTATTTTCCTCAACTACGCTGCGGTGGATCCCGATTTCACCAACAGCAAATGCAGTTACTGGCATTTCCGCTTTGACGCGGACACCTCCATGAAGATGGAAGCGATGACCACCTTCATCAAGGACATGCCTGAGGTCAAAAAAGTCTTTTTGCTCAACCAGAACTATTCACATGGCCAGCAAGTCATCAAGTACGCCAAGGAAAATCTTTCTCGCAAGCGTCCCGACATTGAAATCGTCGGTGAAGACCTGCATCCTTTGGCGCAAGTGCGTGACTTCTCCCCCTATATTGCCAAAATCAAAGCCTCCGGTGCCGATACCGTCATCACCGGTAACTGGGGTTCTGACCTTGCCTTGCTGGTCAAAGCTGCCAATGAGGGCGGCTACAACGGCCGCTTCTTCACCTATTACGCCGGTGTGACCGGCACGCCCACCGCATTGGGCCAAGGCGGCGCTGGACGCGTTTACCAAATTGCCTACGCCCACTACAACATGGGCGGACGCATGAGCCAGCACATGGCAGGCTTCAAAGCCAAGTACAACGACGATTTGTACACTGGTGCCTTTATGGGTGTTTTCGATTTACTCACCCTAGCCATGGCCAAAGCCGGCTCCACCGACCCCGTCAAAGTCGCCGCAGCGATGCATGGTCATAAATTCAAGGGCTACAACGGCGAGATGGAAATGCGCAAGCTAGACCACCAAATGCAGCAAACCCTGTTCATGACCGTGTGGCAAAAAGCGGATAAAAAATTCCCTTACAGCGCTGAAAACACGGGCATGACCTTGGCGCCGGTGAAAACCTTCGAGCCCTATATCTCAAGCACACCCACCAGCTGTCAAATGAAGCTGCCGTCCTGATAGCGGCATAGGCGCTGTTGGCGCTGTCACAGCTTGATCTTTCTTGCGACAGCGCTACGTGCCATGATCTGACATGGAATTTTTCCTTATCTCCTCGCTCAATGGACTGAGCTATGGCCTGTTGCTGTTCATGCTCAGTTCAGGCCTGACCCTGATCTTCAGCATGATGGGGGTGCTCAACTTTGCACACGCCAGTTTTTACATGCTCGGCGCTTACTTCGGCTACACCTTGGAGAGCCGCATCGGGTTTTGGCCCGCCTTGCTTTTGGCCCCCATACTGACTGGGGCAGCCGGCGCTTTGTTCGAAAGCAAAGTGCTTCGCAAAGTCCACAAAATGGGCCATGTCTCAGAACTGCTGGTGACGTTTGGCTTGTCTTACATCGTGTTGGAGTTGGTGCAACTGCTGTGGGGACGGGTGGCGGTAGAGTTCACCCCGCCTGCGTTTTTGCAGGGGCCGGTGTTCACCCTGATCAACCATGGGCAACTGGGCTTGTC
>CAMATW010000045.1 GCA_945861305.1 Bordetella parapertussis | reverse complement strand
ATAGGTAGTTGCGCGGGTCGGCTATACGCCCTTCAATGGCAGCTGCCGCTACAGCCATGGCGTTGACGATGTAAATTTCCGAGTCGGTGCTGCCCATGCGGCCCTTGACATTCAAGGTGCCGGTAGACACCGCACGTTGGCCTGCCGACATCACGCCAATGCGCCCAAAGCAGTAGTCGCACGAGGGCGAGCTGACAAAAGCACCCGCGGCGACCAAGTCGGTGAGGATGCCCTCGGCCGCGGCTTGGCGCATGATCTCTTGGCTGGTGGGCACCACATACAGCTGAAAGCCAGGATGTACCTGCCGCCCCCGCAACACCTGCGCAGCTGCGCGCAAGTCTTCGATGCGCCCTGACGCGCACGAACCCAAGTAGCCTACTTGCACCGGTAGCCCCAAGTGGTCCGACAAATCGCGGGTGTTGGCGGGGCTGGGTGGCACCACCACCACCGGCTGTAAATGGCTGATGTCGATGGTGTGTCTTGCGGCATAGACCGCATCGGCATCGGAATACACCGGCTCGACATCCAGTAAAGAGCGCCCCTTGGCGTAGGCCAAGGTCAGCGCATCGGGGTTGATGATGGCGCTTATGGCACCAGTGAACATGGCCAAGCAGGTGAGGGTCTGGCGAGCATCAATGCTCATCTGCTCTACTGATTCGCCACCAAACTCCAAGACCTGAAAACGGCAACTCGCTGCCCCTAAGACCCGAACAATGTGGTGAAACACATCTCGTGCCATGACGCCAACGGGCAAGCTGCCCACCAAATCGATGCGTGTAGTGTGAGGCACGGCCAATCGGATGCGGTCGTTCACAAAAGCCTCGAGCAAATGCCTGCGCACACCTAGCGCCAGTGTTCCAAACGTGCCCAGTTGCGAAATATGGCCATCGAAATGCACCACAAACGCCCCGGGCGTGGCGTATCCCAACTCGGCCGCCACTTGATGACCAATGCCCTTGCGCTCGAACACCGGTACATGGTTGGCCGCTCCCCAATCTCGGGTGTTTTGATGAAGGTCCTCTTCTTGGGGGGTAATGGCGGGCACCATGTGGTCAATGAACAGCGCAAAACGCTTGGGTTCGGCCACTTTGTCGATGCCAAAGTCGTTCTTCATTTGCTGAAAAATCACATCGGTGTAACCGGGGAAATCGTAGGCCACCACAAAGTCAGGCTTGGCCTCAATGTTGTCGCCAGCGCGCACCTGTGAGCGCCCACTGGTACGAGCCAAGATCTTCTCAACCATCGTCAAACCCAATGCGACTCCTTGTGCTTTGTTTGCAGTCCTCCTCATTGTGCACCGACGCCAAGAGTTAAGTATTTACCCGATGAAGTGGCGGCAAGCCAAAGGTCACAATCGAAACGTGGCAATTGCGCCTGGTTTTTTGTGTTTTTAATGGATTCGAATCATGCGTTTTTTCAATGGCTTTTTGTCATCCTTTTTCTTGCTGATCTCGCTTGCAGTCAACCCTTTGGGTGCCTGGGCGCAGGCTAAACCACCTGTTCGCATCGCGGCCATCAACCCTTTGTCAGGTGCTGGCGCCTTTGATGGACAACTGGCCTTGGAGGGGATGCAAGCGATGGTCGCCATCATCAATGCCCAAGGCGGCGTATTGGGGGGTCGCTTGTTGGAGTTGGTGACTTATGACGACAAGGGCACACCCGAGGAAGGCGTGTCTGCTGCCAAGCGAGCCATTGAGCAAGACAAAGTGGACTTGCTGGTGGGCGGATGGTTCAGCGCGGTGGCCTTGGGCCAAAAAGAAGTCACCCGCGACAAAATCATTCACATCGTTACCTCTTCCCAGCACCCCAAGGTGACTGAAGAGGGCCACAAACTGCTGTTTCGCCTCAACGCCACCTCGAGCATGATGTCCGAGCGTTACTCCAAATTCATTTGCGAGCACATCAAGCCCAAGTCGGTGGCTTTCATCACCATCAACGACGACTACGGCCGTTTAGAGGTTGAAAACTACACCAAGCTCTTAGGTGCTTGCGGTATCGAGGTTAAAGGCAATGAGTTTTACAACCGCACCGATAACGAGTTCACCACTGCGCTGACCAAGATCAAAAGCCTAGGTGCCGAAGCGATTTACGTCTCGGCTATCAATACGTCTCAAGGCGCCACCATCTACCGCCAACTCAAGCAAGTGGGCCATCGCGGCGCGGTCATTGCCTCGGCAGGCAATATGAACCCCAAATTGGTCGAGTTGTCTGGCCCCTCAATTGAGGGCGTCTACTCGGTGTCGCTGTTCGCCCCTGACAGCCAACGCCCCATGGCGCGTAAATGGATGACGCAGTACGCGCAGATGTTCAAAAACGAACCCTCCTTCATTGGCGCTTTGGGTGCGCAGTCGGTCGAGTTGCTGGCAGCAGCCATCAACAAAGCCGGTGATGCTCGCAACTACGCCAAATTGGCCACCACCTTACGCGCTCAAAAATGGGACACGCTTTTGGGCGACATCAGCTTTGACGACAAGGGGCAGGCCGCGCAAAGCATTTACCTGGTGCAAGTGAAAGACAAAAAAATCATAGGCGTGAAGTAGCCACTCGCAGCGCCCTCTGATGCTTTTTTTGCAGCAACTAATCAATGGGCTGGCCAATGGCATGGGCTATGTGCTCATCGCTGTGGGTTTGACCTTGGTGTTTGGTGTTTTGCGCATCGTTAATTTTGCGCATGGCGAGTTCTACATGCTGGGTGCCTACGCCACCTATTACGCCATGAGCGTGGCCGGGTTGTCCTACATTCCCGCACTGTTGCTGGCCACGTTGCTGGTGGCGGGCTTGGGACTGCTGGCCAACCACTTCTTTTTTGCACCGCTGCAAAAAGAGCATGAGTTCACGATTTTGCTTAGCAGTCTGGGCTTGGCTTTGCTGCTGGCGCACAGCGCTGAGGCCCTCTTCGGCGCCGACCCCAAATACCTCGATACCCCTTATGCAGATGCCACGCTTGACTGGGGCGATATCACCGTCACCGAGCAGCGCTTGCTGATCATGGGCGTGGCCTCGCTGTTGATCTTGCTGGTCTATGCCTTCATACGCTACACCCGCATGGGGCAAATGATGCAAGCCACGGCGCAGCACCCCGAAGGGGCGGCGCTCACGGGCATCAACACACGTTTTGTACACAGCTACACCTTTGCGCTGGCCTGCGCCTTGGCGGCCTTGTCGGGCGCCTTGGTAGGCCCGACCACCATGCTGTTCCCCACGGTGGGTGACTGGGCCGTCCTCAAAGGGTTTATTGTGGTGGTGATGGGCGGCTTGGGCAGCATCACTGGCGCACTGCTGGGAGGCTTGATCTTGGGGGTGGCCGAGGCCTTGGGGGGCAGTTACATCTCCATGGGCTTCAAAGATGCGATTGGCTACGCCATCATCATTGCAGTCTTGCTGTGGCGACCCCAAGGTTTGTTCACCCCAGGGGGGCGGCGTTGAGCACCCTCAAGCCCGTGCATGCCGTGCTAACCGGCTTGCTGCTGTTACCGCTGGCCATGGGCAACGACTATGTTTTGCACATGCTCACCCTGTGGGCCTTGTACAGCTTATTGGCCTTAAGTTTGAACATCGTGGTGGGCTTTTTGGGCGAGCTCAGCTTTGGCCATGCGGCGTTTTTTGGCGTTGGGGCCTACACCTCTGCGCTGTTGGTGATGCAGTGGCATTGGCCTTTGTGGCTGGCACCTTTGGCGGGTGCCGCGCTGGCGGGTCTCTTGGGCTGGCTGATTGGCTATGTGTCGCTGCGTATCGTGGGGCCGCAGTTTGCGATTTTGACTTTGGGTTTTGGCGCTATCGTGCTGACCATCACCAATTACTGGGTAGATGTCACACGCGGCCCCATGGGCTTGTCGCAAATACCCGCGTTTTCCATGCCGTCTTGGGGTTTGGATTTTTCACTCGCCTCGCATATGTACCCCTTGGCTTTGCTGCTCTTAGGCGTGGTGCTGTATGGCTGCCATGTGTTGCAACACAGCCGCCAAGGCAGGGCCTTTGTGGCCGTTCGTGAGAACCCCGAACTGGCTGCGTCTGTGGGCATTGATGTGTTTCGCACCAAGCTCTTGGGCTTTGTGGTGGCCACTGCTTTGGCTGGTTTCACGGGCGCTTTGTATGCGCACTATTTGCGCGTCATCACCCCCGATGTGATGTCACTGACGTACATGTCGGCCATGCTCATCATGGTGGTCATTGGCGGCAAGGGCAGCTTGTATGGCCCGGTGCTGGGCGCTTTGCTCTACACCTTTATGTTGGAGGCCTTGCGTTCAACGGGTGCGTGGCGCATGGTGGTGTTTGCCGCTTTGTTGATTGCCTGCGTGGTGTTTTTGCCGGGCGGCTTGGTCAGCCTGTGGCGGCGGCGCAAAGAGGCGGCGGCATGAAACCCTCGCCGCTGTTACAGGCCAAACATTTAAGCAAACGCTTTGGCGGTTTGCAGGCGGTGCAAGGCGTTGACATGGCCGTGGCTGCTGGCGAAGTGGTGGGCTTGATTGGCCCCAATGGCGCTGGCAAAACCACCTTGTTCAATATGCTGGCCGGCAGCATGTCGCCCAGTGCGGGCCAATTGTTTTTTGATGGTGAAGATTGCACGGGGGCAACAGCACACCAAATGGCGCAGCGGGGCGTGGCCCGCACGTTTCAAATCACCAGCGTGTTTGCGGGTTTGAGCGTGTGGGACAACGTTTTTGCCGCCACTTACCGGCATCAACACGCTGCTTGGGTGTCGGCTTTTTTCCAAACTCGCAGCCACCAAGCCGAGCAAGCGCAGATGCAACAGCGCACCGAAGATGCCTTGCGCCAAGCCCAGTTGCTGACGCGTCGCCACGATCTGGCGCAATCGCTGCCCTATGGCGAACAACGCAAACTTGAAATCGCCATCGCTTTGGCCTGTGCGCCACGTTTGCTGCTGCTGGATGAGCCAGCCGCCGGCATGAATCCCGAGGAGGGCGTCAAGTTGGTACAGCTCATCCGCGGCTTGCGTGACCAAGGCATAGCCGTGTTATTGGTTGAACACCATATGCGGGTGGTCATGGGCGTGTGCGACCGCGTGGTGGTGATCAACAGTGGCGAAAAAATCGCTGAAGGCTCACCGCAACAAGTGGTGCAGCACCCCGAAGTGGTCAGGGTGTATTTGGGTCGTGAGGCGGTTCATGCTTGAGCTGCGCCAAGTGTCCATCCACTACGGTAAACGCCAAGCGGTGAGCGAGGTGAGTTTGCAAGTTAAGGCGGGAGAAATTGTCACCTTGGTGGGTGGTAATGGGGCTGGCAAAACCACCACCCTCAAAGCCATCTCGGGCTTGTTACCCCTGACTGGCGGCGAGATATGGTGGGATGGTGAGCGCATCGATGGGCTGGGTTCGCATCAGATACTTGCCAAAGGGGTGGCGCACGTGCCCGAAGGTCGCTTGCTCTTCAAAGACATGACGGTACTGGCGCACCTGCAACTTGGCAACCTGCGTTCGCCGGTAGGAGCGCAAGGATTAGCCGACAGCTTGCAACAAATGTTTAAGCTATTTCCCATCCTTGAGGAGCGGCAACAGCAACTGGCCGGCACCTTGTCGGGCGGGCAACAACAAATGCTGGCCATTGCGCGTGGCCTGATGGCCAAGCCTCGCTTGTTGATGTTGGATGAGCCCTCGCTGGGTTTGGCGCCCATCGTGGTCGACACCTTGGCCGACATCATCCGCTTGCTGCACTCGCAAGGCATGTCGATTTTATTGGTCGAGCAACGGGTGGACTTGGCGCTGCAACTGGCGCAACGTGCCTATGTGATGGAAGCCGGCCGCATCACCTTGAGCGGGGATGCGGCCGACTTGCGAAGCAACCCCGAGGTCAGGCAAGCCTACCTCGGGCTGTGAAGCAAAATCAGTTGGGTTTGATTTTATAAATACCGCTGTCGCGGTCCGCACTGAAGTACACCGTGCCATCAGCTGCAACGGCCACACCAGTGGACAGGTAAGGAGGTGGCAAGCCAGGGCCGCCTTCAAAACCAATCGGCAAATCCGACGCAATCACGCGCTTGGCTCCCGTGGCTGGATCGACTTCGGTCAAGGTGCGGGTTTTGGTTTCGGCCACGATGAATTTGCCAGCAGGCGTTTGCGCAAGACCCTCGGGTGCAGCCAAACCTTCGGCGATGGTTTTTTGGCTCCAGTCGGCGGGGTTCACGCGAACCAAACGACCTGCCAACTCGGTGATGTACAAAGCGCCGTCTTTGCCAATGACCATTTGGGTGGGGCCTTGCAAGCCGGTAACCACTTGTTTTTTGTCATGCAAATCTGCGCCGCTGAGTTGCGTGACTGATCCCGCGGCCAACTCCAACACCAGCACGCTGCCGTCAGGCATCTCGACCGCATCCATGGGCGCTCCCAAGCCATGTGCCATGGCTTTGGTAGATTTGTCTTTGCGGCTCATCACCTGCACGGTACCGGTAAACCAGCTGGAAAGAATATAGTTGTCTTTGGACAAACCCACAGCAAATGGGTATTCCAATACATCGCCTTGCATACGGCCGATATCGGTCAAAGCACCAGTGGCCGTGTCGACTGCGCGAAAGCCAAACAAGTGAGCCACGTACAAAGTTTTGCCATCTTCAGACAGCTTGATGCCACCAGGTGCGGACATGCCGCCTTTGGTGATTTGCGTGACTTTGCCCGATTTGGCGTCCACTTGTTGCACGCCGTTGTCGACCATGTTGGAGACAAAGATATTGTCGTTTTTGTCCAGCGCCAAGTTATCTAAGCCGGTGGAGAGTTGAGCCACCTTGGTGCGTTTGCCGTCAGCAGGGTTGATGCGATAGAGCTCGCCGAGTTTGGTATCAATCGCCCAAATATTGCCCTTGCTATCGTAGTTGGCCGCAGCAGGTGTTTTGAATTCGCTATTGACGACTTTCATCTCGCCATTAGCTGGGTTGATCTTGACGATTTGTCCCTTGAACCACAATGGCCCCATGATCCAACCATCGGCGCCAACCTCAAAACCGTTCAAACCGCCCATGTCTTTTTTGATGAGGCGCGGCGCGGCAGTGCCAGACACATCGATCTCCCACAAGGCGTCGCCCAAGAACACTTGGCTGGCGTAGAGCTTGCCGGTTTTTTGGTCGAAAGCCAACGAGTTGATGCCGGGCAGGTCTTTGGCCAAGATGCGAATGGGGGCGCTGTCGTTGTCGCGGATGCGCACGATGCCTTGCAAAAATGAGGTGTAGGCCATTTCGCCTTTGGGACCAATGGCGATGTCGTCGGCTTGTCCCTCGGGCGAGGCGATCAAGGCCGTGCCTTTGCCGGTCTTGATATCGACTTGGGTAATGGATGCGCCCACCACGCTGCCCACCAGTAAGCGGCCTTGGCTGTCAATGGTCAAACCATTGGGGCCTTTGAATGCCGAGGGTGCCACCACCACCTGGGGTTTGCCGTAATTTTGGGCGAACGCAGCAGCGCCCGTCAGAACCATGGTGGCCAGTGCGACCGCTTTAAGTGTGGGTTTGAACATTGACAGCATGCCTGAATTCTCCATTGGGGTTGAAAGACTGAAACAAATTAGAACAAGCAATATAAATCCAGTCTGCGGCCTATCCAACCATCGTTTACCCGCCCTATTTATCTGGATCTGACCACGATTAATTTTCTTGAGAGACGGGTACGCGAGGTGCTAAGGCACACATGATTTCATAGCCCACGGTACCCGCAGCAGCAGCGACCTCGTCTATGCACAACACCTCGCCGGTAGTGGCTTGGCCCCATAAAGCGACCTCTGTGCCCACAAGCGCTTGGGGTACGGGTGTGAGGTCGACACACAACATATCCATGCTGACGCGCCCGACCGTTGCACAACGTTCACCACCTACCAACACCGGCGTGCCACTGGGCGCATGGCGCGGGTAGCCGTCGGCATAACCGCAGGCCACCACCCCGATGCGCATGGCATATGGCGCTTTGAAAACGCCGCCATAACCCACCTCGTCGCCGGCCTTTAAATCTTGCACGCTGATGAGTTGGCTGCGCAAACTCATGGCCGGCAGCAAACCCCAATGCGCTGAGCTGTGCAGGGGATGGTCGGGTGCGCTGCCATACAAAGCAATGCCTGGGCGCACCCAATCGCCCAGCACAGTGGCATCGGTGCCGTAGCGCAAAACAGCTGCACTGTTGGCCAAGCTGCGCTCGCCGGACAAGTCATGGCTGGTATGTTTAAACACTTGAAGTTGCGCGCTCACACCCACGGCGTCATCGGCATGGGCGAAATGGGTCATCAAGGTGATTTCATCCACCTGCGGCAAGGCGTTCAAGCGCACCCATGCCGATCGAAAACGCTCTGGCGCAAAGCCCAAGCGGTTCATGCCGCTGTTCATTTTCAAAAACACGCGATGTGGCACTTGGGTTTTGTGCCGACTCAGCATGTCAATTTGTGCCTCGGTATGCACCACATGCCACAGATCGAGGCGCGAACACAGCTCCAAATCTCGCTGCTCGAACACACCTTCAAGCAACAAAATCGGGCCTCGCCAGTCCATATCGCGCAAAATTTGGGCCTCTGCCAAATCCAGCACCGCAAAGCCATCGGCAGCGCGCAAGCCTTCAAACACACGCGCCACACCATGGCCATAGGCATTGGCTTTGACCACCGCCCACACACAGGCGTCACCAGCAGCATGCCGCACCCGCGCAAGGTTGCTCTGCAGAGCCTGCGTGTGGATGACAGCATGGAGAGGACGTGGCATGGGGGCAATTGTCGCAGGCTCAGACAAGCACAAACGGCGTGATATAACTCTCAAGTACTCAGGGCTTTCGCCCCTATTTCACCTCTCATGCCCTCTTCCTTGAACCGCCGCCCCTACTTGTCTCTGTCCTTATGAAGCGCGGTTTTTACACCATCATGGCGGCGCAGTTTTTCAGCTCTTTGGCTGACAACGCCTTGTTTGTAGCAGCCGTCGAATTGATCAAAGCGGGGGGGGGTGCCGAGTGGCAACGCGCTGCGTTGGTGCCCATGTTCGCCTTGTTTTATGTCGTGCTCGCTCCTTTTGTGGGCGCTTTTGCCGACTCGCGCCCCAAGGGGCAGGTCATGTTCATGAGCAACGGTATCAAGGTACTGGGCTGCTTGATGATGCTGTTTGGTTCACACCCTTTGCTCTCCTACGCCATTGTGGGATTGGGTGCGGCGGCGTATTCGCCTGCCAAGTACGGCATCCTTACCGAATTGCTGCCTGCTTCATTGCTTGTCAAAGCCAATGGTTGGATTGAAGGCCTGACCATCGCCTCCATCATCTTGGGTGTGTTGCTTGGCGGTCAATTGGTAGGCCCGCATATCTCAGCTTATTTACTGAGCTTTGATTTCCCGCTGATTGACACCCCCATTGACACCTCCCCTGAAGCCGCTATTTGTGTTTTGGTTTTTTTATATGGCCTAGCGGCTTGGTTCAACACCCGCATTCCTGACACAGGTGTTGACTTGATTCCGCTCAAGGCCAATGACCAGCATTCCTTGGCCTACCACTTGCTGGCCTTGATACCCGATTTTTGGCAATGCAACCAACGCTTGTGGCGCGACAAATTGGGCCAAATTTCCTTGGCCACCACCACCTTGTTTTGGGGTGCGAGCGGCAACTTGCGTTACATCGTCCTGGCATGGAGCGCGGTGGCTTTGGGCTACACCACCACCCAAGCGTCTTCTTTGGTAGGTGTCATCGCCATAGGCACCGCTGTAGGTGCGGTGGTGGCTTCGATGCGCACAAGTTTGGCAGATGCGCCGCGCTTGATGTTCTTGGGCATCGCCATGGGCTTGCTGGTGCTGGTGATGAATTTCATCGACAACGTTTGGGTTGCCGCGCCGTTTTTCATTTTGCTGGGTGGCTTGGGCGGGTTTTTGGTGGTGCCCATGAACGCCTTGCTGCAACACCGAGGCCACAACCTGATGGGTGCAGGTCGCTCCATCGCGGTTCAAAACTTCAATGAGCAGGCCTGTATCTTGGCGCTGGGTGGCTTATATGCCGCGGCATCAGCAATGGGCCTAAGTGCCTTCAACGCCATCGTTTGCTTTGGCGTTATTGTGGCTGGCAATATGTGGCTGATACACCGCTGGCACCAAAGCAACTGCAAACACCACGCCCAAGTGGTGGAGCGCTTGCTCGATATCGCCCGCCAAGACCCATCCCACTGAAACCATGACAAGCTCTTGGGGGCCTGTGCTGGGCCTGCTTTTCAATGCCCTAGTTTTCGGCCTGAGTTGGTGGCCCTTGCGCGAGATGCAGACGCTGGGTCTGCACCCTTTGTGGGCCACCGCTTTCATGTACGGCTTTGCTTGTGTTTGCATCACGGTGCTGCGTCCCCATACTTGGCGCAGCATGGTGGAACACCCCGCGCTATGGTGGCTTTTTTTGGGCTCGGGTTTGACCAATTTGGGTTTTAACTGGGCCGTCACCTTGGGCGATGTGGTGCGGGTGGTGCTGCTTTTTTACACCATGCCCGCTTGGTCGGTGTTGTTTGCTTGGTTGCTGTTGGATGAGCGCCCCACCCGCTGGTCACTGCTGCGATTGGCGCTGGCCTTGTGCGGGGTGGCGCTGGTGCTGAAAACCCCCGAGATGGATTGGCCTTGGCCCGCTTCAGCCATGGATTATTTGGCGCTTTTAGGCGGCGCCAGCTTTGCACTGAACAACGCCATGCTGAAAAAGCTGTCCTACCTGCCCGAAGCCGATCGCATGGCGGGCATGTTTGGCGGGGGCATGGCCTTGACCGCCTTGGCCGCACTGGCGGGAGCGCCGTCTGGCTTGGTCGTTTGGCCACAAGACTATGCATGGTGGCCCTATGCCTTGGCCTTGGCGGTATTGCTGCTGGCCTCTAACCTGAGTTTGCAGTTTGGGGCGGCGCGTTTGGCGGCCAGCACCACCGCCTTGGTGATGCTCTCGGAGATTGTGTTTGCCACGCTTTCATCGGTGGCGCTGGGCGCCTCGGAACTCAGCACACGCAAGCTGGTCGGCGGTTTGCTGATTGTCCTGGCAGCAGCTTTAGCGGCTTGGCCCAGCAGGGACAAGCCAGATTAGCGACAATAGCTTGCTAAATTTTGGAGAAAACACATGTCAACTGTTTATGATTTTGAAGCCCAATCCATCGATGGCCACACAGTGGCGCTCAGTGCCTACCAAGGCAAAGTGATGTTAATTGTCAACACCGCCAGCGCCTGTGGCTTCACGCCTCAGTTTGCGGGTCTGGAAAAATTGCACCAAGAGTTTGCTGACCAAGGCTTGGTGGTGTTGGGCTTTCCCTGTAACCAGTTTGGCAGCCAAGACCCTGGCAGCAATGAAGAAATTGGTGCTTTTTGCCAAAAGAACTATGGCGTGTCGTTTCCCATGATGGCCAAAACCGAGGTGAACGGCGCTCAAGCGCATCCGCTGTACCAATGGCTCAAGGGCCAGGCGCCTGGCGTGCTGGGCAGCGAGGGCATCAAATGGAACTTCACCAAATTCTTGGTCTCCAAAGATGGCACAACCGTCACGCGTTACGGCTCAATGGACACCCCCGCCTCGGTCAGCAAAGACATTAGCGCCGCCTTAGCTATTTAGGTTATTTTGTAGATACTGAGCAGTACTTTAGGTTTTAAAACCGCCGAGCCATAGTTATCATGCAGTTATGCATGCTTTGGCTGGATTTTTTGCCCAACACTGGCCCAATGATTTATTGAGTCAGCGTCACTTTATTTTGCGCTGTTATATCTGCGTAGCCTTGCTGATCATTGGCGGCTTTTGTTTTCTTGCCAGCCCTTTTGAACAAATTACCTTAAGTCTGCTGACCATGGCCGCGCTGTCCTTGATCAGCGTTGTGTATGTCTGGCGCAAATGGCCCGTGGCAGCGGTCACCCACGCTTTGCTGGCGGCGTGCTTCTCGCTCGTTTACATCATCTGCATGAACACCGGTGGCTTGGCATCGCCACAAATCCTGTGGCTTGGCATTTTGCCCCTGCCTTGCTTGGTATTGATGGGTTTCAAAGAAACCTTTATTTGGGTCGCTGTGGTGATGAGCGCCATTGGCAGCTTGTTTACCTTGACGTTTTTTGGGTATTTGCCCAGCGATTTTGCTTTCAAAGAAAAGCATCTCAATTGGGCGGCGATCTCTTTGATGTGCGTGGCGGCCAATGTATTTTGGGTACCCGTGTTTTATTACGTATTGAACAAGCAGCAATTGGTCAGTCTGAAGGAAAGAAACTTTGAGCTCGAAGGCAGCCGACAGGCTTTGCTGAAATCAGAGGCCTATAAAGACGAATTTGTGGCGGCAGTTGGTCACGAATTGCGCACCCCGATGAACGCTATTTTGGGTTTCAACGATGTGTTGCTCGAAAACATGCAGCTTGACCCCAAAGATTTGGAAACGGTTCGGCTGATTCGCCAGTCCACAGGCAAGTTGCTGAAGTTGGTCAACCAGATTTTGGATTTTTCCCAACTCCAAGCCGGTCGCTTGGTGCTCAACCCCGCACCTGTCAGGGTGTCCGATGCCTTGGCGCAATGCCGCGCCACCTTCTCACCCGCCCCGCACAGTCCGGTCAGCTTGGTTACCGAACTCGACCCCAGCATTCCCGACTGGGTCAGCATGGATGCGTTGCGGGTGAAAGAGGTGCTGTGCCATTTGCTTGACAACGCTTTCAAGTTCACCGCCCACGGTGAAGTGCTGCTACGCTTGACCCGCCATGAAAACGAATTGCTGTTTGAAGTCGTTGACAGCGGCAGCGGCATCCCCGAAGAATTACAAGAATACATCTTTAAGCGTTTTGAACACGCCGACCAAGCCACGCTGCGCCAGTTTGGCGGCACCGGTTTGGGCTTGGCTATCTCCAAGCAGTTGGTGGCATTGTTTGGCGGCAGCATAGGCCTAGAAAGCACGCTGGGCCATGGTTCGCGGTTTTGGTTCAGTGTGCCTTTGATGGCCTGTGCCGCGCCTGCATCACACGCTCTCAGCATCCATACGCCAGACCTGAGCAACTACGCGATGCGCATCTTGGTGGTGGACGACAACCCGGTCAATTTGCAAGTGGCCCGCTATATGTGCCAAAGCATTTGGCCTTTGGCCGACATCGTGGACACCGCCAGCGGCCCGGAGTCACTTGAGTTGTTGCAGCAGTCGCAGTTCGATGTGGTGTTGATGGACATGTTCATGCCCGGCATGAATGGCCCTCAAGCGTGTCAAGCCATACGCCAGCAGCTGCTCGATCCCATCTGTCATATCCCCGTGATTGGCTTGACCGCCAGCACCCACACCCAAGACCGTCAACAATGTTTGGAGGCGGGCATGAATGAGGTCTTGCCCAAACCCATGGACAAAGCCAGCTTGGCCGCCACCGTCAACAGCTTGGTACATGCCGCCATGTCCGCCAAAACCGCTCATGCCCTCTGAGCAAGCCGCCACCTTCAAATCAACTTGGTGGGAAATCGTCCTGCCCACTTGGTTGCCTGAGAAATTTCGTACCACCCACCTAGGGCCTTTTTTGATCATCGTGTGGGCCATTTCTATAGGACTTTTTTTGCTGTCATTTCTCAGTCCCAACACAGCCTCGCAGACCACCTTGCTGCTCACAGCTTGCGCATTTTTGGTTTTGAGTGGTGCCGCCATCATGGGCCTGCCCGTAGGCGTTGCGGTGCATATCGGTTTGGTGATCAGCAGCTTGCATTTGTTGAATGAGGCTTTCCATTCAGGCGGCATGTTTTCGGTGGCCATGGGCTGGTTTGCCTTGCTACCTTTGCTTCCCCTTTTTGCGATTGGCGTGGTCCATGCGGTGGCATGGTTTATCGTGTCCTTGATTTGTTATGCGGGTGTGTGGTGGGCAAGCGCCGAGGGTTGGTACCCGCAGCACTTCACCACCAGTGGCGCCATTCAACTCTACAGCGGCCTGAGCTACTTGATGAATTGCTTAATCATGCTGGGTTTGCCGCTGTTGTCTGAACGGGTATTTCAAAACAACCTTGAGCGCACTCATGCCAATGAGCAAGAGTTGTTGAAACTGCGTGCTGATTTGCTGCGATCGCAAAACTTCCAAAACTCCTTCATCTCTACCCTGAGCCATGAATTGCGAACCCCTTTGAATGCGATCTTGGGCTTCAACGATTTGCTGGTAGGTTCGCTCAACAACAATCCCCAGGCACTGTCTTTGGTCAAGTTGTCACACCAGGCCGGCGAACACCTGCTGAC
>CAMATW010000044.1 GCA_945861305.1 Bordetella parapertussis | reverse complement strand
TAAACCGTGTTGGTGGCCATCATCTTGAAGCGCTCACCCTTGGCCAAGCGGCCATCGACCACCCGCACCAGCATGACCACGCCCACATAGGTGTCGAACCAACTGTCGACGATCATTGCGCGAAGAGGCCCGTCAGGGTTACCCTGAGGCGGCGGTATGCGGGTAATGATGGCTTCCAAAATCTCATCCACGCCCATGCCAGTTTTGGCCGAGCAGGGAATAGCGTCTGAGGCGTCGATGCCAATCACGTCTTCGATCTCTGTCTTGGCGTTGTCCGGATCGGCCGAAGCCAAGTCCATCTTGTTGAGCACAGGCACCACCACAACGCCTAAGTCGAGGGCGGTGTAACAGTTGGCCACCGTTTGCGCTTCCACGCCTTGGCTGGCGTCCACCACCAACAAAGCGCCCTCGCAGGCCGACAAAGAGCGACTGACCTCGTAGGAAAAGTCCACATGTCCAGGTGTGTCGATCAAATTCAGGTTGTAAATTTCGCCGTTATTTGCCGTGTAGCGCAGCGAAGCGGTCTGTGCCTTGATGGTTATCCCCCGCTCTTTTTCAATGTCCATCGAGTCGAGAACCTGCGCTTGCATCTCCCTGTCGCTCAAGCCGCCGCAGCGCTGAATCAAGCGGTCTGCAAGCGTGGATTTGCCGTGGTCAATGTGCGCAATGATGGAGAAATTTCTGATGTGGTTCATCAAGGCAAGCAGTTAAGTATTTGAATTTACAAAGGAGAAAAGCAAAAAAAGGGCGCGTCAGGTTGTGACGCGCCCGGAACCAACAATCTATGGCAACTGCGATAGTTGGGAATTCATTGTAGGGAAAAAGGCGCTTGCCCAAAGTCCTTACAAGTCCCTCAAGCCTTCGTTGCGACCCTGCCACACAGAATTTATTCACAACTTATCCACAGAATCAGCGCAAAAACAACAGAACAACTTGTGGGTGAGCTGTGGAGCGTTGGGGGGAAAGTCTTCTGAATCTCGCATGGTGGTCATTTAACGTCTATTTATATCGATTTAGATTTTTAGAATCAATTCTTTAGACATTTTTATGGTTAAGCAAGGTGACTTCCAGTCAACCCTGAAAACTGAAAATATATTTTTAAGTCGTTGGAAGAATCCGTCAAATAACGCCAAGGGTAAACCCTTTGTATTCAAAGGGCTTAGCGCGGACGAATCACGGTGTACTGCGCCCACTCTCCCCGACGCAACAACACATTGATGGGCTTACTTTTGTCCAAGCGCGTGAGCAGTTGGGTAAAAGCTTTTACATCGACGACCTCGGTGTTGGCGACCTGCACCACCACGTCCCCCTCTCGAATGCCCGCTTTCAAAGCGGGGTCAGCCACCGCTTCAACTCGCACACCTCCCTTGAGGTTGAGTTCTTTTTTCAAGGCATCGGTCAAATCACTGACGGTCAACCCCAGTAACTGCGCGGCGTTGGGTGGAGTTGCTTTTTCGGGAGTGGTCTTGCCTTGCGCGGTTTTATCCGCTTCGAACTCGCCCACCATGATGGGGTAGTCCTTGGTGGTTCCGCGTCTGAATACCGTCACGGTGCTGGCTGTGCCAGGTTTGGTGCCGCCTACAGCGCGAGGCAGGTCTGAAGATTTTTCTATCTTCTTACCGTCGAATTTCAAGATGATGTCTCCAGCCTCTATGCCAGCCTTGTCGGCAGGGGAACCCGCCTCAACATTGCTGACCAAAGCGCCTTGAGGTTTGCCAAGACCGAGGGACTCGGCTACTTCCTTGCTCACATCGCCAATGCCCACGCCCAAGCGGCCGCGCTGTACACGACCCGAGGCGCGCAATTGGGTGCTGACCTGTACCGCTTCATCGATGGGAATAGCAAAAGAAATGCCCATGAAACCACCCGAGCGGGAGTAGATTTGGCTGTTGATGCCCACCACCTCACCACGCATATTGATGAGAGGACCGCCTGAATTGCCTGGGTTAATGGCCACATCGGTTTGAATGAAAGGCAGGTAATCGCCGGTGTCGCGACCTTTGGCACTGACAATGCCGGCTGTGACGGTGTTTTCCAAGCCAAAGGGCGAGCCAATGGCCATCACCCATTCGCCGACTTTGAGTCGGTTGGGGTCACCGATTTTCACAGGGGGCAAACCACTGGCTTCGATCTTGACGACGGCCACATCTGTGCGTTTGTCTGCGCCCACTATTCGGGCGGTGAATTCACGCTTATCGGTGAGCGTGACGATCACTTGGTCTGCACCATCTACCACATGGGCGTTGGTCATGATGAAGCCATCATTGGTCAAGATAAAACCTGAACCCACACCGCGTGGCTGCTCTTCGGGTTGCTGCTGAGGCCGATTGGGTTGTCTGGGCTGACCGGGTGTACCAGGCTTGCCGGGCGGGGGCATACCAAAAAAGCGGCGAAACAGTTCTTGCAATTCTTCATCGCTGGGGCTGCCGCTGTTGGGACCACCATTATTGGGGTTGGGGCCGGCAACTGGGTTGACCGCTACTTTGTCGATGGTTCGAATATTGACCACCGACGGGCCGACGATTTCGACCAAATCAGTGAAATCGGGCAGTGTGCGTACAGCACCACTGGACTGCGCCCAAGCCGACTGCAAAGGCAGCAATGCAGGCGCACTCCACAGCACAGCCGTCAGGCTTAAAGCGCCTATCCACAAGCCCATGGGCTTGTCATTGAATTTGCTCAACATCATGTATAGCTCCAAAACCTAAGAGAAGTGGTTGTATTTGAAAAAGCCTGCGTCTGTGATCAGGTATCAGCATCACCTCAGCAAAATCGGGGCAATCTCGCGTTTTTAAAGACGCTTGAACACCAAAGTGCCGTTAGTTCCACCAAAACCAAAATTATTTTTGACTGCGACCTCAATTTTAATGTCACGGGCTGTGTTGGGGCAATAGTCCAAATCGCACTCGGGGTCAGGGTTGTGCAAATTGATAGTGGGGGGTACTTTTTGGTCGTACAAGGACAAAACAGTGAACACACTTTCAATACCACCAGCACCACCCAACAAATGGCCGGTCATGGACTTGGTCGAACTCACCACCAAGGACTTGGCGTGATCGCCAAAAGCCGCCTTGATAGCTTGGGTTTCGTTGATGTCACCCAATGGCGTCGAGGTACCGTGGGCATTCAAGTAATGCACTTGGTCAGCATTGATTTGCGCATTGGCCAAGGCACTGCGCATGGCTCGACGTGGGCCGTCCATATTGGGTGCCGTCATATGACCGGCATCGGCACTTCGGCCATAGCCAATCAACTCGGCATAGATGCGAGCACCCCGTGCTTTGGCGTACTCGTACTCTTCCAACACCATCACGCCTGAGCCTTCGCCCAGAACAAAGCCGTCTCGGTCACGGTCCCAAGGGCGTGATGCGCTTTGCGGGTCGTCGTTACGGGTAGAGAGTGCTCGCATGGCGGCAAAGCCCCCCAAGCCAAGTGGCGACACCGTGGCTTCTGCGCCGCCCGCCACCATCACATCAGCATCGCCGTATTCAATGATGCGACCTGCCTCGCCAATGCTGTTCAAGCCAGTGGAGCAAGCTGTGGCAATGGCCAAATTGGGACCTTTGAAGCCGCAGCGCATGGACACATGGCCGGAGATCATGTTGATGATGGACGCAGGCACGAAAAATGGAGAGATGCGGCGCGGCCCACGTGCCATGAGTTCGTCGCGCATGTTCTCGATCAGGGGCAAACCGCCAATGCCAGAGCCAATCAAACAGCCAATGCGGTAAGACGCCTCTTCGTCCAAAGCGTCGCCTGTCGCCAACCCTGCGTCGGCCACAGCTTGCAAACTGGCCGCCACACCCAAGTGGATGAAACGGTCCATGGTGCGCGCTTCTTTGGGTGAGATATAGGCGTCGAGGTTAAAGTTTTTCACCTCACCTGCAAAGTGGCATGCGAAAGCGGACGCATCAAAATGGGTGATGCGATCAATGCCAGACTGACCGGCCAAAATGCGTATCCAGGATTCCTGCGCTGTGTTTCCAACCGGAGATACACAGCCCAAGCCTGTCACGACCACGCGACGACGGCTCATGCGAAACCTCAGTAATTAGGCTTTTTTATGTGCCAGTGCGTAATCGATAGCGTTTTGCACGGTGGTAATTTTTTCTGCGTCTTCATCTGGGATTTCAATACCAAACTCGTCTTCCAAGGCCATCACCAGTTCCACAGTGTCCAAGGAGTCAGCGCCCAGATCGGCCACGAAGGCTTTTTCGTTGGTGACTTGTGACTCTTCCACGCCGAGTTGTTCGGCAATGATTTTTTTGACACGTGTTTCGATATAGCTCATATTTCCCTCAGAGGGTTGATTAGAAGTCCGTGATTTTAGCCGCGCGGACGAAACGGCTTGCTAATGGCTTATACCGAGGTATCAGGCCATGAACATCCCGCCATTAACGTGAATCTCTTGCCCAGTGATGTAAGAGGCCTGCGCACTGGCCAAAAAAGCCACAGCGTGGGCCACATCTTCTGGCTTGCCCAAGTGGCCCAAAGGAATTTGGGCCAGCAAGGCTTGTTGTTGTTCGGGTGGCAGACCGGCCGTCATGTCGGTATCGATGAAGCCCGGCGCCACACAATTGACCGTGATGTGGCGGCTGCCCAGTTCTCGCGCCAAGGCGCGGGTCATGCCGGCCACGCCCGCTTTGGCGGCGGCGTAGTTGGCTTGGCCGGGGTTACCCGAGGCGCCCACCACGCTGGTGATGTTGATGATGCGGCCATAACGCTGCTTCATCATGGGTTTCATGACGGCGCGGCTCAAGCGAAACACCGCCTTGAGGTTGGTGTCGATGACCGCATCCCAGTCGTCGTCTTTCATGCGCATGGCCAAGGTGTCGCGGGTAATGCCGGCGTTGTTGACCAGCACCTGCAGGCCGCCCAACCGGCTGACCATGTCGTCGACCAAGGCCTGCACCGCTGCGGCATCGTTGACTTGCAAACATGCGCCTCGGCAACCGGCAAAAGCCGACAGGTTTTCGGTGATGCGGGCCGCCCCTTCAGGGGTGGTGGCGGTGCCGGTGACGTGAAAGCCGTGCTGCGCCAAGGTGAGGGCAATCGAGGCACCAATGCCGCGTGAGGCGCCGGTGACCAAAGCTATGTGAGGGGAGGAGTCAGGGTTGGTCATGGATTTCAAGAAAGATGGGCTTGCACCTGCGCTAATGTGGCGGGGTCATACAAAGGGGCGGCGTGCAAACTGGCATCGATGCGCGGGGTCATGCCGGCCAGCACCTTGCCGGGGCCGCATTCCACCAAATGGGTGACGCCGCGTTGCTGCATGGCGCGGATCACCTCGACCCAGCGCACCGGCCCAAAGGCTTGGCGGTACAGGGCGTCGCGGATGTCGTCCGGGCCGCTGGGGCTGGCCACATCGATGTTGTTGATCAAGGGGATGCTCGGCGCATGAAGCACTAAAGCGGCCAAGGCCACACGCAAACGCTCGGCAGCGGGCTTCATCAAGGCGCAGTGAAAGGGCGCGGACACCGGCAGAGGCAAGGTGCGCTTGGCACCGGCGGCCTTGAGCATTTCGCAGGCTTTGTCCACGCCGGCTTTGCTGCCGGAAATCACGGTTTGACCGGGGTCATTGAAATTGGCGGCTTGCACCACCTCGGCGCTGCCCGCGCCAAAGCTGTCTTGCGCTTCTTGGCAAATGGCATTCACTTGATCAGACGGCAAGCCCAAGACTGCCGCCATGGCACCCGTGCCCACCGGCACCGCTTCTTGCATGGCCTGAGCACGCAGCCGCACCAAAGGCACGGCTTGCGCCAAGCTGAGCACACCACTGGCCACCAAAGCCGAGTACTCGCCCAGAGAATGCCCTGCCACAAAAGCAGGGGCTGCCCCCCCGGCATCGCGCCAAACTCGGTAGGCGGCCACAGCAGCCACCAACATCACCGGCTGGGTGTTGGTGGTGAGGGCCAAATCTTCTTTGGGGCCGGCGTGAATCAGTTGAGCCAAATCTTGGCCCAGTGCCGCACTGGCCTCGGCCAAGGTGTCACGCACCACGGGGTTGTCGGCCCAAGCGTCCAACATGCCCACCGACTGTGAGCCTTGTCCCGGAAACACAAAAGCAAATGTCTTCATATCAGTAGCGGAAAAGTACCGAACCCCAAGCAAAACCACCGCCCACGCCTTCGAGCATGACCAACTGGCCAGGCTTCATCTGCCCCGAACGCACACCCGTGTCCAGCGCCAGCGGAATGGACGCCGCCGAGGTGTTGCCGTGTTCGGCCACGGTCAAAATGACCTTTTCCATGGGGAGTTTGAGTTTTTTGGCGGTGCTTTGGATGATGCGGATATTGGCTTGGTGAGGCACCAACCAGTCAAGGTCGGCTTCCGTCAAGCCGGCTTTGTCCAGCACCGTGCGGGCCGTGGCCTCGAGCACGCCCACCGCCAGTTTGAACACGCCTTGGCCGTCCATCTTTAATACTGGGTCGCCCAAGATTTGGCCGTTTTGCACATGACCGGGCACGCACAACAGGCCCACATGCTTGCCATCGGCGTGGATGTCGGTGGCCAAAATGCCGGGCTTGTCGGAGGCTTCCAGCACCACTGCGCCCGCGCCGTCGCCAAACAACACGCAGGTGGTGCGGTCTTTGAAATCGAGCAAACGGGAAAACACCTCGGTACCCACCACCAAAGCACGTCGGGCGTTGCCCGCGCGGATCATGGCGTCGGCCACGCTCATGGCGTAAATGAATCCAGCGCACACCGCTTGAACATCAAAAGCAGGTGCGCCCGCAATACCTGCCGCATCGGCGTCGAGTTGCGCCAATTTGTGCTGCAAGATGCAAGCGGTAGACGGGAACACCATGTCCGGCGTGGAGGTAGCGACGATGATGAGGTCAATATCTTGGGGCCGTTTGCCCGCGGCTTGCAAAGCGTTTTTGCAGGCCTCGAAAGCCAAATCGCTGCTGAAAACACCCGTATCCGCGAAGTGGCGCGCCCGAATGCCGGTACGCTCGACGATCCACTCGTCCGAGCTTTCCACCCCATCGTCGGCCAGTTGGACCACCAAATCGGCGTTGCTCAAGCGGCGCGGCGGCAGGTAGGAGCCGGTACCGGCAATGCGGGAATAAACAGTCATGTCAAAGCATCAAGCGATGGTTTCGGCTGCCATGGCAGCGGCCAACAAAGGCGCTGCATGGGCCAAACGGCGCTCCACTCGTGCCAGCAATTGGTGATGAGCGGCATCATACGCACGGCTCAAGGCCACCTCGAAGGCCAAAGCGTCAGCCGAACCATGGCTTTTGAACACCAAACCGCGCAAACCCAACAAGGCTGCACCATTGTGGCGTCTGTGGTCAACCAGCTTTTTAAAACCACTCAGCGCAGGATAGGCGACGATGCCAGCAATTTTTGTAAAGATATTGATAGAAAAGCTCTTTTTCAAGAAGCCACTGATCATGCTCGCCAAGCCTTCGCTGGCTTTCAGGGCGACATTGCCGACAAAACCATCACAGACCACGATGTCGACGGTGCCATGGAAAATATCATCGCCTTCAACATTGCCGTAAAAATTTAAATCACCACTTTTAGCAGCAGATCGCAGCAGTTCAGCTGTTTTTTTGATGTTTTCGCCGCCTTTGATGTCTTCCTCGCCAATATTGAGCAAGCCGACTGTGGGGTTTTCGTCCCCATTGAGCACAGACACCAAAGCAGTTCCCATCAAGGCAAACTGCAATAAATGCTGTGGACTGCAGTCAACATTGGCACCCATGTCGAGCATGGTGGTGGCACCGCCCTTGGCGTTGGGGAACTGTCCTGCAATGGCTGGACGGTCTATGCCATCGAGGGTTTTCAGCACATAACGAGCGATGGCCATGAGGGCGCCGGTATTGCCGGCAGAAATTGCCGCATCCGCTTTGCCGTCGCGTACTTGCTCGATGGAGATGCGCATGGAGGAGTCTTTTTTGCGCCGCAAGGCGACTTCGAGGGGGTCTTCCATGGTCACCACCTCAGACGCGGCGACCACGCTGGCGCGGGGGTGATAAAAATGGGCCAAGGCTTGGGGCAAGCCGACCAAAAGCAACTGGGCGTCTGGGTGGACTTGCAAGAATTGCTTGCAAGCCAGCAGGGTCACGGACGGTCCATGATCCCCTCCCATGCAGTCGACGGCCAAGGTCACCACCGTTGATTCACCCGTTTGAATAATCTAGCGTGCAATGCAAAAAGCCCGCGCCATGCGATGTGCGACGGGCTTTTCAGCGAAACCTCGATCAGGCTTCGGACTTGGTTTTGAGTACTTTGCGACCGCGGTAAAAGCCGGTTGGGCTGATGTGGTGACGCAAATGCACCTCGCCGGTGGTGGGCTCTAAGGCCAAACCAGGCACATTGAGTGCGTTGTGTGAACGGTGCATGCCGCGTTTGGACGGCGATTTTTTGTTTTGCTGGACAGCCATGACAGGCTCCTGAAGGTCTAAAAGGTTGTGCGATCAAGCCATGGGCCTGCTGCAAAGAATCAAATATTATAGCTGAAACTGGGTTTTTCACTGTTTGCCCAGCTTCAAGCCAGCCAAAGCCGCAAACGGATGGGGCAAATCTTGGTCCGGTGGCTGCGGCAAAGGCTTGTCGCAGGTGGCGTGGCGGGGAATCAAGGGCATGGCCAACAGCAACTCGTCCTCTAGCAAGCTTTGCAGCGTCAATTCAGCTGCTGGCGACAGCAAATCTTCCTCGCAATCGTCGTCCTCGGTCAACGCGGTGGCCTCGTCGGCCACAAACCGGAAATGCCGGTCCACCGCCAACTCCAACTGCATGGGCAAGAGACAACGCTGACAGGTTTGCTCCACCAACAGGCTCGCTTTGAGGTGCAACCACAGTTGATTGAGGGTGTCAGGATGGCGAAGCTGACTTTGCAAATGCCAGCCACACAGTGGCGATTGGCCCTCGGCAGGCGGTAAACAAGCTTGCGCCACCCTTGACAAGTTTTCCAGCGGCGTGCTCTGGGTCGTCGCATCACCCGCCATGGCCCATGGCTGGAGTTCGAGCGACAAAAGTTTGTCCGTGGGTTTCATGCGGGTCAGTGTAAGAGAATCCTCCTCATGTCTGATTCTCTCCCCCCCCGCACTCTCGTCCTTGGCTCGACCTCGCCCTACCGGCGCGGGTTATTGGAGCGCTTGCGCATCCCTTTTGAGGTGCAAGGCCCTGAGGTGGATGAAACTCCCCATGCGGGAGAAGCCCCCATGGCCTTGGCACAAAGGTTGGCGCTGGCCAAGGCCCAAGCAGTAGCCAAGCGTTTTCCTCAAGCCATCGTGATTGGCTCTGACCAAGTGGCCGACTTGAACGGCGAACCCTTAGGCAAACCGGGCAACCATGCCAATGCAGTGAAGCAATTGCAGAAAATGCGCGGGCAAACCGTGGTCTTCCAAACCGCGGTATCGGTGGTGTGCCTTGCCACGGGGTTTGCGCAAAGCGAATTGGCTCAGGTCAAAGTGCAGTTTCGCCATGTCAGCGACGCCGCCATTGAGGCGTATTTGCAAGCCGAACAACCGTATGACTGCGCGGGCAGCGCCAAAAGTGAAGGCTTGGGCATTGCTTTGCTGGAACGCATCGACAACCAAGACCCCACCGCTTTGGTTGGCCTGCCGCTGATACTCACCTGCCGCTTGCTGCGAGCCGCGGGATTGCCTTTTTATGACTGACCGATATGGATAAGCTTCGTTTAGGCACTTTGTATTTGGTGCCCGCTCCGCTTGACTTTCATTGCGACACCCAGGTTGCGCTGGACTGGGTGCTGCCCCAGCACACCATGGAAGTGGCGGCGGGCTTGTCACATTGGGTTTGTGAAAACGCCAAGTCTGCCCGTGCTTTGCTCAAACGCATTGACGCGCACAAACCCCTTGCTACTGCTTTGCAAGCGCAAAACATTGTGGAATTGCCTCGCGAGGTTCACAAAAAAGGGGACCACGGTACCGCGTGGGACGCCAAAGCTTTGTTACATGCAGCGCTGCAAGGTATCAATATCGGTTTGCTGAGTGAAGCGGGTATGCCGGCGGTGGCAGACCCTGGATCTTCCTTGGTACGTGCCGCCCACGACTTGGGCTTGGCGGTGGTGCCTTTGGTGGGGCCGTGCTCATTGGTCTTGGCTTTGGCCGCCAGTGGGCTTAATGGTCAGTCATTTGCTTTTGTAGGCTATGTGCCGCAAGACAGCGCACAACGCAACCATCACCTTGTCGCTCTTGAAAAGGTGGCTTTGCAAAGTGGCCAAACCCAAATCTTGATTGAGACGCCCTACCGCAATGCCGCTGTAATGGCCGCATTGCTGGGATCTTTAAAGGACAGCACCCAATTGGCCGTGTGCAGTGGACTGACCTTGCCGCAGATGCAGATACAAAGCTTTCGAGTGGCAGATTGGAAACGCCTGAACCCAAGCTTGGAAAAAAGCACGCCGGTGGTGTTTGCCTTTGGGCCTTGAGTCACCAGAAGTGCTCAGCGTAAATGCGGCACGAAATTCAAAGACGCCTTGACCACCGCTTCACCAAAGGCAGCGCCAAAGCGTTTGGCCAAGCGTTCGGCCACATTGTCTTGGCGGGTGTAATCCACAATATCTTCGGCCTTCACCACATCACGGGCTACGCTGTCCAGCGTTCCGTAGTCGTCAGCCAAACCCAGTTCGATAGATTTTTGTCCGCTCCAAAACAAGCCGCTGAAAGTTTCGGGGGTTTCCTTCAAACGGTCTCCCCGTCCTTCACGCACCACCTTGATGAACTGTTGGTGGATTTCATTGAGCATACTCAGCGCATATGAGCGGTGTTGTTTGGATTGCGGGGTGAAAGGGTCTAAAAAGCCCTTGTTTTCACCCGCGGTCAACAAGCGACGCTCCACACCGACTTTGTCCATCAAGCCTGTAAAGCCGAAACCATCCATCAAAACCCCGATGCTGCCGACGATGCTGGCCTTGTCAACAAAGATTTTGTCCGCACTGACAGCAATGTAATAAGCCGCAGAGGCACAGGTTTCTTCGACCACGGCATACACCGGCTTTTGGTGCAGGGCTTTAAGGCGACGGATTTCATCGTTGATCATGCCCGCTTGCACAGGGCTGCCGCCGGGTGAATTGATCAACAACACGACAGCTTGAGCTCCCTCATCCTCAAAGGCGCTGCGCAACGAGGTCATGATCGCGTCTGCGTTGGCATTGGCTTCGCTGTCGATCTCACCCTTGATTTCAATCAAAGCAGTGTGTGAGGACGGGTTGGCTGAGGTGTTGGCCTTGTTGTGGTGAAAGCTGTACCAGAGCAGCGCACCTGCCAACGCAAGCCACAGAAAGCGAAACCCAATGCGCCAACGTCTGGCGGCACCCTGCTCGGCAATTTGCGCCATCACCAAGCGCTCAAGGGCTTGCCTCTCCCACCCAGTTTCGCCAGGAGTTTTGTCATTGACAGGGCTATCGTTTAGGGGAGAGTTCTCGGGGGTCATGGTCAAAATTCCAAAGGCTTAAGGTTGTGGGCAGTATGCCAGTGCACCACGCCATCGGCTTCTGCAAGGGTAATTTTCACCAAGCCTTCACGGCAGGGGCCACCCACACAGTTCCCCGTGTCAGGCGCGTAGGTGGCACCGTGGGTGGCACATAACAACCAACGGCCGTCGGGGTCAAAAAAGCGGTCGGGCTGGTAATCCATTTCCATGGCAATGTGGCTGCAGCGGTTGAGGTAGGCATGTACCTGCCCCTCAAAACGCACGGCAAACGCTCGGCAGGTTTGCCCTGCGTACTGAACATCAAACGGTACAGCTACATCGCCTTCTTGCAGGTCAGCGCTGTTGCACAAAGCAATAGCTTCAGGCATGGTCCAACAACCAAGTGTGCAACTCGGCCACGCTGTGCACCACGGCGCGGGGTCGCAAATCTTCCAAGCCGGACCTGCCGTGTGCGCCATAACTCACGCCCACACTGGCACAACCCGCGTTGTTGGCCATTTGCAAATCATGGGTGGTGTCGCCAATCATCAGGGTACGTTTTGGCGTCACCCCTAAATCGGCGATCAACTCATGCAACATGCGCGGATCGGGTTTGCCGGCCGTCTCGTCAGCAGTACGCGAAGCGTCAAAAATGCCGCGCAACGCGACTTGGAGCAAGGCCTCATCCAAGCCCTTGCGGCTTTTGCCAGTGGCCACCGCCAACAAATGCTGGCGCTCATGCAAAGCTTGTAGCAAAGGCAAGACACCATCAAACAGGGACAAATCGTTGTGGTGCAAAGCGTAGTGGTAGCGGTAGCGCTCGCCCAGGAGGGGGTATTTGTCTTTGGGCACATCAGGGGCCGCGTGGGCCAAGGCAGGCATCAAGGCCATACCAATCACATAAGCGGCTTGCTCATGGCTGGGGGTTTGTCCACCGACATCGGTCACGGCGGCTTGTATGCAGCGAACGATGATTTGCGTGGAGTCGTACAAGGTGCCGTCCCAATCGAAGGCAATCAAGTCAAATTGTCGCGGGCGGTGGAGGTTGGACATGGTCAACAAACTGTTGTAATTCGGGGGGCAAATCGGCTTGCAAGGTGTGCGGTTTGCCCAAGCTGGGATGGATGAACTGTAACCGCCAAGCGTGCAGGAACATGCGCTTCAAGCCCTGCGCTGCCAAGCGCTTGTTCAAGCTGAAGTCGCCGTATTTGTCGTCGCCCACGATGGGGTAGCCTTGGCTGGCCAGATGCACGCGAATTTGGTGGGTACGGCCGGTTTTGATGGTGACTTCCAACAAACTGAAGTCGCCCACCAATCGCGCGACACGCACCAAGGTGATGGCGCGTTGCGCACCAGGGTCGCTCAAGGCGGCAATGCGCACTCGACGTTCACCCTCGCCCACACCATCGGGCAAGAGGTAGCGCTGCAGCGGTAAATCGATGACTTTTTTGTTCGACGGCCACTGCCCATGCACCAAGGCGAGGTAGGTTTTGCCGGTTTCGCGGTCGCGGAACTGGTCTTGTAAACGGGTAAGCGCACTGCGTTTTTTGGCCACCAGCAACACGCCCGAGGTTTCGCGGTCTAGGCGGTGCACTAACTCCAACATGCGTGCCCCAGGTCGGGCTTGGCGCAATTGCTCGATGACACCAAAACTCACGCCACTGCCCCCATGCACGGCCACGCCCGCCGGTTTGTTGATGGCCAGCATGTGGTCGTCTTCCATCAGCAGGGGGAATTCCCGCCCCGGCACGGGCGGCGCAGCGGCGTCGGGGGTGGCCACGCGAACCGGGGGAACCCGTACCACATCGCCGTTTTGCACCCGAGTGTCGGCACTGGCACGGCCCTTGTTGACCCTCACTTCGCCGGTGCGGATGATGCGGTAGACATGGGTTTTGGGTACGCCCTTAAGATGGCGAATCAGGAAGTTATCCAAGCGCTGCCCGGCCGATTCCTCGTCCACTGTCAGGGCCTGGACAGCCGCGGCGGCAGGGCTTTCTTCAGCGTCTATAATGTTCTTCACCAGTGCCAGGTTCTAAGTGCTTGATTTGAATAAGAGATTAGAGCACGTCCTACCAGCGCTGAGAGGTCGATGCCCATTGTGGCCGCCGGACGCCCAACCGCCCTTTGCGGTCTGCCCTGCACCACAAGCCGAGTCGATGCCTTGGAAAACTTTGAAACGAAATACCCCAGCTGCCGGTTTGCGTTAAACCGTCAGAGGATCACAGCGAGATAGATGAGCATGAATCTGGTGATGGTTTTGTTGAAATTTTGTCTGACCTGGCTGTTGCCTGCGCCAGCCATGAACGCTTCACAGCCCCGCACCCGCTTTCCCTCGAACCCGCTGGCGCCCCAAGCCCAGCCTGTTCGCATTCGCATCACGCCCGAACATCCCCCGCAGGAACGTCGGCGCCGCTAAAGCGCCTGTCCCTGTAGCTGCCCGGTTCCCCGTTTTTCTTTTCCAGCATCGCCTTGCGGCATCGTTGGTCCGACATGGACCTGTGTTGTTGTAATGCTATGAAAAGGAACGCATCATGAAACGGATGCTGATCAATGCCACCCAGGCCGAAGAGCGCCGCTTGGCCATTGTCGACGGACAAAAACTCCTCGACTACGAAATCGAAATTGAAGGGCGTGAACAGCGCAAAGGCAATATTTACAAAGCCGTGGTTACCCGCGTCGAACCTTCGCTAGAGGCGTGTTTTGTCGATTACGGTGAAGAGCGTCACGGCTTTTTGCCTTTCAAAGAAATCTCCAAACAATATTTCTCGGGCAATGTGTCGGCTTCCCAAGCCCGCATCCAAGACGTCATCAAAGAGGGTCAGGAAATGCTGATCCAGGTGGAAAAAGAAGAGCGCGGCAACAAGGGCGCGGCCCTGACCACCTTCATCAGCCTGGCGGGTCGCTATGTGGTGCTCATGCCCAACAACCCACGGGGCGGTGGCGTCAGCCGTCGCATCGAGGGTGACGACCGCGCAGAGCTCAAAGAAGCCATGGACCAATTGGAATACCCCAATGGCATGTCCATCATTGCCCGAACTGCCGGCATTGGCAGAAGTGCCCCCGAGTTGCAATGGGACTTGAACTACCTCTTGAAACTGTGGACTGCTATCGATGGTGCCAGTGGCGCCAAAGGTGCGTTCTTGATTTACCAAGAGTCCAGTTTGGTGATTCGCGCCATTCGCGACTACTTCAACAACGACATCGGCGACATCCTGATCGACACCGATGACATTTACGACCAAGCGCAGCAGTTCATGGCCCACGTCATGCCCGAGCATGCCGCCCGTGTGAAGCGCTACCGCGACGAAACCCCGCTGTTCTCGCGCTTTCAAATCGAGCACCAAATTGAATCGGCCTATGCCCGCACGGTCAACCTGCCTTCGGGCGGCGCCATTGTGATTGACCACACTGAGGCCTTGGTGTCGGTGGACGTCAACTCGGCTCGCGCCATCAAGGGCGGCGATATCGAAGAAACCGCCACCCGCACCAACCTTGAAGCCGCCGACGAAGTGGCGCGACAAATGCGCTTGCGCGACTTGGGCGGCCTGATCGTCATCGACTTCATCGACATGGACGAGTCGAAAAACCGCCGCGAGGTGGAAAACCGCTTGCGCGACGCGCTGCGTCAAGACCGCGCCCGTGTGCAGTTTGGCACCATCAGTAAATTCGGACTGATGGAAATGAGCCGCCAACGCTTGCGCCCTGCCTTGAGTGAAGGTGCATCTATCCCTTGCCCACGCTGCGGCGGCTCGGGCCATGTTCGCGACACAGAAAGCTCGGCGCTGCAAATTTTGCGCATCATCCAAGAGGAGTCCATGAAGGACAACACGGCGGCGGTTCACGCCCAAGTGCCCGTGGAAGTGGCTTCCTTTTTGTTGAATGAAAAACGCTCGGAAATTGCCAAAATCGAGTTACAGCAACGCACCAATGTGCTGCTGATCCCCAACAAGGGCTTGGAGACCCCCAACTACAAGTTGGAGCGCTTAAAGCACGACGATCCGCGTTTGGAGAACATCCAAGCCAGCTACAAAATGGCCGAGGAAATTGAAGACCCGACCGCCGTGACCCGTCGCTCGCAAGAGCCCACGAACAAACAAACGCCCGTCATCAAAGGTGTGCTGCCCGATTTGCCCGCACCGCACGCTGAGCCGCGTGCAGCCAGGTCTGAAGCGACAGCACCTTCGACACCTGCAGCCAAACGCACCAGCCCCGCAGCTGCTGCACCAGCTGAAAAAGGCTTTTTTGGATGGCTTAAAAACTTGTT
>CAMATW010000043.1 GCA_945861305.1 Bordetella parapertussis | reverse complement strand
GAGAAAATCACTTTTAAGCATATATGCAATGTAATCGGCATCGGATGTGCAATTGGTTTTAATAATATTTTCTATTCTTCTGTACCCAAACGAGGTCTTGATGCTGCTATTCCCACCAATTTGGTCTGTCAAACCATCGGTCACGATGGCAAACGCGTCGCCTGCTTGGTAGCGAATGGTTTTTACCACGGGCTTGTCTTTGTCCTCGATCGCGTCTTGGTAGCCCAAGCTGCACCGAGACCCTGCATGGCGTGTCAGTACCCCACTTGCGCTGACTTGGAACAAGCCCAGTTTGGCCCCAGCGAACTCAATGGTTTGCTTATCTCGATCAATTCGAAGAACTGCCGCATCACATCCGTCATCACTTTCGCTGTCGGCGCGGTCTTGGTTCAGACCTGTACGCACATAGTGGTCGAGGGACATAAGCGCAGTTGCCGGGTCTTCAGCGGTGTCATTGGCATAGATACGTTCTAGCGAGTTGCTGACCAGCAAAGACAACATGGCACCTGGCACCCCATGCCCAGTGCAATCAGCCACGGCCAGTACAAACGGGCCAGACTGCTGCGAGCTGGAAAGCCAATACAAGTCGCCACCAATGGTGTCTCTTGGCTCCCAAATCGTGGCGAAAGATGCAAATCGACCATCGATGCGCATCTGTCTGGGCAACTGACCGCGTTGAAGACGGCTGGCGTAGTTGACCGACCCCACCACCAACTGGTGCGAAACATCCAACTCTTGGTGTTGTTCGGCCAATTCCTTCGTGCGTTCAGCAACTGTTTCTTCCAGTACCTTGTTTTGGTTTTCGACAAAGATTTTCTGAGATGAAATTGAATTGGCTAACTCTTTTTGAATCCATACGTTCCTGCTAACAACTGCCAGCGCCATGACCAGGGCCTCAGCACACAATCCAATCGCTTGAGAAACTTGTGTGTTTTGTAACAAATAGCTGATGCCAGACTCAGGAAAGTAGCTAAACACAGATGGATAACCCATCAGACCAGATATAAAAATGAGGCGGAAAATAAAGTACGGAATAGAAGCTATAAGCCAAAACATGGCAATACTCATGCCTTGTCTGTACCTTTCAAATGCCGCTTTGTAAAGCATTACAAAAGCGATCACGGGCAGTATTGCATTTCCAAGCCAAAATAAAGGTACTGGAACATTGTGATTAACGAAATTGTTCACTATGAAATGAAGGGCAAAATATAAAATTAGAAGATAAATTATTTTTTGCGTTTTGGGGTAGTATTTTTCAATTTGAAGATAGGCACTGGCAAAAAGAAAATAGAAAAAAACTTGCCCGTAACCACCAATAGCAAAGATAAAAGTAGACAAGGATGCCTGTCCGATATAAACATCATTGGCATTAACAATGAATTCAGTGAAGTGGAACCCGTCTTGGCTATTAAATGCAAAGACTTGTAAAAACGCAGAAGAAATCCACGCCCCATAAAACAGTCCTGCCCTGTCCCTGTTGGCGAAATAGGAATACCACCCAAAAATCATGAGCGCAAACAGAATGCCTAGCAATGCGCCCTCAACATACAGGCCAAAGCGACGTGTTTCTAAAAAACGCTCGTTATCAACCATCCTTAAGACATATTTTCCAGGTGAGGCTGCGAAAGCCTTTGATTGCGAAAGCAAAATAAGCGACTCACCTCTGCGAAGTGAGAACAAAGATTCACGACTGGCGGCTTTGGCTGAAGTTGGTCGGGCTGGATCTATATCGCTTAAAAACGAGTAGCCGGAAATGTAACCTGAAGGCTTCAAGGTCGCCACAGTGCCGTCTGCGCTGATGACATGTGTGTTTATGCTTTTCCAAGAGCCATCAAGTCTAAGATTTTTATCAACATCCAGGCGGCTGCTGATCTTTTGCATGATCCAGTAATGCAGTCGAGGATCAACGGGCCCCATCGACGGAACAGGCTTGAACTCATCCTTGCGCTTCAAAACTTCCTCAATGGTCAACGAACCTTCTGGATCTTCAAGAACCAGTGTGTTGTCATTAGGACTGAAAACAATGGGTGTGTTGTCTGTTATCTCATAGGGCTTGAGCTCATCCCAAGCACCTGCGTGGGCCTGCCCGATGAATAGAACTGAGATAAGTAGCAAAAACAATTTACCAATTTTCATGATCAAGATCCTAGGAAGGAATGGCAAAAATACAAAAAATGATAAAAAACTCCAGATATTATGGACTAACTGTCCCAGTTTAGAACGCCTATTCTCCATAGAGTGAAAGTGACAATCTTTAGCTTTCTATGAACTTAACTTAGATCACCACTTTTCCAGAGCCTGCAAATAAAAGGATGCGTTGCACCAAAATAGGGCATAGAATGGTTTAATACTCGCAGTTTTTTTGGGCGATCCGTTATATCAATTACAGAGATCGCCATGCCTGAAAAATCTGCGCTGTTTTTATTTTCTACCTTGCCAATTTCTCGAGTACCGTCGCTGACGCGCAAGGCGTCATGCACCACGTCTTAACCGGCCGCGCTTTAGAAATTAGCCAAGTGCTTGTGGTCATGGTTGGTGCACGTGCGTGTGCCTTCCCGCTGCAACATGTGGCAGAGACTATGCGTCCGCTGCCCATCGAAGCCGTTGTCGGAACGCCAGGTTTTGTCTGTGGCGTGTCTGTCATCTATGGTGTGCCGACGCCCGTCGTCGACCTCAAAGCGCTATTGGATAACAACGCAAAAACCCCAAGTTTTGGTCGCTTTGTGGTCTTGAAAATAGATGATCGACGGGTGGCCATCGGAGTGGACAGCGTTATTGGCTTGAAGAATCTGGATTTGGCTCAGTTAGGTGAGTTACCTCCTCTGCTTCGAGATGTCACATCCGACCTCATTGAGTCATTTGGAACCCTCGACGCGCAACTTCTGCTAGTGCTGCATGCTGCGCGCATCGTTACCGATGAAGTCTTGACAAGCATCGCACAGGCGCAGGCAGCGCCATGACGACAGTTCCCAGTCCAACCGATATCGAGCAATTTCGCACCATCGTTACCTGTCAGCTGGGTCTGCAGTACGAGGACGCAAAGCTCGACTACCTGGCTGATGTCATGCGTAAACGGGTGCAGTCCTTGGGCCGTGCCCGCTTCGACTCCTACTCGGCCTACCTTGGGCAACTCCATGCTTCACCCAAGGCATCTGCTGAGTGGCGCGTACTTGCCGAAAAACTCACAGTCAACGAAACATTTTTCTTTCGCAATACCGACAACTTCCTTGCACTTGCCGAGATTGTTCTTCCTGAAAGAATTCGCGCCAAGGCACAGTCAAAGCAACTTCGCATTCTCTCGGCAGGATGCTCCTCAGGTGATGAGCCTTATTCATTGGCCATCATGGTGCGCGAAGCCTTGCCAGATCTCGCCGCATGGGATGTGAAGATCATTGGCATGGATATCAACCCCGCGGTCCTCATCAAGGCGACGCAGGCCCGCTACTCCGAATGGTCGCTGCGGGCAACACCGGAGGACATCCGGGGACGCTACTTTCGGGCTGAGGGTGCAGACTTCGTGCTTTCCCCTGAAATCCAGAAGATGGTTAGCTTTGAGGAGCGAAACCTCGTCGACGAGGACCCGCTGTTCTGGGAGTCGCTCGCTTGCGACCTGGTCTTTTGTCGCAATGTGTTGATGTACTTTAGCCCCGAAACAGCCCGCAACGTCGTGCGCCGTATCAGCCAGTCGCTGCTTCCTAGCGGATTTTTGTTCATTGGTCACGCGGAAACACTGCGTGGAATCACCCCCGAGTTCCACCTATGCCATACGCATGACACGTTTTACTACCAGCAGCGTGATGCCTGCAACGCTGCCCCGATAGAAATTTTGACCGCCTCTCCCACCTTGCTAGCTGAAGATTTGCTGCCTGTGGTCGCCGAATCGAAAGCGTACGGGGTCGATGTCATTCAAGACGCCGTGACGGCGCCCAGGCGTGTATGGGACCTGAGTCTGGTGCTGCAGGCGGTGAGGCAGGAACGCTTTGCTGATGCGCTTGAGCTGATCGGCGCCTTACCTGCAGATGCTCACGAGGACCCCGACGCCTTGCTCCTGCGCGCTGTCCTTCTCACCAACCATGGCAGGCTCAAAGAGTCCGAAGAAGTCTGCCGCCGACTACTTTCTTTGGACGAACTCAACGCTGGCGCGCATTACCTCATGGCCCTGTGCAGCGAACATGGCGGCCAAGACAACCGCGCCATCGAGCACGGACTGACTGCCATTTATGTCGACCCTGGTTTTGCCATGCCACACCTGCACTTGGGAATCCTCGCCAAGCGTTCGGGCGACACCGTTACCGCGCAACGTGAACTGGGGCGGGCGCTGATACTTTTGGCCAGTGAGGATGCCTCGCGGATATTGCTGTTCGGCGGGGGCTTCTCGCGTGACGCACTCCTCCAACTCTGCCGTACCCAATTGCATGCCGCAGGTGGTGAAGCATGAACCCGATAGCCAAAGACAATGTTGAAAACAACACGGCGTCCCAACTTCGGCTGGCCTTTGACAGCTCCTTCGCCTTGCCAACTTCGGTGGCGTCGCCTCAGGGCGAAGACCTTCTCACCATTCGCGTGGCGGGTGACCCCTATGCCATTCGCCTTATTGATATCGCTGAGATTCTCACTGAACGCAGAATCGTTGCTGTCCCGTCTGTCACGCCCGACTTGCTCGGTCTGGCGGGCATCCACGGCGGCATCATTCCAGTCTTTGGCTTGTCATCGATCCTCGGCTACGCCCCTGATCCTGGGACACCACGGTGGATGATTCTTTGCAGCTCTGAGGAACCTTTCGCCCTGGCCTTCTCAGACTTTGAGGGTTATTTGCGTCTACCGACGTCTGCACTCCATGCGGAAGAGAGCTTTCGCGCCACACGCGAGCAAGTGAAATACGTGAACCAGAGCGCCAACACACCAGATGGCGTTCGCGCCGTCATCGACATTCCCCTCATCATGGCAACCATCCGCAATCGAATCAGCCAGCACCGACCCACAAAGGAGTCACATAAATGAATCGTTCTTGGACATTTGGAAAAAAAATAGCGGCCGGTTTTGCGCTTTCGTTTGTGCTCATGGCCATCATCGGCATCATGGCCTATCGCAGCATCAATACACTGGCCAATACCAGCCAGGTAGTGGCGCACACCCACCTTGTTCTAGAGCGCATCGCAGATGTGCTTAACGTGCTGCAAGATGCTGAAATCGGAGGGCGCGGCTACATCATCACAGGGGATGAGGGCTTTCTTGAGCCCTATCAAAACGCGCAGTCCAAGATGGTGGTGGCCGTCAATAACCTGGGCGCTCTGATTGCCGACAATCCCGAGCAGCAAAAGCGTCTCCTTCAAGCCGAACCTGTCATCGTGGCTAAGCTGTCCTTGACAAAGCGGCAAATCGAGATGCGTAAGGCGCGAGAAATTGAAGCGGTGACAAAGCTCGTACAGACTGGAGAGGGCCAACAGCTAATGGATAAGCTGCGGCGCATCTTTGATGAAATGGAGCAGGAAGAACGAAATCTTCTCAAACTACGCTCCGCTGAAGTCGAAGCCGCCGTCAACAGTTCCAGCGTTTCCATCACCCTTGGGACTCTGTTGTGCCTGCTGATCCTTAGCGCTGCGGGCATCATCATCACCCGTTCCTTGACAAGCCAGATCGGCTCCGCGGTCCAGCACATGCAGAGCTCATCCAGTGAATTGCAGGTCGCATCGAATCAACAGACCATGGGCTCTAAGGAACAGTCCACCGCGATGAAAGAAATCACGACAACCATGAATGAACTGCTGGTGACTTCAAAACAGATCGCTGAGAGCGCCCAACGGGTGGTTCACATTGCCGAGGAAACAGCCATGGGAGCGCGCTCAGGAGAGCAGACGGTGACGAAGGCCAATGACTCCATCGTCGGCATCAAACGACAAGTCGATCTGATCGTGACCCACATGCTCGACCTCGGAAAGAAGTCCCAGCAGATCGGCGGCATTCTTGAAATCATCAACGAACTGGCTGAACAGACCAACATACTGGCCATCAACGCGACCATCGAAGCGGCTGGCGCTGGCGAAAATGGCAAGCGTTTTGCGGTAGTTGCCGACGAAATCCGCAAACTCGCCGACCGCGTCGGGGGTTCAACCAAAGAGATCAGGGGCCTCATCGATGACATTCGTGCCGCTGTCAATACGACTGTGATGACCACCGAGGGCGGCACCAAAGCCGTTGAAGCGGGCGCACAGCAGTTCTCGGAAGTCGCCATTGCCTTCAGGCAGATCGTAAGCCTTGTGAGCACCACCACTGAGGCAGCGCGAGAGATCGAGCTCAGCACAAAACAGCAATCGACCGCAGTTTTGCAAGTCAACATCGCCGTGGCTAATGTCGCGCAGGCAGCCCGAGAAACCGAAGTGAGTTCGAGCCAGACGCTTCAAACAGCGACTGAGCTCACCAAGCTGTCACGCGACCTGATGCGAGTCATTCAGCCGCAGGCGAGTACGTAGGCGAATGGCAAAAGACCCGTATCAGTATTTTCGAGTCGAGGCGCGGGAGCTCGTAGAGGGGTTGACACAGGAAATCCTGCAACTTGAGAAAGCCCCCTCCTCGCTCCCGTCCGAGGGTGTGGCTCGCTTGCTGCGATTGGCGCATACGCTCAAAGGTGCCGCTCGTGTGGTCATGCAACCCAGAATTGCCGAACGGGCACACACCATTGAAGAGATTCTGACGCCCCATCGTGCGTCCAAACTGCCGCTAACCAAGACGCAAGTAAGTGGGTTGCTGCTGCTGCTGGACGAGATCAGCTCGCAACTGGCTGATATTTCATCGCCAGCACTTGCAAGCACCACCGAACCCGCCCCCTTGTCGGCTGAGAAACCCCTTGAGACCTTGCGGGTCGAGACCCAGGAGATGGATTCCTTGCTGCAAACGCTCACTGAGGCGAGCGTTCAGCTCGGTGCCGTTCGCAAGGGCCTTGGGGCCGTGGACCGCCTGCGTGTTTTGAACAGCCTTCTTCTTGATCTGCTCGCCGTGCGTCCTGGTGAGAACCGGGCCGCTACCGCCACGTCGGGTATGGCGGGCATAGCCCGCGCACGCTCTTTGGCGGAGGATCTTCGCTCAGGTATCGATCAATTTCAGCGCAGCCTTGCGGTAGACCTCGAACGCGTCGAAGGGACATTTGTGGAAATGCGCGACGTCACGCATCGGCTTCGCCTGATCCCGACACAAACGGTGTTTGCGTCGCTCGCCTTGTCAGTGCGTGACGCTGCCCAGACGCTTGGCAAGCGCGTCGCTTTCGATACCTTGGGCGGCGATATACGCCTTGACGCGAATGTGCTGGCGTCGCTGCGCGATGCGCTGATGCATGTGGTGCGCAACGCCGTTGCGCACGGCGTGGAATCCGAGGCCCAGCGCATCGCACTTGCCAAGCCAGCAATCGGGCAGGTACGGCTTGAGGTCCTGCGGCGCGGCAGTCGTGTGGTTTTTGTATGTACTGACGACGGTGGTGGCATTGATGTGGAGGCGGTGAGAAAAGCTGCCGTGGCCAGGGGGGTGGTATCCGCCGCTGTGGCAAAGGCACTGTCGGCAGATCAGGTCATCGCGCTGCTTGGCAGCGTTGGCGCTTTCGGGCTCTCGACCTCCCGCGAGGTGACCGAACTGTCAGGCAGGGGCATCGGCTTGGATGTGGTGCGAGCGACCCTGTCGCAGCTGAATGGGGAAATGCGCATTCGCAGCGAGCCTGGGCGGGGTGTCAGTGTTGAGGTTCAGGTTCCGGTTTCCATCGCCGCCCTGCAGGGACTGGTCGTCGAGGTGGGCGGGACGCGAGTGACGATCCCAATGGACGCCGTAGAGCAAACGCTTAGGTTTGCCGATGCAGAGGTCGCCCGCTCAGCGGAGGGCGATTCGATTATCCATGAGGACAAGGTCATTCCCTTCTTAGCGCTTGACCTGATGCTTAGGCGCTTGGGCTCAGTTGGTCCTAACTTTGGTAATCGTGTGAACACCGGTATTCGGTCGGCTGTGGTTGTCAAGTCAGGCGGGCGATGTGTCGCGATAGGCGTTGATCGCTTGCTAGGCGCCGCCAACATCGTGATGCGTGCCCTGCCAAGCGTGGTCCAAGCCGATCCCGTGGTCGCGGGGGTATCGCTGGATGCCGAGGGTACGCCTCAGCTGGTGCTCGACCCTGGCGGTCTCGTGGCAGCCGCCGAGCACAGCCGCGGCGACACATTCAGTGCCGCCTCACAAGCCCAAACGCTAAGGGCACCCATTCTTGTCATCGACGATTCGCTGACAACCCGTATGTTGGAGCAAAGTATTCTTGAAGCGGCAGGCTATCAAGTCGAGCTAGCCATCTCTGCGGAGGATGGGCTTACCAAAGCTCAAGGCAATCTCTACAGCCTGTTCATCGTTGATGTCGAGATGCCAGGCATGGACGGCTTCGGTTTTGTCGCACAGACCCGTGCCGACACGGTACTGCGAGATATCCCCGCCATTTTGGTGACCTCCAGGGACTCTGTGGAAGACCGGTTGCGCGGACAACAGGTTGGCGCAAGTGCCTACGTGATCAAGGGTGAATTCGACCAGATGCAGCTCCTGCAAACCATTCGTACATTGATTGGCTAAGCATGACGAAAATCCGTGTTCTGGTGGTTGAAGATTCCCTGACAATCCGAAAACGAATGCTGGAAGTGCTTGGGGCCGATCCAGATATCGACATCGTTGGTGAAGCGAACGATGGCAAGCGCGGCATCGAACTGTGTCAGCAACTGCGGCCCGATGTCGTCACCTTGGACATGATGTTGCCAGTGATGAACGGTTTGGCGGCCACTGAATTCATCATGGCCTACTGCCCTACACCGATTCTCATCGTGTCCGCCTCGACCAACCGGGGCGATTTGTTCAAGACCTACGACGCTTTGGCCGCAGGCGCACTGGACGCGCTAGACAAGCCACAGGGAAACGAAATCAACGATGTGTGGGAGAAAAAACTCGTCGCCAAGGTCAAACTTATCTCGCGCATCAGTGTGATTACACATCCACGGGCCCGACTGGGCCACATCGGTCAAACACCAGTCCCAAGCCCGCTTGCTAAGCAAAAAATCAAGTCACTGGAAAAATTGGGGCGTTTGCGAGCCATCGCCATTGGCGTTTCCACCGGCGGACCAGCGGCGCTCATCGAGATTCTTCGCGGTTTGCCCCAAGGTTTTCCGCTGCCTATTCTTCTGGTCATTCATGTCGGCAAACTGTTCACATCCGCATTCGCCGAGTGGCTTGATGGGCAGAGTTCTGTTCGCGTGAGCTACGCTGTCGATGGCGACCCTCTCCCAGCCTGCGGTGAGGCTCGCGTGCTGATGGCGCGTCACGACAGCCATCTTGTGCTCAGTCAGGGCAAGCTGCGGTTAACGCAAGATCCAGAGCGAAACTCTTGCCGCCCTTCCATCGATGTCCTCTTCGAGTCCTTTGCGCAAGAACTTGGTGCTGAAGGTGCGGCTTGCATCCTCACAGGCATGGGCAGAGATGGCGCAGCAGGACTGCTGGCCATTCGGCGTGCTGGAGGAAGAACCATCGCCCAGGATGAAGCCTCATCGGTGGTGTTTGGCATGCCCAGAGAGGCGATCCTGCTGGGCGCAGCCGAGCAGGTTATGGCGTTAGATCAAATTGCACCAAGGCTTGGCGTACTGGCCGGTGCTGTCCTCGAGAGGCCGATATGAAACCCCGAATTCTCATCGTTGACGACAGTCTCACGGTGCGCATGGACCTGAGCGATGCCCTTCAGGCGGGCGGTTTCGACACCGTGCTGTGCGCCGACATTCGTAGCGCGAAAGAGGCGCTTGTCCAAGAACGGGCTGATCTGCTCATCCTCGATGTCTTGCTATCAGATGGAAGTGGGCTAGATTTTCTCGATGAGCTTAGGCGCTCGGAAGCGACATCGCAAGTCCCCGTGCTTTTGCTCACCACCCAGAAAGAGATCAAGAGCCGCGTCCAAACCATGGATGCGGGCGCCGTCGTATTCATCGGCAAACCCTACGACCTCGAAGAGGTTGTCATACAAGCACAGTCACTCACGCAAGTGAATAGCTTTGGTGAGGGCGCCCTCTATGCCGCAAGTGGTCCGAGCGTGCTAGGTGCTAAACGACTGCTGGCCGTTGACGACAGCATCACCTACCTTCAGGAACTCGCCAGCCAGCTTCGCGAGGAAAATTATGTGGTGATCTTGGCAAGCTCGGGCGAGGAAGCGCTGAAGTGTCTCGCGACTCAATCCGTAGACGGTATTTTGCTCGACCTCATCATGCCGGGACTCTCAGGGCAAGAAGCCTGCAAGCGCATCAAGCAGCAGGCGAAGTTGCGCGACATCCCCCTCATCATGATCACGGCGCATGACGATCGGGATGCCATGATCGAATGTATCAATGCCGGCGCCGATGACTACATTGCCAAGTCCGCCGATTTTGAAGTTCTCAAGGTTCGCTTGCGCGCTCACCTGCGGCGCAAACACTTCGAGGATGAAAATCATCGTATTCGCGAGAAGCTGGTACGCAGCGAAACTGAGGCCACAGCGCGAAAACATTTTGAGCAAGCCTTGCAAGAAACCAATGTGGAAATGCAGATTGCCAAATCTGTAGCAGAAAAGGCTAATTTGGCGAAATCTGATTTCTTGTCAGGCATGAGTCACGAGTTGAGGTCTCCACTGAATGCCATTTTGGGATTTGCGCAACTGATGGGAACGGCATCGCCACCGCCCTCGGATTCTCAGCAAGAAAGTATCACCCAAATCCTTCAGGCGGGCTGGCACCTTTTGAAGTTAATCAACGAAATCCTCGACCTCGCCGTGGTGGAGTCTGGCATAGTCTCTTTGTCACTGGAGCCAGTCTCCTTGTCCGAAGTGCTGTCCGAATGCCAAACCATGATGGAGGCGCAAGCCCAGCAGCGAGGCATCTTTATGACCTTTCCGCTGTTTGAGCAGCCCAGCTATGTTTGGGCAGACCAAACTCGGCTGAAGCAAATTGTGATTAATTTGCTGTCGAATGCGATCAAATACAACCAAGCCAGTGGCCAAGTCAGCGTGGATTACACCGTCTTGTCTGCCGATCGTATTCGCATCAGTTTCAAAGACACAGGCGCAGGTCTGACGCCTGAAAATATAGAGCAACTGTTTCAGCCCTTCAACCGCTTGGGCCAGGAGGCTGGCAGCGTGTCTGGCACCGGCATTGGCTTGGTGGTCACCAAGCAATTGGTCGAACTCATGGGCGGTGTTCTGGGTGTGGACAGCATGGTGAACGAGGGAAGTGTTTTTTGGTTTGAATTGCGCAGCACGCCTGCGCCTGAGTTCAAGATCAAAGAGCCAGAGCATGCAACTCCTAAGCTTGCCATGAGACCCATAGACGCACCTCAGAAAATTCTTCTGTACATAGAAGACAACGCGGCCAATATGCGCTTGGTCGAACGCTTGATAGATCGACGCACAGATATCAAGCTGCTCAAGGCGGTTGACGGATCGCTGGGCATAGCGCTGGCGAAAGCGTCATTGCCAGACGTGATTTTGATGGACATCAACTTGCCTGGCATCAGCGGGATCGATGCGTTGAAAGCGCTGCGGGAAGACGTCACCACGGCTCATATTCCAGTGGTGGCCATCAGCGCCAACGCCATGTCGCGAGACATCGAGGTGGGTCGGCAATTGGGCTTCTTTCGTTACCTGACCAAGCCCATTGTGGTTGAAGAATTCATGTCCACCTTGGATTTGGCGCTTCGCCTCAATAGCGAATGATCCCCAGCGCTGTCATCCTGAAGGCCAAACTGCTCATCGTGGACGATCAATTCGCCAATGTGCTGTTGCTCGAGCGTTTGCTGCGCGGCGCGGGTTATTCCGAAATCTCCTCCACACAAGATCCCACCGAGGTGACGGATCTTCACCAACAAAACCGATACGACCTGATTCTTTTGGATCTAAATATGCCAGAGATGGACGGTTTTCAAGTGATGGAGAGTCTCAAAAGCATAGACAGTGAAGGCGTCCTTCCGGTTCTGGTCATCACCGCACAGCCCAATGAAAAACTGCGGGCATTGAAGGTCGGTGCTTTGGATTTTTTGAGCAAACCGTTCGATATCGCCGAGGTTTTAGCTCGGGTGCAAAACCTCTTGCAAGTGCGCTTATTGAATTTGGAGACTCAAAAGCTGTACAAACAAGTTCTGGTGGAGCAAGATTTGTCAGACATGCTGCTGCATAACATGATGCCCCAAGCCATTGCAGAGCGTCTAAAAGGGCGCTCCAAACTCACGACTGATCACCTTAATAAAGCTATTGTGGACAGCTACGCCAATGTAACGGTGTTGTTTGCAGACATTGTGGGTTTCACCGCCTTTGCGCAAGACGTTAGCCCCGAGATCATGGTCGGCGTATTGAATGATCTCTTCACGCGTTTTGACCATATTGCTGAGCATCGCGGCATGGAGAAGATCAAAACTATTGGCGACTGTTACATGGCGGCTGCGGGTTTGCCATTGGTGGTGTCTGACCATGCAGATCGAGCGGCACACATGTCACTGGACATGCTGGGCGCCATTCAGGACTTCAACGCGAACAGTCAGCACCCGCTGAACATCCGAATTGGCATCAGCTCGGGTGCCGCGGTTGCAGGGATCATTGGCAAGAGCAAATTTCTCTATGACCTTTGGGGGGATGTAGTTAACACCGCCAGTCGCATGGAGTCACATGGCACTGCGGGGCGGATCCAAATGAGTGACGCTACCCGCCAGGCCTTGAACCATCCGTTCTCGCTTGAACACCGCGGCGTCATTGAAGTCAAAGGCAAAGGCAAGATGAGCACGTGGTTCTTGAACAGCCCCACTTTGGAAAATCACATCGACGCTTGAAGCATGACACGGTAGTCTTCTGCCGAAGCTTCACGCGGGTTGGTTTTATGGGAGTGGTCGGCGATGGCGCCTTTGATGATGTCGTCAAACTGCAAAGCGCTCACACCCATCGACGCCAAACCACTGGGTAAACCTAAACGGGCGTTCATGGCATGGATGGCGTCGCCAATGGATTGCGCAGGTTTGGCGCTTTCAGGCAAACCCATGGCTTGGGCCATACGCGCCAAGCGAAGTTCTTTTTGCATCTCTGGCGCTTGGGCATTGAAGGCAATGACCGCAGGTAAAAACATGGCGTTCAGGGTGCCGTGGTGTAACTTGGGATTGATACCTCCTAGGCTGTGGCTGAGCGAATGCACACAGCCCAAGCCTTTTTGAAACGCCATTGCGCCCTGCATAGAGGCGCTCATCATCTGCAAACGTGCGTCGCGGTCGCTGCCGTCCTGCGTGGCACGTTCGATGTTGGCCCAACCACGTGCCAAGCCATCTAAAGCGATGCCGTCAGCAGGCGGGTTGAAAGCTGAGGACATGAAGGTCTCCATGCAGTGTGCAATGGCGTCCATGCCGGTGGCAGCGGTGAGCAAAGGCGGTAAACCGAGGGTGAGCGCAGGGTCGAGCAAAGCCACTTTAGGCACCAAATGCCAGGAGTGAAAACCCAGTTTGCGGCCATCGTCGACGATGAGGATGGCGCCTCTGGCCACTTCACTGCCGGTACCCGCCGTGGTGGGCACGGCGATCAGCGGCAAGACTTTATCGGTGATGCGGGGTGATCCGCCCTCGATGGTGGCGTAGGTGGTGAGTGGTCCCGCGTGGGTGGCGGCAATAGCCACGCCCTTGGCACAGTCGATGGAAGAGCCTCCACCGAAAGCGATCAAGCCGTCACACTGCTGCTGTTGGCACAAAGCGGTGGCTAGGCGAACAGCGGCCTCCGTGGGGTTGGAGGGCGTAGCGTCAAAGACGGTCACCGAAACACCTTTAAGCGCATCCAAGACTTGTTGCAACAAACCCGCGGCTTTGATGCCGGCGTCGGTAACGATGAGGGGGCGTGCAATGCCTATGCGCTGGCATTCTTCAGCCAAGCGTTGCAAAGCGCCGAATTCAATATGCACTTGGGTGATGTAAAAAATACTCGCCATGGTGTTTTCCGCTCAGCTCGTTGTAGGATGCCGCCACTTTAACGGACAAAACCACCGCCATGAACCGCCAAGACTTTCGCTTTTTCCATGCCCTGCGTGTGCGCTGGGTTGAGGTCGATATGCAAAAAATCGTCTTCAACGGTCACTACCTGATGTACCTTGATACCGCTGTGTCTGACTATTGGCGAGCCTTGGCCCTGCCCTACGAACAAAGTCTGCACGGCATGGGCGGCGATTTGTTTGTGGTCAAGTCCACCTTGGAATACAAAGCCTCGGCGTTCTACGACGACTTGCTGCACATCGGTATGCGTTGTGCGCGAATAGGCAACTCGTCCATTGTGTTTGAAGGTGTGGTGTTTCGCGGCGAGCAGGTTTTGGTCAAGGGCGAGTTGGTGTATGTCTATGCCGACCCTCAGACACAAACCTCCAAGCCAGTACCTCAGGCGCTTCGCGACCCCTTGCTGGGCTTTGAGCAAGGTGAAGCCATGACCCGTTTGCAGTTAGGCACATGGGCGCAATTGAAGCCACTTACCGGCCCCTTGCGCACCGAGGTGTTTGTGCAGGAGCAAGGCGTGGACCAAGCCCTGGAATGGGATTCACATGATGAACATTGTGTTCATGCGGTGTTGTGCAACCGTTTGGGTTTACCTGTAGCCACGGGGCGTTTGCTTCCCTCGGTCAATGGTGTCGCCAAACTTGGCCGCATGGCGGTCAAGCGAGTCCTGCGCGGTCAGCGCTTAGGCGATCAAATCTTGTCAGCCTTGATGGACGCTGCCCGAGCGCGTGGTGACAAAGAAATATTGCTCCATGCCCAATGCAGTGCCGAGAACTTTTACCGCCGCCAAGGTTTCAGTCGCCAAGGAGAGGTTTTCATGGAAGCCAATATCGCGCATGTAGAAATGGTCTGCGCTTTGTAAGGCAAGCCCTTACAGCGCTTCTACCCTGCCAAAGTCGGGCTGCAACAACCAGTTGGCCAATTCGTCGGCCAAACGCTCAGACTCGCCCACCGCTTGTTTCCATACCTTGACTCTGGCGTCTAAGTCTTGGCCGTAGGTGGTGAAGTCGCTGCGATCAGGTAACTTGCCGTTGGGCAGCGTTCGCACCCATTCGGGGTCGGGTGCCAACAATATCGTGCTGTCTAAAAACGCGGTGGCGTGGTGGCGACGGGTCAGCTTTTTGTCCAACCAGCCAGGTACCACGGCTTTTTGGAAATGCGGGTAAAGCGTCAGGCCCTTGGCTTGGCGGTAGTCCAAATGCAAGTGGTAGTCGGTGATGCCGCCATCCCAGTATGCCCCTGCAGGTGCTCCAGCAATGGCTTTGACCGCTTCCAGCACAAAAGGGATGGAGCAACTCGCTTGCACCGCGTCCATGAAGTTGTCTTCGCTCAAAGCCAATTGGCGTGAGGGGTAATCGTCCGTTGCAAAAGGCAAAGGGTGCGGCTCTCCCATGAAGGGGCTGGAAAACACTACCCGCTCTAGCCATTTACCCATGGCAGGGCGGCTAAAGAAATTGCTGATGTAGGCCGCGGCATAGCCCAGCGGTGTGCGCCACGCATTGTCTTGGGACAGCAAGCCCAAACCGCGTGAGGTCATCACATGCAATCTGTAGCGCGGATGATGAATCACAGGGTGAATACGGCCGCTGTAAAAGCGCTGCAAATTGGCCACGAAATCGGTGCTGACTTGGTGCGGCGTGGGTCGGCGCTGACCCGTTGCCAACGCGTAGTGCTGATGGATATAGGCCTCTTCCAAGGCAAGCAACTCTTTTTCTGGCTGGGGCAGACAGGCTGTGGCCAAGCGCCATGCCCCTATGGAGGCCCCCACCAAGTCGATGGGTTGATCACTGCGAGACAACCAATGACCGAATAAAAACCGGTCCATAGGCCCCAAGATCAAACCTTTGGGCCCACCCGCCGCCCCTGGCACCACGCTGATGTGCTGGGGCAGCAAGCCCTTGTCGGCAATGTGCTGACGGGCCGTGGGGCCGGCATAAATACGAAGAGCCTTCATGCCAGCAACACGTTCAGGTTTTGCACTTCAAAGTGTCGGGGGGTAACTGGTCTAACCACGTGTTGAACCGAGGATCTTGTAAAGACCGCAAGTGTATTTGAATCGCTTTCCAGTTTTCCTCGGACACATTCAAGCAAATGCGTTTGCCAAGCTGGTTGGCCAATTCGGTCTCGCCGTCTTGGATCTTGACTTGCAAGAGTGGCAAGTTGATGAAGATGGTTTGAGAGAAAACATTGGCGTTTTCTTTGACGATACGACGCAATATGGGACGGGTGGCGTCAGTGACTGGCGTGTTGATCATGAAAATGCTCTCAAACAACAAGCGGTTCCACCACACGGTTTTGTTTGCGGCAATCAGCTCTTCTGAAGATTTGTTTTGGTTGAATCGTTCGTAAGCAGAAATGGCTTTGCTGTGGTCGATATAAAACCACGCTGTGCAAAACAGCAAAAGCATGCCAACGCCTTTCACTAACCACAACGGCAGTCGAACAGGGTAAGCCTCTTCTGGCAAAAGACTTAAGGCAAAGCCGAATAAAAATAAAAATACGGCATGCCACAAAGGGTATTCCAGCAAGCTGTGCAGTCCCAGGACCATGACCACACACACCATGGCCAATTCCGCGCCATTGGCCTGCTGCCAAGGCTTTTTCTTGAGCAACCAAAAACCCGCGAAACCCAGCAATGACAGGGTGCCCAAAATGCCCAACTCCACTTGAATTTGCGCCACCACATTGTGGGCATGGTCGACAGGATTGTTGATCGCAGGCGTCAAGACTTGGGTGACTTGTAATTGCCGCCAACCCACCCCCATCAAAGGGTGTTGCTGAATGACCAGCCATACATCGCTCAAAATACGCAGGCGATGGTTTCCCGAGGCTTCAACCGCTTTGCGGGAATCCTCCAACAGTTGCCCAGACATCAAGCCAAAGGTGACCAGTACCTCGCCGACCCCAATAGCCAACAGTTGCCAAACAACCATGGCCACCCATACCCATGAAATTTTCAAGCGCTGGCGAACCAGTGCAAGCAAACCACTGATAAGTAACACTTCAAGGTAGCCCGTTCGCGAACTGGTGGCGTACACCGCCAGCATCATGAATCCCATGGCCAATAAACGCCAAGGCGCAGGGCGAGCGCTTTGCTCGCCCTCCTCAGGCTTCAAAAACACCAAGCACACCATGGCGCTGACCATCAGGCTGGCACACAGATTAGGCTGGCTTAAAAAGCCGCCTTGGCGAGGAAAAGAGGCAGACCGGTTCAACCATGGGCTGAGCCACTCTTCCAACTGCAGCATTTGCAGCCAAATGCTGACCGCTTGCATCAATCCCGCGATCAGCACGGCGGTCATAACGGTTTCAGCCAGTAGACGCCCCTGCCCCGCTTGTACCCACATCTTGACCCAAGCACTCAGCAAAACCAAAGCCAAAAGGTAGGACGTGGTGACCAAAAAATAGCTGAAATAGGTGGTGTTGATGCCTGCGATGAATTGAAAGCAAGCCAACATCAGCCAAGCGCCGCACAGCACGCCAAGCGAGGTCAGGCTAAAGCGTGTGGCTTCTTTTGGGAGGTAAAAGCAGGTGACCATGCCAAACAGACCCAGGCCAAAGAAGGCCATCAGGTCTGAATTCAGACGGGGGGTGACAGGGTTGATGACCGGTAGAGAGCTGCCGACAAAGAGAAAAATGATCGACAAAAACAGCAGAGTTGCTGCTTTTGCTGAAGTTTTTTCGTATTCTTTGGGAGTATTCATTTTGTCGACTTTGTTGAAAAAATGAATACATTATAAACATTTATTCTTTTAATGAATTCCTAAGTATTACACCTATATCTGGGCGCTCAGCAAACGGGTCTGGCGGGTTTGTTCCATGAACAATTGCATCGAAGCGGGTTTGGGCATTGCCCAAGGCCTTGGGATGGCTGTAAATGTAGAACTGCTCAGCTTTGATGGCGTCAAACACCATCTGAGCGACCTGCGCTGCGCTGACTTTGCCACTGCTCACTGCTTTGTCGCTCATGGCTTGGCCAATGAGTTGGCTTTTAGTCTGGGCAACAGGCGGTAAATGCGCTGGACGGTTACGCTCACTTTGGTTGATGCCGGTGGGCACAAAGTAAGGGCACAGTACCGAGGCACTGACTTGGTCGTTGACCAATTTCAAATCTTGGTAAAGGGTTTCGGTCAAGGCCACCACCGCATGTTTGGTGACGTTGTAAATACCCATATTGGGGGGGGTGAGCAAACCTGCCATGCTGGCGGTGTTGACGATATGGCCTTGAAATGACGGGTCGTGCTTGGCTGCCTCGAGCATCATGGGGGTGAACAAGCGCACACCGTGAATCACGCCCCACAGGTTGACACCCAGAAGCCATTCCCAATCCTTGACCGAGTTTTCCCAGACCAAGCCGCCAGCGCCCACCCCCGCGTTGTTGAAAACAAAATGGGGTGCACCAAAGCGCTCAAACACGGCCGTAGCGAGTTCTTGCATGGCCTCGGCGTTGGACACATCAACAAGCTTGGCCATGACCTGCACGCCCATGGCTTTGATCTCATCGTGTGCCACCTTCAGAGCGTCTTTTTGCACATCGACCAACACCACATTCATGCCCAAAGAGGCACCCAGACGGGCGCATTCCAAGCCAAAGCCCGAAGCCCCGCCGGTTAAAACTGCGGTTTTGCCTTTGAAGTCTGAAATCATGCCTCTGCCCTTTTCAAAATAAAGCCGTTGCGCGGGAAATGAACATGCACGGTGCCCACGCGCGGGTCTTGGCGGCGCAAGCTGTAGCGGGTGCGGGTGGCGGCCACCAACTCACCTTGCGTGGGTTCTGTGCCAAAGCTTTCAGCGTGAACAATGACCTGTGTGCCCAAGGGAATGTCGTGCTCATCTTGGAAAATCTCTTTGCTGACATCCAAAGGGGTGGCCTCATGGGCAACATTGAGCGCATCGGTGGTGCTCAGTTCGCTGTTGTTGCCGTGGCCAAAGGCTTGCATACGCGCAACCCAGGCTTTCACCAAAGGCGTGGTGTCCAAAATGCCAGCAAGCAAGGGCACTTTGACCACGGTGAACCACACCGAGTGGTAGATGGAAAAGTCGGCCAAGGTGGGCTGGGAGCCCAGCACAAAGTCTTGCCCCTCCAACATGCTGGAGACGCGGCGCAGGTAGTTCTTGTAAGCACCGGTAGCGTCAGCGGCTGGCATACGTGAGGCGCCGCCTCGCATGGCTTGGCGGTCTTGGGCAAACACTTTCACCACTTCAGGGGCGGTGCTGGCAAACACATGGGCGGCACCCG
>CAMATW010000042.1 GCA_945861305.1 Bordetella parapertussis | reverse complement strand
CGACATGTTGTTCAACATGCTCATCGCTTTTGTGTTTTGCTTCATCATTGCGTTATTGGCCATGAACCCCAAGGCTTTGAAGTCAGGCGATATTCCTGCCAAAGCCGAATTCATCATCACGCTGTCGTGGCCTGACTTGAACCCCAATGATTTGGATTTGTGGGTGCAAGGTCCCTCGGGAGAGAGCGTTTGGTTTCGCAACCGCGAGGCTGACCTGATGCACCTAGACCGCGATGACCGAGGCAACTCCAACAACACCATCATGATCAATGGGAATAAAGTGATCAACCCTTTGCGCCAAGAAGTGGTGACGATTCGCAGCATCGTGCCAGGCGAGTACGTGGTCAATGCCCACTACTATGAAACCAAGGAAATTGACCGCAACGACCCCAAAACCGGCCAACCGGTTGAAGCCATTTTGTCGGTCATCAAGGTCAACCCCAAAGCCGAGGTTGTTTACTATGGCCAAGCCACGCTGGAGAGCCGCGGCAAAGAGGTGACCATGACTCGCTTTACAGTCACGCCCACTGGCGGTGTTGACAATATCAACACCATCCCCAAAATTCTTGTGAAGTCTTTTTAATATGTCGCTTACCTTTATTCTTGTCTTTGTTATCTTTGCTTTTTTGTTGGCATTAGCCTTGGTTTATTCAAACTGGCCACGTTGGCTCAAAGGCTTGCTGGCCATTGGCGTGACGGGGTTTTATTTCTTTGGTTTTGCCAGTGTGCATTCCTTATTGGGTTTGCCCAGCACTGACGCTTTGCCACCACGCTTTGTGATGATTGCCGCCATCGTGGATGAACCTCGCGGGAAATTTCCTGGCGCTTTGTACATGTGGGTCACGCCCATTGAAGAAGGCAAAAGCGTGATGCACCCGCGTGCCTACCAACTCCCCTACACCCGCGTCCTCCACGAGCAGATCGCCGACGGTATGAAAAAAGGCCGCGAAGGCGTGCCGCAAATGGGCACGGCCGAGGTCAAGGGTGGCAATGGCAAGGGTCCGAGTTGGCTCAACCCAGGCACTGACGAACAAGAGGTGAAGATACTCGACCTCCCCACACCCCAAGTACCAGAGAAATAACCATGCGCTGCTTCATTCTTGCTGCTTGCAGCCTGCTTTTTCTCACCGCTTGTGACAAACCGGCCAACGACAACCCCTTGTTCCCACTGGGCGCCGGCAAACGTTGGACCTACGAAGTTGAAACGGTGTACGACAACCCCGAAGGAAAAACGGTCAAGCAAAAAATGGAATTTCATAATTTGGGCAGCGCTTCTTTGGCTGACGGCTCAACCGCTTGGCTGCGACGCAGCAGCAATGGCCATGAATACTGGTTTCAGTTCGCTGCCAAAGGTGTGCAAAGGGTGGCGATGAAGTCCCCCTTGCAAGAGCAAGCCGTGATGGATGAGGAACCACGCCAGGTTTTGCCCAGCGATGTAGCTATAGGCGCCCAATGGAAGCACAACACCCTGCCTTATTTTTTACGCCGCCGCAACGAGTCACCGGCTGAAATGCGTTATGTGGATAAATACAAAAGCATTCCCATGACTTACGCTGTCGCTGCCAAAGATGTGTCCTTGGACACGCCAGCAGGTCGCTTTGAGCAATGTGTGCGTGTGGACGGGCAAATGGAGATGATGCTTTGGCATGACGATGGCCGTACCTATAAACCAACCCCCCTGCTGACAAGGGAGTGGTATTGCCCGGGCGTGGGTTTGGTGCAATTCGAACGCGATGAACCCACCACAGCCCAATTTTTTCAGGGCGGGCGAATGCGCATGCGGCTTACCGATTTCACGCCCTAACTGATTTCAAGCTGGCTTATAGCTTGGGGCTTTCTTACATCGGAAAGTCAGGCTTGTTTCTTTTTGAGAAATTCCTTAAATTAAATACCCCAACTAGGGTTTTTGCTAGTTCATGTTCTATACAACTCTTTGAAAATATCTAAGTTAGTAAATTTCTGTTGTTTTTTATTTAACCCTGAAGGATTTTGTATGAAACTTTTGTTTAAATCAGTTGCCATGGCTGCCGCCTTGGGCGCTGCCTCACTGGCAAGCGCACAAAATTGGCCGATTTACGGCGGTGACGAAGGTAATCAGCGTTACAGCCAAGCATCTCAAATCACACCAGCCAACGTCAACAAGTTGACCGTTAAATGGGCGTTGCAATTGGGCACCAACCGTTCGCAAGAATCGACCCCTATTTTGGTGGGCGATACCCTGTATGTGACTTCTTCATTCGGACCCAAAAACGTTTTTGCTGTGAATGCAAAAACCGGTGAAGTCAAGTGGAAATACTCTCCCGAAATGCCCAAAGCGATTGATCAATACGCTTGCTGCGACGTCAACAGCCGCGGTGTTTCTTACAACGATGGCAAGATTTTCTTTGGCCGCCTCGACTCACAAGTGACTGCACTTGACGCCAAGTCGGGCAAAGAAATCTGGACGACCAAAGTGGTTGACTACACCCAAGGTTCAGTCATCACCTCACCCCCTACATTGGTAAAAAACCTGGTCATCACTGGTTTCGGCGGCGGTGAATACGGTGTGCGTGGTGCCTTGGTTGCACTAGACCAAGCTACTGGCAAGGAAGTGTGGCGTACCCACACCGTGCCAATGGGCAATGAAAAACATGCTGACACCTGGAAAGGTGACTCTGCCAAAACAGGCGGTGGCGCTGCTTGGTTCATTGGATCCTACGATGCCAAGTTGAACCTTGTGTACTACGGCACCAGCAACCCAGCTCCCTGGTCTGCTATTGTTCGTGGCAATGACTCCTCTGACGTTGGCAAGTTCACCAACTTGTACAGTGCTTCAGTGGTGGCTATGAACCCTGACACCGGCAACATCGTTTGGCACTACCAGTTCACACCCCATGATGCATGGGACTACGACGGTGTGAACGAACTCGTGTTTGCTGACCTGCCTGTTGACGGCAAAAAAGTGCCTGTCATCATGCAAGCCAACCGTAACGGTTTCTTCTATGTGATCGACCGTGCCAACGGCAAGTTAATCTCTGCCAAGCAGTTCGTCAACGGTGTGAACTGGGCCACTGGCATTGACCTCAAAACTGGCGCACCCATCGAAACCGCTGGTAACGTCAAGCGTCCCCAGATGAAAAAATGGGCCAAAGACATTTGCCCCAACTTGATCGGCGGCAAAAACTGGATGCCCATGTCTTACAACCCTAAAACTGGCTTGGTGTACATACCCACCATCAACCTGTGCATGGACTTGGAAGGTGTTCAAGAAGAGTACAAACGCGGCCAGTTTTATTTGGGCGTGAACTTTGACCTCGGCAAAATGGGCCCTGGTGGCCACGGCGGCGGTTTGAAAGCTTGGGATCCCGTTGCACAAAAAGAAGTCTGGTTCAACAAGGAAGAACTCCCTTTCAACGGTGGCACGATGACCACCTCTACCGGCCTGGTCTTTGCGGGTGACATCAAAGGTGCTTTCCGCGCCATGGATGCCAAAACTGGTAAAGAACTGTGGAAATTCAACACTGGCTCTGGCATTTCTGCTGCCCCCATGACTTATACCTTGGACGGCAAACAGTATTTGGCAGTCGTCTCTGGCCGTACACAGTCAATTCCTGCTTTCTTCGGCGCTTTGGGTGAAAAAATGGTTGCTGCCAGCCCTGAAGGCGGCACCTTGTTTGTGTTTTCTTTGAACTGATCTCATATGTGATCTTGGCACCGCCCTTCGGGGCGGTGTTTTTTTCTAGACGGGGTTTACCTTGAAAGTGCTGTGACAAATCAGTTTTTTCAAAGTATCAACTTTAAATTTCACGGAGATTTTTCATGTTCAAGCTGAGTTTGGGTTCAACACGTTCTCGACTGGCAACAGTGGCGTTCGTGATGGCGACATTTGCTTCATCAGCATTTGCGGCCGAACCTCTGCGTGTGTGTTCCGACCCTGACAACCTGCCCTTTAGCAAGTCTGAAGGTCCCGATAAAGGTTTGTACATAGAGTTGGCTGAAATGGTGGGCAAACGACTGGGTACCACAGTGGAATATGTGTGGTGGTTGTCATTCAACCAACGCCGCGCATTGCGCAACACCATGGAAGGTTGTGACGCTTACTTTGCTTTGCCTGCTGACGCTGCCTACCGTGTCAAAGGCGTTGACAAAAGCAATGCCTTCCTGGACCTTAGCTACGCCATCGTTGCACCCTTAGGTCAGACGTTCACTGGTTTGGCTGACCTCAAAGGAAAACGTGTGGGCGTGATGTACGGTTCGCCCCCGCAAATTTTATTGGCTACGCGTGAAGGCTACACATGGAACACTTTCCGCACCCATGAGCAAATGTTTGAAGCCCTCGACAAAGGTGAAGTGGATTTGGCCTTGATGTGGGGTCCCAGTGCTGGCTTTGACAACCTCAAGCTGTTCAATAGCCGCTGGCAAGTTTTACCCGTGCGAGGGGATAGCTTGACGGGTCAAGTGGCTGTGGCTGTTTCTAAGTCCAAGCCTGGCCTGAAAGACCAGATCAACCAAGCTTTGCAAGATTTGCAACCTGAAATTGGCAAATTGGTTGTGAAATATGGCTTCCCCACACAGTCACCCATCGATTTGGCGCTCACCACCAAGGCACCTCTGAATTCTTTAAGTACCTTAACAGCACAAAAGCTGCCAACCGCCAAGTCGGGCTTTGTGCGTGTGGGCATGAAAGAAGCCCAAAAACCTGAATGGCTGGTGGCAAATGCGTCATTAAGCCCGGATGAAGCCAAGTCGGTGTTCAATAACAAGTGTTCGCATTGTCATGGCGCCAACGGAGCTTCTCCTGTGATGGAGCGCGATTTGCGTAAGCTCACCATCCGCTACAAGGACGATTGGAAAGATGTGGCTTTCACCACCATCACCAAAGGACGCCCTGACTTAGGCATGCCCACATGGAGTGGCATCATTCCCGATGAAGAAATCAAAAGCATCATCGATTTCTTAGGTACTGTCCAAAAGAAATAAATTTACAAACTGTTTTTTAGACCACCTCAATCTTTGAGGTGCTTTTTTTTCGCCTAGCGCTGATGCGATGGGTCTAAGCCGTTTTGCTCCGCCACAAAATCTGCCAGCATGGGGACAAACAACTGCCCCTCACCCTGCGCCTCCATGGCGGCAAAAGAGTTTTTCACCATGGCCTGAATGGGTGCCAGCGCTCCGATTTCATTGGCCAAGCTTGCCATGTAGCGCATATCCTTGTGGGCATTGCTGATGGTGAACTTGTGCGCATTGCGGTCACCGTCTATGGTCCACTTCATGAAGGTATCGTAAAAAGGGCTGCGCATCCTGCCCGATCCAATCACGGCATGAAACTGTTCTTTGCTCAAACCTGATTTCCGAGCAATAGACAGTGCCTCTGAGAACAAGGCGGCATAGCCCATGGCCAAAAAGTTGTTCACCAACTTCATGGTGTGACCCAAACCCACAGGGCCCAGATGCACGATGTTGGCTGCCCAACATTCAATGACGGGTTTGACCTTGGCAAACACAGCGTCGTCCGCTCCCACCATGGCGTCCAAGGTTCCGGCTTCTGCTTCCACGGGTGTACGGCCCAAAGGTGCATCGATGAAATGCATGTCTTGTGCTTTGGCAGTTTCTGCGAGTTGCTTGGTGGAAACAGGGTTGGAGGTTGAGCAATCGATGACAATGAGCCCCTTTTTGCCACTCGCAAAAATGCCGTGGGGTCCGTTCATCAAAGACTCGACCTGAGGAGACCCTGTCACACAAAGGTGAACCATGTCGCACTGATGTGCCAGCTCTTTGGCAGAACTAACTTCTGTTGCACCCAATGCTTTCAGTCGCTCTAAAGGTTCGCGGTTTTTATTACCCATAATGACCAGTGGGTAGCCCTTGCTCACCAAGTTTTTGGCCATGCCTGCACCCATGAAACCCACACCGATAAACCCGATCACTGGTTTAGACATATTGAATCCTTTTTTTTGAGACGAAAAAAAAGAGCGGGGTTAGCCGCTCTTTAGAAGATTTATCTTTCAGAACCACCCAACCGCCATAAGCTGTTGGGCAGGTCAGAGGAAGATTTAAGCTTCTTGGATCGCTTTGCCAGTGATAGGCAGGTTGCGAACACGCTTACCGGTCAACTTGGCAACAGCGTTGGCCAAAGCTGGAACGATGGTAGCGGTGACAGGTTCACCAATACCGCCAGGCTTCTCGGCGCTCTTGACCAAAACAATATCGACCGAAGGTGATTCGTTGGTACGAACCATGGGGTAGGTATTGAAGTTGGTTTGTTGAATGACGCCGCCTTCGATGGTGATGGCTTGCTTCAGAGCAGTGCCCATGCCCATGATGACCATGGACTGGATTTGTTGCTCGACGATTTCGGGGTTCACGATGATGCCCATGTCGGCTGCGACAGTGGTTTTGTGAACTTTGACTTCGCCGTCAGCACCTTGGCTGATTTCAGCAACAACTGCAACGTAGGTGTCGTAGCCTTCCATGATGGCAACACCGAAAGCGCGACCTTTTGGAGCACCTTTGCTGTAACCAGCCTTGGCAGTTGCCAACTTGAGCACGTTTTGGAAACGGGGCTTGCCTTCCAACATGGACATACGGTATTCGACGGGGTCTTTGCCAGCAGCCAGAGCCATCTCGTCAACGAAGCTTTCGTTGGCGAAACAGTTCATGTTGTGGCTCACACCGCGCCAGTAACCGACACGCAAACCTGCGTCATGGATGACGAGGTCGTGCTGTGTGTTGGCGATGTTGTAAGGCGCAACAGCTGCCTCCACCATGAAAGGATCCATGGTGTCTTTTGGCAAGCCGAAAGCACGTTGTGTAATGGACTGTGAAGTGACCTTGAAGTGCAAACCGACAGGCATGCCGTTGGCGTCCAAACCAGCGTGAAGCTGGTTGTAGCCAACAGGACGGTAGAAGTCATGGGTCATGTCGTCTTCACGTGACCAGATCAACTTCACGGGCAATTTGACCGCTTTGGAGATTTGGGCAGCTTGAACAACGAAGTCCAATTCGATACGACGACCGAAGCCACCACCCAAGAAAGTGGTTTCAACAGAAACGTCTTCTGGCTTCATGCCCAATGCAGCAGCAGCAGCGCCTTGAGCACCTTGCTGGAACTGGCTTCCGCCAATCAAACGAGCTTTACCGCCGGTGACATGAGCCGTGAAGTTCATGGGTTCCAGAGGAGAGTGTGATTGCAAAGGTGTGATGTAGGTAGCGCTAAGTTTCTTAGCGGCACCAGCGATAGCACCTGAGGCATCGCCTTTGGCAGGCTGGATGGGCAGAACCTTGCCAGAAGCAGCAGCTTCTTTGTGGCCAGCCAACATGGAAGCGGTGGACAAAGAAGCGCCAGCACCGTTGTCCCAAATGATTTTCAAAGCTTTGCGAGCTTTGACAGCTTGCCAGTAAGTGGCGGCCACAACAGCAACGCCGTCAGGGATTTCAACTACATCGACCACGCCAGCCATGGCTTTGGCTGCTGTGCTGTCAACGCTAACCACTTTGCCGCCGATGACGGGGCATTGCTCCAAGCTGGCGTAAACCATGCCGGGCAATTTGACATCAATACCGAACTCGGCAGTGCCGTTGACTTTGGCAGGAACGTCGGTACGGGGAATGCGCTTGCCAACCACTTGGAAGTCTTTGGCAGCTTTGATGGTGGGTTTTTCAGGCACGGGCTGCTTGGAAGCAGCTTCAGCCATTTGGCCGTAAGTGGCTTTTTTGCCCCCTGGGCCCATCAACATGCCGTTGTCAGCTTTAACTGCGCTGGCGGGAACGCCCCACTCTGCAGCAGCTGCGCCAACCAACATTTCGCGGACTTGAGCGCCAGCGATACGCAGTTTTTCGTAGCCTTCACGAACGGATGTGGAACCACCAGTAATCATGGCGCCCAACAAAGCGTTGACGTACACGGCGTTAGGTGCGCCAGCAGCCACTTTGATTTTGGTGACGTCGATGTTCAGCTCTTCAGCGATCAACATAGGCATGGAGGTGTAAACACCTTGGCCCATTTCTGAACGTGCAGAGATAAGGGTGATGCTGTTGTCGTCGGCAATATGCACCCATGCATTGGGGGTGTGCAATGTGCCAGCGGCCATGGTTTCAGCGACTGTGCCAGGCAACACCACACCCAAGACTAAGCCGGAGGTGGTGACGGTGGTGGTTTTAAGGAAGTCGCGACGATTGGTTTGTGTGCTCATCATGGTTTATTTCCTTTAAATTAGGCTGCGCGCATCATGGATGCAGCGTCTTTCACAGCAGCACGGATACGTGTGTAGGTACCGCAACGGCAGATGTTGCCAGCCATGGCGGCATCAATGTCTGCATCGCTGGGGTTTTTGTTTTTGCTCAGCAGTGCAGCGGCGCTCATGAGCTGGCCAGATTGGCAGTAGCCGCACTGGGGAACTTGGTGCTTGACCCATGCTTTTTGCAGGGCGTGGCTGCCAGTGGCGCCAAGGCTTTCGACGGTGCTGACTTTTTGACCAGCAGCGGTACCGATTTGGGTTTGGCAAGAGCGAACGGCTTCACCGTTGACATGCACGGTACATGCGCCGCACAGGCCTGAGCCGCAACCAAATTTGGTTCCGGTCATGCCGAGTTCGTCACGAAGGACCCACAGCAGAGGTGTATCTGCGTCGGAGTGGGAATTAACGGTTTTACCGTTGACTTGAAGTTGAAGGCTCATAAATACTTCCTTGATTGAGGGATGCGGACAGCGGTCATATTACTAATTAATGGCTCCCAATAACCTAGGGGAAGCCCTAGTAGGGTCTCTCAAATTCTCGTTTTGAAACAACTGTTTTAGGCGGTTGTGGCAGCTGAATGTCGGTATATTTTTCGCAGGAATTTTTCCCTAGGAGAATTCTAAAGTTAATCCTAAAGTGCAATTTATCTCTATTTTTTGAAAAAGTTCCCTATGTTTATAAAAAAATCTATGCAAAAACCCATGTTTTGCTTGCTATTGGCCAGCGCCATAGCCCTCCAAGCCCATGCTCAAAACGCCCCCGAGGCAGCCAGTAGCCTAAAAGAGGTGCAAGTGGTTAACACTTCGCCCTTGCCTGGCATTGGCATCGAAAAAAGTAAACTGCCCTACGACGTGCAAACTTTCAACAGCGCTACCTTGCGCCAAGGCAATTCGCTCAACCTCAGCGAATACATGACAGAAAACCTCAATGGCGTGAATGTGAACGACATACAGGGCAGCCCCTACCAGTCGGATGTCACTTACCGAGGCTTTCGCGCATCAGCCACTTTGGGTGCCGCCCAAGGTTTGTCGGTCTACCTTGACGGTGTGCGGGTCAACGAACCTTTTGGCGACGTGGTCAATTGGGATATGTTTCCCGAGGTCGCATTCGATAACGTCACCTTGGTGCCAGGTTCCAACCCTATTTATGGTTTGAATACGCTGGGTGGATCGCTGGCTTTCACCACCAAATCCGGATTGACCACCCAAGGAAATGAACTCGGCCTGAGCTTAGGCAGTTTTGGCCGCACCAAAATTGACCTCACCCATGGCAGCAAGTCCGATGACGGATGGCACCGCTTTATCGCTGGCAGCGCCTTCAGTGAACAAGGTTGGCGCGATGAGTCAGCTGGCAGTTTGCAAAATCTTTTTGTCAAAGTGGGACGCACCCAAAACGACAGCAACTGGGATGTGAGCTTTTTATCTGGCAGCAGCAAACTGATGGGCAATGGCCTGACCCCCAGCACCAATTACGATGGAGTTGAGGACCCTAAAGTGGTGGGTGTTGCCGGTTTGTACGCACGCAACCGAAATGCGGTTTACTCCTACCCTGACGAAACCAAAAATACCACCAACTTGCTGACCTTCAATGCCCAGCGTGTGCTTGACGCCAACACCGAGCTCGCTGCAACAGTCTATGTGCGCAAAAGCAAGCAAAACCGCATTGGGGGTGATGTGGAGTGTGACAACACAACAGGTGGAAGCGCTTGTGATAATTTCAATGGATTGGCACCAGACGACGAAATAGACGGCGAGCTTCGTCGCTCGATCACCTCGCAAAACAGCTATGGTGTTGCAGCCAACCTGACGAAAATCTTGGATGCCCACCAACTCACGGTTGGGGCGGCTTTAGACAAAAGCAAAAGCGCTTACAGCGCCACACAGCAGGCCTGCACTTTGAATGCCATCACCCGCAATGTATCGACCACTGACTGCTCACGCGCTGCCGGCAACACAGCTGCTGTGACAGGTAATTCCACTGCTTTGGGTGTTTATCTGGCCGACACTTACACCTTATCGCCCGCCACCCATGTCACCTTTGCAGGCAGATACAACAGTTCCACCGTCAGCAACACCTTGACCGATTACTTTGACGCAAATAATGATTTGCAAGCTGGTGTGGTTGCCCCCAAAGAAACTTTCACCTACAAAAAATTCAACCCCTCTTTGGGTCTGACGCACAAGTTGAACGACAGCATGACTGTTTTTGGCAATCTGGGCCAAAGCAACCGTGTGCCCACTGTCATTGAGTTGGGCTGCGCGGACAAAAACAACCCTTGTCAATTACCCACAGGCTTGCAGGCCGACCCATTTCTCAATCAAGTGGTGTCGCAAACCATAGAGGTGGGTATGCGTTGGAAAAACGAACGCAATTACGCCTTGGCAGTTTCAGCCTACAGCACGAATAACAAAAACGATATCCTTTTCACACCTATTGCCGCAGGTGGCATGGGTTACTTTGCCAATTTTTCTAAAACCCGTTATCAAGGTGTTGACCTGAGCGCAAGCAAATTTTGGGGTGTATGGAGCCTGCGTACCCAATACAATTTCTTGTACGCCACTTACCAAGACACAGCAAAATTGATGTCGGGCGACAGAAACATGTCCATCAAACCTGGCACACGCATGGCAGGACTGCCCATGAACACCTTGAAACTGCACCTCGATTGGCAAGCCAGCGAAAAGCTCTCACTTGGCGCTTCAACTGTAAGTACCTCCAAACTGGTTACACAAGGCAATGAAGATGGTTTGGTTGGTCTGGATAATGAAACTGTTGTCACTGACGCCAGTACCAAGGGCTATACCCTGCTGAACTTGTCTGCCACCTACAAAGCTGAAAAGGGCTTGGAGTTTTTCGGAAAAATCAACAATGCCTTGAACAAGCGTTACGAGACCTATGGTTTGATGGCCGCCAACAACTTCGCACTCGACGGCTCTACCCTGAACGGAACTTCTGGCGAGCAAACCATTGCGAAATTTGTGGCACCTGGTGCGACACGTTCACTGTTGTTGGGTATGCGCTATAAGTTTTAAGAACCCTCCACTTCAATCACCTGATGGCGTTGGGCCAAGTGCACCAGCGCCGTCATGGTTTCCAAGTGTAATTTTTCTTTGATTTGTGTTTGGTTGTTGGATATGGTTTTATGGCTGACGCACAACACATCGGCACATTCTGTAATGGTGTGCCCCAAGGCCAATAGGCGAAAAATTTCATATTCTCGAGGGGACAAGGAGGCAATGCGCTGGGCTTCTTGCGGAAATTCACCGTTTAAAGTTTCAATATGTAAGCCTTTACTAAGGTACTGCTGACCGAGGAAGACCGCCTGCACTGCCCGTACCAACTCTTCAGGCTCGGCGTTCTTAGACACAAACCCCCGAGCCCCACTGTCTAAAGCACGCTGAACAAGCTGTGGGGAGTCGTACATGCTGCACACCAACACCTTGGCATCGGCTTGCCTTTGCAAGATCTTTTGCAGCAAAGACAAACCTCCTGCGCCTGGCATGGAGACATCGGTAACCGTGACATCGGGAAGATGCACTTGATATGCTTGGTAGCCCTCATCAGAGTTTGGGGCCTCTGCGACCACCTCAAGGCCAGGCTCTTGCAACAACAAACGCTTGTAGCCTGTTCTTACGACCGGATGGTCATCAATCAAAAGAACGCGAATCACAAAGACCCCTTGGGGATCTGTATGGCCAAGCGCACACCCTGACCCAGCTTACTGCTGATGGACATGCGGCCCGCCACACTGGCGACACGCTCTTGCATACCTAAGAGGCCAAAGCCTTGGTGTACTGCTTGGGTATCGGCCATACCCTGACCGTCGTCTTCAATATTCAAGTTAAGTCCTTGCGTATCCAGCGTCAGTTGTACCCTTACATGCTTGGCATTGGCATGTCGTGTGACATTGGTCAATGCTTCTTGCACGATACGGTAAACAGTCACGCAAGCATAGTCATTTAAACCCTCGGGAAGGGCTGAAGTTTTCAACTCACATAGGTTTTGGGTGCTGTTTTGCCAGTTATCACACAAAGACATTAAGGCCTGCTCCAAACCCATGCTGTCAAGGGCAGGTGGGCGTAAACGATGCAACATCTGCCGCGTCATTTGAGACAAATGCTGAGCTGAGTCGGCAATGCGTTTGACTGACTCGTCGGCTTCGGGGTGAAGCCGTCCAATGCGCTGCAACACCGCAACTTCTGTCCGGATGGCTGTGCTGGTTTGTCCCATTTCATCGTGCAACTCTCTGGCCAAGGCGAGGCGCTCGTCTTCCTTTGCGGTATAGAGTCTTTGCAACAAGTCGCTTTTGTGTTGCAGCAGTTCTTGCACTTTGAGTTCAGAACGACTGCGCTCTTGCAGTTGGGCGTGGGCTTCTTGGGTGCGCCGCCAAGCAAACCACCATAAGCCCAGACTCAACACAAGCAGCGTCAATGGCAACTCATCCAGTTGCAAGGCTTCGTAGTTTTGACTGAACAAAGCGACTTGTTCTTGTAATTCTGTGAGGGTCGCCACGCCTGCAAAGGCCAAGACCAGTATCAAAACCAATAAAAGGTCTTTTTGAATTTGTGTGGGTTTCATGATTTTGCAAGTTTGAATTAACCTATTTTATATATCCATATCTTTTTAAATTAATACTAAATAATTGTTTAAATTAAAAGAAGAATCCCTTTGAGGGAAAATACTAAGTGTATTCTGAATTCAGAATACTACATTCAAGCAAATTGAGTGGCAAATACCCATGAAAAAAAATCTTCTCCCTCCTCCTGCATGCAATGGATGCGCTGGAAACACATCCTGCTCAGACTTGGATCGTCGTCAGGTGTTGCAAATGCTTGGCTCTGGCTTAGCCACCTCTTTGCCCTTCATGGCGAGGAACGCCTCGGCCCAAACGACATCCCTGTTTTTGGTGGATGCGGACGCAGAAAAAGATTTCGCACCGCTTCGCCCAAGCGACTTGAAAGTGGCTAAACCTTTGCTGGTGTTCCCCTTTGATGCCAAAGCGGGAGTACCCAAAAATGAGTCTCGCTCCAACAAACTGGTGTTGATTCGCTTGCCCGAAGACCAAATGGAAGCAGCCACCAGAGGGCGATCAGCTGGTGGCGTTTTGGCTTACTCCGCGCTTTGTACCCATCAGGCTTGTGATGTCAAAACTTGGATTGCCAAAGAAAAGGTGTTGGTGTGTTTTTGCCATGCCTCCAAGTTCGACCTGTTGGATGGCGCCAAAGTCGTTGATGGCCCTGCCTCGCGGCCCTTGCCCAGTTTTAGCTTGAAGTTTGACGGCGAATTTCTCGCCATTGCCTCCAGTTCCCCCGCCAATCAGGGCACCTAACCCTGGTTATTTACACGACTCACTTTCAGGAGAAAAACAATGAGTCATTTGATAAAGAAACTGTCCATCGCAGCGTTGAGTGCTTGTGCCATCTTGGCCCATGCCGATACCAAGCTTGGACCCTACGAACCCGTGACCGATGCTCGATTAATCAGCCCAGAAGCTAACAACTGGTTGATGTACCGCGGCAACTACCAAGGCTGGGGCTACAGTCCGCTAGAGAAAATCAACGCTGGCAACGTGAAGAAGCTTGATCTGGCCTGGTCCTTCTCCACAGGCGTGACCGAGGGTCACCAATCTCCCCCCATTGTGAACAATGGCTATATGTACATCACCACGCCCAACGGTCAGGTGATTGCATTGAACGCCATCACAGGTGAAGAACTCTGGCGTTACAAGAAAGAAATTCCTCCCGACTTGCTGATGCTGCACAACACCAACCGTGGTGTGGCGCTTTATGGCGACAAAGTCTACGTGGCCACCGTTGACGCGCACCTGATTGCGCTGGACGCCAAAACCGGCAAGGTGGTTTGGGACACCACAGTGGGCGATGTTAAAGCCTTGCACTACATCACTTTGGCGCCACTGGCTGCCAAAGGCAAGATTTTGGTCGGATCCTCTGGTGGCGAAACCGGTGTGCGTGGCTACGTGGCCGCATTTGATGCCAATTCAGGCAAGGAAGCCTGGCGCACGTTCATGACGGCCGCTCCGGGCGAACCCGGCGGCGACACATGGCCTGGCGACACACACAAAAATGGTGGCGGCAGCGTCTGGATAACCGGCACTTACGACCCCTCAACCAATATTGCTTATTGGGGCACGGGCAACCCAGCACCTTGGCCAACAGAAGGCCGTCCTGGCGACAACCTGTACACCACCTCAGTCGTTGCCTTGGATTTGGACACCGGCAAAATCAAGGGTCACCATCAGTACCATCAAAATGACGCATGGGACTGGGATGAGGTAAGTGCACCTGTGTTGATTGACACGGAAATCAACGGCCGCAAAGTCAAAGGTGCAGTCCATGCTGGCCGCAATGGCTACCTCTGGATGCTCGACCGTCAAGCTAGCGGCAAAATCGACTATGTCAACGGTGTTCCCTATGTCTACAACGATGTGTTCAAAAGTATCGATAAAAAGACAGGCCGGCCCACCTATGACGACAGCAAAAAGCCTGGCATGGGTAAAGCCGTGACATTCTGTCCATCTCTGTGGGGTGGCAAAGATTGGCCCCCAGAAGCTTGGAGCCCCAAGACCAAGCTGTTCTACATTCCCGCCAACAACCATCTGTGTTCTGAGTTACCAGCCGCCGACCCTGCGGCCTACAAAAAGGGTGACCTCTACATTGGTTACCCCATTGACGGTGTGTTGGGCAGCTTGCGCTACCAAGACGGAAAAAAACCAGACAGCATTGGCGAGCTGCAAGCTTGGGATTTGAACACCGGAAAAATGGCTTGGTCGCACAAATACGACCGTGCCATTTGGGCGCCGCTCTTGACCACAGGTGGCAACCTGCTGTTCACAGGTGGCACCAACGACCGCATCTTCCGTGCGTTTGACGCCACCAACGGCAAGGTGCTTTGGCAGTACAGCATGCCTTCTGGCGTGACCGCCGTGCCCTCCTCTTTTGAAGTCAACGGTGAGCAGTACATTGCGGTGCAAGCCGGTTGGGGAATTGACGCAGAGCGTATGCAATCTGGCATCAACGCCCTCAACAACACCAAAACTGCCGTTCCCCAAGGTGGCACTGTGATGGTATTTAAGCTGGAAAAATAAATTTGAACATCCTCAGATGAGGGGGCAAGCATCGTCGCGGACTGCTTGCTTCCAAATCTTTCAAGGCTGCTTTGGCAGCCTTTTTTTTCACCTTTTTCGATGGGTAAAAACCATGAATTCATTTTTCTTGGCATTGCTAAGGTTGACTATCTTCAGCATGCCGTTGTCTACTTTTTCACTGGCCAGCGCTTTCACCCTGTCCAATGGCGAAGAGGTTCAGTGTCCCGTCACGCGCAATGGTGTTTCGGGTTTCGCCACAGAGATATGGAACACCTACGCCACACCCACCGATCGAAATCCAGAATTAGGCAGGGCTGTGGCAGTCATGCGAATTGATGCCAACGATTGGCCCACCATCATCATTGACGCACAGGCCCACCAAAGAACCGCCAAAGGCACGCCCGCCCAATGGGACTTTGTGTATTTCCATGAATGCGCCCACGCGCAAAAACCCGCTTTAAGCGAAATAGGCGCTAATTGCTCGGCTTATTTCGATATGGACAGCCGTGGGCTGATGAGCTTTTACAGTTTCAAGGAACTTGAGTCCGCTCACTTGGGCATGATGAATTTGCCTATGGAATATGGAGGATCAGGTCCGCAGTTTTGGCACCAAACTTTGCAGTGTGTGCGAAAAGGCAGAGAGGAAAACCTCAAGTGATGGCCTGCAACTCGAAAGCGTCAATGAATTTTTGTCGCAAATGTCTGTGAACAATTTTCCCTGTGGCAGTGCGTGGCATGTCTTGGGTTTGCAGAAAAATAAACTGGCGTGGGCGCTTGTAGCCTGCCAAACGACTGCTGCAAAAGTCTTGCAAGGTTTGGCTGCTGGCTGAGGCATGCGCCCTCAGCACCACAGCGGCCAACACACTTTCGCCCCATTTGGGATGGGGCACGCCCACCACCGCAACCTCTTGAACGTCTGGGTGTGACGAGAGTACGTTTTCAACTTCGCTGGGGTAGACATTCTCGCCACCACTGATGATCATATTGCTCTTGCGGTCTATCAGCCAGATGTAGCCCTCCGCGTCTCGCTTGGCCATGTCGCCAACGGAAACCCATGCACCAGCAAAAGCCTCGGCGGTTTTTTGCGGCGATTGCCAATAGCCTTCAAAGGCGTAGGGCGTGCATGAAAACAATTCACCCACTTCGCCATCAGGCACTTCTTTTCGTTTGTCATCCAACAATTTGATGGGGCCACTGCCCGCCCATTCACGCCCCACCGAGCCCAGTTTGGTGAGCTGGTCTTCGGGGCGAAGCAAGGTGACCCAACCGGCTTCGGTTGAGCCATACAACTCATAAAGGCTGCCGTTTTCAAATAAGGCCATGATGTCGCGCTTTAAACGCTCGCTGGCAGGCGCTGACGAAATGAGTAACCGCGCAACACTGGCCAAGGCATAGCGAGCCTTGACCTCGTTGGCCAATCCCAGCACCATGATGTAGTGCGTGGGTACCAGTGAGGTGAAAGTGATGTTGTGCTGTGCCAAGTTTTGCAGCAGGCCTTCGGGGTTGAAACTGCTGCTGTCATCAATGACGACGCAGGCACCTAAATGGATGAAGGTGTTGGCGAAATACAAGGAGTTGGCATGGCACAAGGGCATCACCAACAAAGCCTTGTCTTGGCGGGAGAAACCCATCTCCATGGCTGTGGCGTAGGCAATCAGGGTGCTGGCCTCGTGACTGCGCAGTGCACCTTTGGGTTTGCCTGTGGTCCCAGAGGTGTACATCAGCGCACAAATGTCCAGTGGTCCGACCTCGGGCCATTTTGTGTTCCCCAAGGGCGTATTCACCACTTCTTCATAAGCCAGCCAGCCTGATGCTGTTGGCCCACCAAACACCACGCAGGCCTTCAAGGGCACTTGATGGCGGACTTCTTCTATGAGCGGGTACAGATCATGGCCAGCAATCACAGCGGACACCTGCGAGTCTTGCATGATGTAGAGCAACTCAGGCGCTGTGAGGCGGAAATTCATCGGCACCGCCACCAAACCACCGCGGGCCAATGCCACATACATCTCCATCCACTCGATGCTGTTGTAGGCCAACAAAGCCACGCGCTCGCCTGGCTGTAAACCCTGGGCCATCAAGCCTTGCGCCAAGCCACTGGCTCTGCTGTCCCATTCTTTAAAAGTCAATGTTCGCTTAGAGTCCAAGGTGCCTGTGGCTTGAGGTCGTAAACGCGCATGGCTGCGAACCATGTCAGAGATATTGAGTATTCGTCGCAAGGGTTTTCTCGTGGATTTAGGCATTTAGGCCCACAGTATAGTATTCTGAATTCAGAATACATTCAGCGTTTTCCCTCAATTTACTTCATCCCTTCAAAGGAAACCTATGCAAGCAGCTTCTGCGGTTGAACAGTCAGTGGCCGATGTGATCGCGCGTTTTTTGGTCAGCCAAGGCGTCAAGCGGGTCTATGGCTTGTGCGGCGGCCACATCATGCCTATTTGGATGCGCTTGGACGCCCACGGTATTCGCCTGATTGATGTTCGCGATGAACGCGCAGCTGTTTATATGGCCCATGCAGAAGCCGAATTGACACACGGCTTGGGCGTGGCATTGGTCACTGCTGGCCCAGGTGTGACCAACGCCATCACCGGCATTGCCAATGCGCATGTGGCGCGCGCCAGCGTGTTGGTACTGTCTGGCACCTCACCCACCGCACAAGACAACCGTGGAGGATTGCAAGACTTGAACCACACCGCAATGGTCTCAGGCATCACCCGCTATGCACGCAGCGTAAGCCACCCTGCTTTGGTATTGCAAGAGTTGAACGAAGCGGTTTCACGTGCTTTGGGACATGGGGCTGACAGCGGGCCTGCCTACTTAGACTTCCCTGTGGACACTTTGCGAAGCGTGGTTCCTCAGGCTGTTCAATTGCCCGAGTTTTTTGTCAAACATGAAGCACCGATCAGCTCGCCGTCCCCGCAAAGTGTGAAAGCTGCCGTAGATTTGCTTTGGCATGCCAAACGACCTTTGTTCATCTCCGGCAGAGGCGCCAGAAAAGCCGGTCCTGCTTTGCAACAACTGCTCAGCCTGTTGGGGGCGGTGTATTTGGACACCGGCGAAAGCAAGGGCTTGGTGCCCGAGGATCACCCCAGCGTGGTGGCTGCCATGCGAGGCAATGTGATGAGCCAAGCCGATCTAGTCATCACCTTAGGACGCAAGCTGGATTTTCAGCTGGCCTATGGCTCACCCGCTGTGTTTGGCGAAGCCAAGTTTTTACGGCTGGCAGACAACACCGCCGAGCTTCGCGACAACCGACGAGGCACAGTGGAGTTACTGGCTGATGTGAACCAATCCTTGCTGGCCATCATCGAAGCAGGCAAAGACCGTCAAGCTGCGACTGACAAGACGTGGGCGGGAGGTTTGCGCGATCAGCATTTGGCGCGTGCCGACAAATTGCAGCAAAGCATGCGCCAAGCGCCTGCAGGCTCTGACGGCTTGATGCACCCCAACCGCTTGTTGTCTGCACTGCGGGACGCTTTGCCAGCCGACAGCGTGGTGGTGGCGGATGGCGGGGACTTTTTGTCCTTCACCCGCGTGGGCTTGCCAGCAACGACCTACCTTGACCCCGGTTCCTTGGGTTGCATTGGTGTAGGCACACCGTTTGGCGTAGCGGCAAGCTTGGTTCACCCTGACCGTATCGTGGTCGTGGCCACAGGCGACGGCGCATTTGGGTTTAACGCCATGGAAATTGACACCGCGGTTCGCCATCAAGCACCTGTATTGATTGTGGTAGCCAACAACGGTTCATGGGCTATTGAAGTACGTGATCAACAAGAGACCCACGGCAAGGTGGTGGGCACCCGTTTGCAGTTTGCCGACCATGCCGCCATGGCCAGAAGTTTTGGTATGCATGCCCAACGTGTAGAGCGCGAAGAAGACTTGGACGACGCCATTGCCAAGGCCTTGCAAAACCGTCCGGCGTTGCTGGATGTGCTGGTCACGCCCGAGGCCGCCTCATCTGACGCAAAATCGGGGTTGGCGTGGGTGCCAGATTTACAGGCCCTCAGCGCCTGGGACGATGCAGAGCGCCAGTGGCGTGAAGCACCGCCGAGCCGAACATGATCAGAACAACAGGTGTCGTTTGTGAAAATATTGTCTGTACAACCCAACCTTGTCGAGCAGGTCCATGAGGCCATCTTGCTGGAAATATCTTCTGGCAAGCTCGCCCCGGGTACGCGCATCATCCAAGAGCAAATTGCCGCTGAACTTGGTGTCTCACGCCAACCCATTCAACAAGCTTTGCTGCTGTTGCGAAACCAAGGGCTGCTGCGCGATGCGCCTGGGCGCGGTCTGATCGTCGCCCCCTTGGACCCCGACCATATTCGACAGATGTACGACGTTCGCGCCGTCATCGAGGGTTTGGCGTTTCGCAAAGCAGCGCTGATAAATGCCGCCGCAGCCAAAAGGGACGGGCCTGCTTTCATCGATAAGGGAAGGCAGGCTGCCAAAAATGGCTCTGTCAGCGATCTGATTGCAGTAGATATGGCGTTCCACCATTTTGTATATACCTTGTCGGAAAACCTGCTGGTGGCACCCACCATGGACACCCACTGGACCTATACCCAGCGTGTCATGGGAGAGGTGTTGATGAGGGACGAAAAACCGCGCGATATTTGGGACCAGCACGAGGCTTTGCTGCAGTCCATCATCAGTGGTGACGGCGATGCAGCAGAGACCCATGCCAGAGAACATATCTTGGCGGCTGCCGACTTCATCATCGAGCGCATCTCAGCGCACTAGTTGCTTACCAACTGTTGCGCAATTCGCGCAGCTTTTTAAACACGGTCTGCGCATCGGGTTGCTCGGGCAAGTCGGGAAAGCTTTTTCTTAGCTCTGCCACCACCTGCTGACTCCCCAATCGAAAAAATGTATTCACCTCTTGCTCCACGCTGAGCGTGGACACAAAGGCGTGGTTCAGGTCTTGTCCGCTCACCTGACCAAGCAGTGCTTGGGCGGCCACGTTGCCCGGTTCGCGGTTCAAAGTGAAACGCAAATTGTTTTCGATGTAATCGTGCCCGGGGTAGACCAAGGTGTTGCTGGGAAAACTGCTGAGTTGCTCGTCAAAGGTTTGAAACAAGGCGTCCACATTGCCGCCGTTGTGGCAGTTGCCGGCCCCCGCATTGAACAAGGTGTCACCTGAGAACAAGGCCGGTTGATCGGTGTGCGAGCGCAGGCAAATATGGCAATAGGTGTGGCCTGGGGTGTCTAAGGCTTCCAGCTCCACCGTCTTGCCCACTTTGATGATGTCTCCCGCCAACAGGCCGCGAAACACGCCTGGAATGGCGCTCGCCGCTTTGGCGTGTGCCAACACCTTGGCACCTGTGGCATCCACCACCGCTTGGTTGCCACCGATGTGGTCGTGGTGCTCATGGGTGTTCAGTATTTGGGTGATGCTCCAACCCTGGTCTTTGGCTGCTTGCAAGCACTTAGCACTGTCCAACGGGTCTATGGCCAAGGCCTCACCAGTTTGTGGGCAGGCAATCAGGTAATTGAAATTGCGGTAGGCGTTGGCAGTCCAGATTTGTTTGACCAGCATGGCAAAGACCTTGGTTGGGGCGGTGTAAGCCTGTGTAAATGGAGTTGTTCTAAACTGAAATCACTCTATGACTGATTTAGCGAGGAAATGATGAAGCAATTATGGTTGATCTTGGTTTTG
>CAMATW010000041.1 GCA_945861305.1 Bordetella parapertussis | reverse complement strand
AATGAATTCGCCAGTGCTGCAGACACAATGGCACTTTGGAAGATGATAAGCGACAACACTTGGGCAGCGATAGCGCAGCAAGCAGAGGCTGAGGCAAAGCAAAAGGCAGAACGTGCTGCTGCACGCAAGTCCACCAGCAAACGTGGCAGTGGCAAAAGCACTGTCAAACCTGTGCCACCCAAACGTTTGCCACCACCCTTGCAGCATGTGTCAGCGCCTGTAGCCAAAGATGCCAAGTCTGCAATCGCTGCAGCACAGAAAACCGCAAAGCCCCAACAGCAACAGCCTGTTCAAACTACTGCTGCCATGCCCGCTGTCAAAGCACTTCAACCCATTCAGCCTACAGCAGCAGTGCCAGCAATGTCAAACACTGTGCCAGTCAAAGCCACTGTGAAAAAGCCATTGCCTCAACCCACTGTTCAGCGTAACTTAAGTAACGCTGCTAGTCAAAAAACACTGGTGTGACGAAGTGAGTTGAGACTAAGAGATGCATGCAGTTTTTGGTTTGTAGATTAATTGACATAAGATAGAGTGGTTGTAACTAAAAGATGTTAGGCAAATGTTAGGCACTTACTTTTACACCTCTAAAACGCTTGTAAATACTGAGGTTTTTGCTTGTCCGTGGAAATACAAGCACTGCCACGGAAAGCTTGCCTGAACCATGCCTGTCAATCTCAAAGCACCTTTAGCTGAAGAGTTATTGCCTGTTCCTGGCATTGAGATAGGCACAACAAGTGCTGGTGTACGCAAAGCCAACCGCAAGGATGTCACTGTTTTTAAGCTCGCTTCAGGCTCCAGTGTGGGCGCTGTCTTTACTCAAAACCGTTTTTGCGCAGCCCCTGTTCAAGTCTGTCAAAGTCATCTGAAAGCCATGCAAGGCATCCGCGCTTTGGTCATAAATACAGGTGTTGCCAACGCAGGAACAGGTGAATCCGGTTTGTTACATGCCAACCAAGTTTGCCAAGCCTTGGCAGAACTTCTCCATGTCCAAGCCGATCAGGTTTTGCCGTTTTCTACTGGCGTGATCATGGAGCCCCTACCCGTGCAGCGCATTGTGGATGGGTTGCCAACAGCTTTAGCCGATTTGGCACAAGACCATTGGTCACAGGCAGCTACTGCCATCATGACCACAGACACCTTGCCCAAGGCAGTAAGTCGTCAGATTCAAATTGATGGCGTGACTGTCACCATCACCGGCATCTCTAAAGGTGCTGGGATGATTCGCCCCAATATGGCCACCATGCTGGGCTTTATCGCAACAGATGCCTGCATATCACCCGCCTTGATCGATGGCTTGGCTTTGGATTTAGCGCAAGCTTCTTTCAACCGCATCTCCATCGATGGCGATACATCTACCAACGACTCTTTTGTGGTGATGGCCTCATGTAAAGCATCACATGCACCCATTGACAGTTGGGCTAGCAGCCACGGCCAAGCACTTAAACAAGCACTCACTGATGTTGCACGATGGCTGGCACAGGCCATTGTGCGAGACGGTGAAGGTGCCACCAAGTTCATCACTGTCATGGTTGAGGGTGGAAAAAACAGTGCGGAGTGTTTGCAAGCCGCTTACGCAATTGCCCACTCCCCTTTGGTAAAAACCGCTTTTTTTGCCAGTGACCCCAATCTTGGCCGTATCTTGGCTGCAGTGGGCTATGCCGGTATCACAGATTTGGCGCAAGACAAGATTGAGCTTTTTTTGGACGACGTCCATGTCGTCGCTCGAGGCGGAAGGCATTCCGCATACCTTGAAGAAGACGGCAAGCGGGTCATGAAGCAGTCTGAGATCACGGTGCGTGTTGTCCTCGGTCGAGGCGACGCCCGTGAAACTGTTTGGACCTGCGACCTGAGCCACGACTACGTCACCATCAACGCTGACTACAGAAGCTGACATGGCCATCAACGAGCATTTAGAGCGTATGTTGCTCAGGGCCGAAACCTTGATGGCGCGTATCGAATCGGTACTTCCCCAAGCACTGCACGCACCCGACTGGCGTGCCAGTATTGCTTTTCGTTACCGCAAACGCAGCAACGGACACGGTGTTCTCGAACCCGTCAAACATGTGGCTACTTCGTCTTTGGATGATCTAAAAGAAATTGACGTTCAAAAAGAAAAAATTCAACGCAATACTTTGCAATTTGTTCAAGGCTTGCCTGCAAACAATGTATTGCTCTCAGGTGCTCGAGGTACAGGAAAATCCTCTTTGATCAAAGCCTGCTTGCAAACCTATGCGCCCCAAGGTTTGCGCTTGATTGAAGTCGATAAGCAAGACATGGTGGACCTGCCCGACATCATCGATGTGGTTGCCAGCAGGTCCGAAAAATTCATCATCTTTTGCGATGACTTAAGCTTTGAAGAAGGTGAGCCTGGCTACAAGGCATTGAAATCTATCCTTGATGGCACGGTAGCTGCGGCCACACCCAATGTGTTGATTTATGCGACCAGCAATCGACGCCATTTATTGCCTGAATATATGAAGGACAACCTTAGCTACAGCCACACGGATGATGGAGAGGTCCACCCAGGCGAGGTGATTGAAGAGAAGATTTCTTTGTCTGAGCGTTTTGGTTTATGGATCAGCTTTTATCCTTTCAGCCAAGAGGCCTATTTGCTGATAGTTGATCAGTGGCTCACATCTTTAAGTGTTCCGCGTGACCTGATCACCAAGGCACGTCCAGAAGCTTTGGTGTGGGCGCTCGAGCGTGGTTCGCGCAGCGGTCGTGTGGCTTTTCAGTTTGCAAGAGACTTTGCAGGGCGGCTTGGTGCACACTGACCCTCTTCGCTTGTCTGCCACGCAAGTGGGGCAGGTGCGGGTTGCAGATGGGCAGATACCTCGCCCAGAAGGTGCTGGCCAAAGACCAATGACGCAAGTGGCTGTAGGTGTTTTGATACGTTCAGAAGGGTCTTTTTTATTGACCACCCGACCTGAAGGAAAGGCTTATGCGGGGCACTGGGAGTTTCCGGGTGGCAAAGTCGAGCAGGGTGAGACAGTCGAGCAAGCGCTTGCGCGTGAACTTCATGAGGAACTTGGCATTGTGGTTGTTCGCTGTGCAGCTTGGCAAACCGAGTGCATTGATTACCCTCATGCGTTGGTGCAACTGCATTTTTACAAAGTGTTTGAATGGCAAGGTGAGTTGCAAATGCGTGAAGGTCAGCAGTTTGCGTGGCAGAGTTTGCCTGTGCAGGTGTCACCGGTATTGCCGGGCACATTGCCTGTATTAGAGTGGCTGGCTCAGGCGCAAAGTTCTATTTCAAACTCGGCATTTTCAGTAGCCGCTTGAGGCTTACCTTCCCAATTTTGATGGACGAGTCTGACCCAGACCATCATTCTGTTGCCGCTGATCTCGGGCACCAAACCCAGAGAAGGGTTTATGAACACTCGCATCATTTGAAATCGCCCCTGAGGCAGCGCCTGTTGAAACTGTCCGTTGTTGGCGATAACGCGCTGTGCCGCACCACTCTCGCGTAACAAACGCATCAACAGCACCACACTGTCGTTGAGCGCCTTCAGAGGCTCTGACCATTTCAAAATATCTAGGCGTCGCACATCTGGATCCAATTGTTTCCAAGCATGGTAAGAAGGAAGGTCAAAAGCACAGGTGCCACCAGGAATTGCAACACGGTTGCGCAAACTGCTTAGAAAATCGTTCTCGCTCACGCAGTGACCAATCCGACTGCCAACGGTATTGAAACCGGTTAAGCACTGGTCAATTTTTTGTAGCAATTCATCCAACACTTCTACGGACACCGATGGGTTGCCACGGTAGCTATTGAAAAGTTGTTTGTGTCTATCGAGTTCTTTCAATATGTCAGACTTCAAATCTGATCGACCCCCAACATCCACAATTTCAAACAGGGTGGTGAGGGCAAAGTGATGATCAATTTCAGAAGAGCGTAGCAAAAGTTGCTCAAAACGCTCCAGCAAGTATTCAAGTCGCAAGTACGTGCGAATTCGCTCATTAAATGGGTGTTCGTAAAGAATCACAATACTTCGCAGGTTGGTAAAAAGCAACTGCCAAATCATAACCGCTCAAATGGGGTTTTCTCGCCTTGACTTTGCCTAAATGGGCTCCCACGCATCGGCTTGCTTTTGCAAAGCGCTTAAATCGTCGTTGTCGTTATCAATGACCCAGTTGGCCACTGCCAGCCGTTCTTGTCGGCTGGCCTGGTTGTCTATCACCGCCTGCGTCTGTGCCTGAGTCCACCCGTTTCTGGTCATGACGCGGGAAAGTTGCCTGCTCTGGCTGCAATCCACCACGATGATGCCGTCGAGTTGCCCCTGCCAATCAGATGACTCGACCAACAGAGGAATGTCTAAGATTGCCAAGGGTTCTCCCTTGTCTTTGATGGAAGCTAGTTTCTCCGCAATCGATGCGCGAATAAGAGGGTGCAAAATAGTTTCCAACCGCACCCTAGCCTCAGGTTGACTAAAAACCAAAGTACGCATTTGACTTCTGTCCATGCTGCCATCCAATGCTATAGCGCTATCACCGAAAGTTTCGCGTACCTTCGCAATTGCCAAGCCGCCTACACCGGTCAGCTCCCTAGAGACAGCATCCGCATCAATCAATGCAAAACCGCGTGCGGACAACATCGCGCCAAAGGTGGATTTGCCGCTGCCGATGCCGCCTGTCAGGCCAATGCGTTTGAATACGGGATGTTGCATATGCCCCGCAGTCTATAAGAAAGCCTAAAGCACTTGTCCCAATTGAAAGACGGGTAAGTACAGAGCCACCACAAGACCTCCCATGAGAAGACCCAGCACCACCATCATGGCGGGCTCTAAAAGTTGCGTGAACTGACGCAATAGGTTGTCAACTTGAGCAGTGAGTTGCTGAGCTACTTTGGCGAGCAGTGTGTCCAAGGCCCCGCTTTGCTCACCCACGCCAACCAGTTCTATCAACATGGGTGGGAACACATGTGCTTGCGAAGGATTGGTGTAAAGGCTTTCCATTGCAGCGGCCACCGAGGTACCTTGGCTGATCTTGGAGCGAATAAAGATGGTGGACATACCGATGCAACGGTTGGTGCTGCTGGCCGCAACCACCTCTAAAGCGTCCAGCATGGGGACACCTGCTTTGAGTAAATCTGACAGCGTAAGCGTCCACAACGCTAACTGGCTTTGATGAACCATTGCGCCTAGCAAAGGCAAGCGTAAAAGAGTGGAGTCGCGCCAAAGTTGAAAACCAGGTTTGTTCATGGCCAACCTTGCTGGAATATATAAACTGCAAAGGGTAAGCATAGCCAACACAGCGCCGCCGTTCGTTATCCAGCGACTCATGTGCACCACTGACAGGGTCAGCGCTGGCAAGTCAGCACCAAGAGAAGAAAAAATACCTTCAAACACAGGGACCACCCACACCATGATGACGGTGACAACCACGACGGTGATTAAAAGGACTGCACATGGATAGGCCAATGCAGTGCGAATCTGAGACTGAAGGGCTTGGCGCTTTTCAAGCAAAACAGCTAAGCGTTCCAACACTTGGTCAAGGTTTCCTGCCATTTCAGCGGCACCCACCAACTCGCAATACAAGGTATCAAAGTAGTCCAATTGCCTGAGGGCGTGGTGAAAACTGCTGCCCTGCTTAAGAGACACACACAGGCGAGCAATCAAATGGCGCATATCTGTCGATTGTTCTGACTTGGCCATGGACGTCAAGGAGTCAAGCAAGGGCAAACCTGCAGCCACCAGTGTGGCAAGTTGACGAGTGAAATGACAACGCTGCCGAAGTGCTGAGGTCATGATGAAGTGGCACCCCAGACTTCTTCATGGGATGTGATGCCAGCACAAGCTTTCATCAAGCCAGCTTCACGCAGTGTGAGCACACCATTTTGCTTGACCTGATTGGCAATGCTGAGCGTATCCAAGCCCGAAATCATCATGGATTGAATGTCTGTTGTCATTGGCAGGACTTGGTGAATGCCCACTCTGCCCTTGTAGCCATTGACGCAATGCACACAGCCAACTGGGATGTACCTGTTCTCATTGGGCACTTTGTATTTGCAATGCGGGCAAAGCTTACGCACCAGTCTTTGCGCACAAATCAGAATGACACTGCTGGCCACATTGAAATCAGCAACACCCAACTGGCAAAGACGGGTGAGTGCAGATGTTGCATCGTTGGTGTGAAGGGTTGATAACACCAAATGCCCAGTCTGCGCGGCTTTTGAGGCGATATCTGCAGTTTCACTATCGCGTATTTCGCCCACCATCACCACATCAGGGTCTTGCCGTAGCAAGGCTCGCAGTGTTTGTGCAAAACCCAGCCCAGATTTTTCGTTCACATTGATTTGGTTGATGCCAGGCAACACAATCTCGCAGGGGTCTTCTACTGTCGAGATATTGATTTTGGATGAGTTCAAGTGGTGCAAACAGCTGTAAAGCGTCAAGGTTTTACCGGAACCCGTGGGGCCTGTTATCAATATCATGCCATTGGATCGCTGTAATGCGGTGAGCAAATCATCGAGTTGCTGTGACTCAAACCCCAGGTCGTTGAGGTTTAACTGCTGCGACAGAAAATTCTGAATACGCAGAACAATTTTTTCGCCATGCACTGTGGGTAAGCAACTGACCCGCATATCTATCGGTGAAGTGTTGACAGAGATGCGTAATCGTCCGTCTTGGGGTAAGCGCTTTTCAGAAATATCCATGCGCGACAGCACTTTGATCCGCGAGATGATGCGGTCCTTTAATTGTGCATGGGGTGATGGCCGCTCTTGCAAATGACCATCGATACGGACCCGTACCCTGAGTAAATTTTCAAAAGGCTCTAAATGGATATCTGACGCCCCATCGGCCAAAGCTGTGGCAAAAAAATGCGTCAACCAGTCAACCGCTTGCTGGTCTTGATCGGTGGCAGAGGAGGGGTAGGACAGTGAAACCATGGGGCCCACTGTAAAAAAAAGAATTGATACAGGCGTAAGTTGCACTCAAAAAATGAAGCAGAGCAGGCCCCGAGTAAGGAAATTGAGCGGCGTGTTATCGGCGCTTGCTGTGCAAAAGACTCACATTCATTTCTGCTGAAAGCGTGGAGGCATAAATCTTTTCGATCATTTCCACAGATGTACGAGCATTTCGCGCCAAGGTCAGCAAATCGATATTACCGCCGTAAATCAAGCGAAATGTGATGGCGCTGTGGCGCAAGCTTACCTATTTTGATGGAGTTATTTACTTTAAAAACATCACTTAAATATTATAAATTTCATTGTTTTAATGATTTTTCAATTTAAATACAAATAACAAACCCCCACGCAGGCCTTGTTGCCTGCTGAAGGTTAAAGAATCTAAAACCCGCTGCTCACAAGGCAGCGGGTTTTTTCATGGGCGTGTCTGTTAGACAATCGCACCATGCCCCAAAACTTACTCACATTCACCCGCCCCGACGACTGGCATGTGCATCTTCGCGATGGCAATGTATTGCCCCACGTACTGTCACACACCTCTGCGCAATTTGCCCGCGCGGTGGTCATGCCCAACCTCAAACCACCCGTCACCACTACCGCACTTGCACTGGCCTACCGCCAGCGTATCTTGCAAGCCTTGCCTGCTGGCGCGGTGTTCGAGCCATTGATGACGCTCTACCTCACCGACAACACTTCTGCGATTGAAATTGAACAGGCCCACGCGGCAGGCGTGCTGGCAGTCAAGCTCTACCCCGCAGGGGCAACCACCAACAGCGACTCTGGTGTCACCGCCATTGCCCACACGCACAAGGCCTTAGAGGCCATGCAGCGCCTAGGCATGCCTTTGCTGGTGCATGGGGAGGTGACAGACGCCAATATCGACCTCTTCGACCGTGAAGCGGTGTTCATCGACCAGCACCTCATCCCTTTGCAGCGCGATTTTCCTGAGCTGAAAATTGTTTTCGAGCACATCACCACCCGCGAAGCTGCGCAGTACGTGGCGCAAGCAGGGCGCTTTACCGCAGCCACCGTTACCGCCCACCATTTGCTTTACAACCGCAATGCGCTCTTCATGGGCGGTGTGCGGCCGCATTACTACTGCTTGCCAGTGTTGAAGCGCGAATTGCACCGCCAAGCTTTGATGGACGCGGTCACCTCGGGCAGTGATAGGTTCTTTTTGGGCACCGACAGCGCACCCCACGCCACGCATTTGAAAGAACACGCCAGTGGCTGTGCAGGTTGCTATACGGCCTTGACCGCGTTAGAGCTTTACGCCGAAGCCTTCGACACTGCTGGCGCTTTGGACAAGCTAGAAGGCTTTGCCAGCTTCCATGGCCCCGATTTTTATGGTTTACCGCGCAATACCGCCCAAGTGACTTTGCAGCGTGAAAGTTGGACCCTGCCTGAAAGCTTGCCCTTTGGCCAAACCAGCCTCAAACCTTTGCGGGCCGGGGAGACTGTAGGGTGGCGATTTATTCCCTGATGCTCTTTGAATCCTTTAAAAGTTACGAGTGGTTCACGCCGTGGCATTTGACCGGAAAAGATGTGCTGAATGCTTGGCAAGACCAACCTGAAGCCCTTCATGCCTGCTTGGCCGCCAAACAAACAGAATTTATGGCCGTGCCTCAAACCATGCTGCCAAACGATGAAGCGTATGAAGCCTTTATCTTCAGGACACACACAGTCCCTACACGCAACAATGCCCACGATTTCTTCAATGGTTTGTGTTGGTTGCGCTTCCCTCACACCAAACAACAACTCAACCGATTGCAAGCCCAAGCGATTCAAAAAGAAGGTGTGACCGCGCAGCGTGGTGCCTTGCGCGATGCGCTCACCTTGTTCGACGAAAACGCCGCATTGCTGTGCGCGCCTGAGGTCTTATGGCAGGCCCTGTATGCACAAGACTGGCAAGCATTGTTTGTGACGCATCGAGAATCTTGGAAAGACGCAAACCTCACGCTGTTTGGCCATGCCTTGCTAGAGAAGTTGCTTAAGCCTTACAAAGGCATCACCGCGCATGTTCTTTGTATGCCTGTGCCTGTAGAAATTCAAGCTGCAGGTGACGGCGTCTTGGATACATGGTTGTCACAGCAAATTCATGCAAATGAAATGGAACGCAAACCCTTTTTACCCTTACCCGTTTTAGGGATTCCAGCTTGGTGGCCAGCCAATGAAGACGTGGATTTTTATCAAGACCCGCAGGTGTTTCGTCCACAAAAAAAGCAAGGGTATTGAAAAAAACAAAATTGCCCTTACCATTTTCGACCACAGGTCAACTTCTTGGCCAGTTCAAAGGACTTCATGAAACGCGTCATTCTTCTCATCGTCACCAACTTGGCCGTCATGCTGGTCTTGGGTATTGTGGCCAGCTTGCTGGGCGTTAACCAATTCCTGACTGCCAACGGACTCAATCTCAGCGCTTTGCTGGGCTTTGCCATGGTGATGGGCTTTGGAGGTGCTTTTATTTCTCTGTTGATGAGCAAGTGGATGGCCAAGATGTCCACGGGTGCGCAGGTCATTGATCAACCGCAAAACGCAGACGAAGCCTGGTTGCTTGACACAGTGAAAAACTTGTCGCAACGCGCAGGCCTGGAAATGCCCGAGGTGGCTATCTATGAAGGTGTGCCCAATGCCTTTGCCACAGGGGCATTTCGTAACTCTGCGCTGGTTGCTGTCTCCACTGGTTTGTTGCAAGGCATGACCCGCGAGGAAGTTGAAGCGGTACTCGCACACGAAGTGGCGCACATCCAAAACGGCGACATGGTCACCCTTACCTTGGTGCAAGGTGTGCTCAACACCTTTGTGGTGTTCCTCAGCCGTGTCATTGGCTACGCGGTAGACAGCGCTTTGCGTAAAAACGATGAGGAAAATACCGGACCAGGCATGGCCTACTACATCACCAGCATCGTTTTAGACATCGTGTTGGGCATTGCCGCCAGCATCGTGGTGGCATGGTTCAGTCGTCAGCGTGAATTCCGCGCCGATGCAGGTGCCGCCGAGTTGATGGGGCGTAAGCAACCGATGATCAATGCCTTGGCACGCTTACAGCATATGCAGTCAGAGGGATTGCCACCCAGTTTGCAAGCCATGGGCATCACCGGCGGCTTAGGCAAGATGTTCTCTTCGCATCCGCCTTTGGAAGAGCGCATCTCTGCTTTGCAGAACAGTTAAATAACTGTCATATCAGCGCGATTCGCCCAAGGCTTGGGCAATCGCGTTTTTTTTCACCCGAGGCTTAGGAACTTGGCCTTTGGGTAAATCGAACCACACACGCACATCGTCTTCTAAACCCAGCCCGTGCATATAGTTGTAGATAGCTTTCTTCAAGCCTGTTCCCAACACATCATGGTCGGTGCCAGTGGAGTCTACAAAACCAATGTCATTTCGCGCAAATGAACCCTCTTGCAAAGGGATCAAGGTGACGCCATAGTCTTGCGGATTCATACCCACAGGCGAATGAACGGTACAAGCAAAGCGGTGAAAAAACCCACTTTGAATGCAACCATGAAGAAACAGTTGCCTGACATATTCCAAAGCGTCTACCGTGTCTTGCACAGTTTGCGTAGGAAAGCCGTACATCAAATAAGCATGAACCAAAATGCCGGACTGAGAAAACCCGTGGGTTACACGGGCCACTTGGTCTACTGTGACCCCTTTTTGCATCAATGCGAGCAAGCGGTCGCTTGCCACCTCCAAGCCACCCGACATGGCAATGCAACCACTCTCAGCCAGCAGTTCAGCAAGTTCTGGCGTGAAGGTTTTCTCGAAGCGGATATTGCCCCACCAAGAAATGTTGATGCGCCTGCGTAAAAGTTCTTGCGCCATGGCCTTCAAGGCTTTGGGGGGCGCAGCCTCGTCCACCAAATGAAAACCACTTTGACCCGTTTCACCCACGATACGCTCGATGCGGTCCACCAATGTGTGTGCAGTCGCTGCGTCATAGCGTGAGATGTAGTCCAAGGACACATCGCAAAAACTGCATTTCTTCCAGTAGCAACCATGTGCTACGGTCAACTTGTTCCACCTGCCATCGCTCCACAAGCGGTGCATGGGGTTGAGCATGTCTAACAAGGACAAATAACTTTGCATAGGCAAGCCGTCCCAGGTGGGTGTACCTACATCATCAAACGCAATATCGGGCTCTGCCCAGTGGGTGTACTTGACTTCGGTGTTTTCACGCGTAAAGGTGCGAACCAATCGCTGTGCAGAGCGTTTGCCATTTAAGTGTTCAAGCAAAGCCAGCAGGGGCCGCTCACCCGCATCCAAGGTGACGTAGTCGACAAAGTCAAACAAACGAGGCTCATTCAAAGAGCGCAGTTCGGTGTTGACGTAGCCGCCACCCAAGACAATTTTCACATCGGGGTGATATTGCTTGATAGTTTGCGCTATACGCAAAGCCCCGTAAACCGTGCCAGGGAAAGGCACAGACAACAGTACCAACTGCGGTTGATGCTTATCAAAAGTTTCAAGCGTCAAGTCATGCAGCACTTGGTCAATGAAGGTTTGGGGTGCAGCCAATGCCTTGGCCAGTGGGTCAAAGCTGGCTTGGCTGGAGGCCAACGATTCACCGTAGCGTACAAACTCAAACCTATCGTCTACTGCATCTCGCAGCACATCAGCCAAGTCATTCAAGAAAAGTGTGGCTAAGTGTCTTGCGCGGTCTTGCACACCCAAGGAGCCAAAGGCCCATGTAAGGGTGTCGTCCTCTGTGTTGTCCAGAATTCCAAAGCGTGGACCCTCAGGGACAAAACCGCGGGCCGAGATGCGGTGCGCCAAGGTGGGATCATGGCCTTGCAAAAAAACCATCACCGGTTCTATGCAATCTATATAGCGCTGCGCATGGTCTAAAAAGCAGTTCACACTGGCGCTACGTTCATGTACCTCTTGCGTAGTGGCAATGGCTTGAATCTGCTTCAAACCCTCTGAGCTGAAAATGCGCAGCACCAGCTTTAATGCCAAGTCGTCTTGATGGGCATCTACGCCCTGTGATCGCAAAAAACCCGTCAAGTAAGCGCTTGACGGGTAGGGGGTGTTGAGTTGCGTCATGGGCGCGATCAGCGCCAAAACGCGAAAGTCCTTCACGCGGGAAAGTAACCTTCCACAGACAAATAGCGCTCGCCTGTGTCGTAGTTAAAGCCCAGCACTTTGGCACCAGCAGGCAGTTCAGGGAGTTTTTGTGCAATGGCCGCCAAGGTGGCACCCGAAGAAATACCTACCAACATGCCTTCTTCGCGAGCTGCGCGTCGCCCATACTCACGGGCGTCTTCAGCGTCAACTTGAATCACGCCACTCAGTAAATCGGTATGCAAATTTTTAGGAATAAAACCTGCACCAATGCCTTGAATCGGGTGAGGCGAGGGGGCGCCGCCAGAGATGACGGGCGAGGCCTTGGGCTCTACCGCAAACACTTGCAGTTTCGGCCATTTCTCTTTCAAGACTTGCGCGCAACCGGTGAGGTGTCCACCTGTGCCCACACCCGTGATGATCACATCTAAGCCTTCAGGGAAGTCGGCCAAAATTTCTAAAGCGGTGGTATGAATATGCACCGAGATATTGGCTGCGTTCTCAAATTGCTGGGGCATCCAAGCGCCTGGTGTTGCGTCCACCAATTCTTGGGCTCGGGCGATGGCGCCTTTCATGCCTTTTTCGCGCGGCGTCAAATCGAAAGAAGCGCCGTAGGCCAACATCAAGCGACGGCGTTCAATCGACATGCTGTCAGGCATGACCAACACCAGTTTGTAGCCCTTCACAGCTGCCACCATGGCCAAGCCCACACCCGTGTTGCCCGAGGTGGGCTCGATGATTGTGCCGCCGGGCTTTAAAACACCGCTCTTCTCGGCATCTTCCACCATGCTTAATGCGATGCGGTCTTTGATAGAGCCGCCTGGGTTGCTGCGTTCGGACTTGATCCACACCTGTGCTTGTGAACCAAACAAGCGGTTCATGCGTATATGCGGCGTGTGACCAATGGTTTCTAGAATGCTATGCACTTTCATTTGTGACTCCTTGATGCGGTGGGAGATTTTGCAATACTTTTAAAGCAACGGCTTCACCGAGTTTGATGCCATCGACCGCCGCCGACAAAATGCCTCCAGCATAGCCTGCGCCCTCTCCACCTGGAAAGAGGCCGTGCATATTGGGGCTTTGCAGATTTTGGCCCCGTTCAATGCGCAAAGGCGAAGAGGTTCGGGTCTCAACGCCTGTCAAAACAGCATCGCTCATGTCAAAACCTTTGATCTTTTGCCCAAACTTGGGCAAGGCTTCACGCATGGCATCGACGGTAAATGAGGGAAGCACATGGCGCAGGTGGGTCATGTGCACACCAGGCTTGTATGAGGGCTCGACGCTGCCCAAGGCGGTCGACGCAATGTCTGCTAGTAAGTCGCCCACTAACTGTGCAGGCGCGTGGTAGGTGCTGCCCCCTGCAATGAAGGCAGCAGATTCCAACTGCCTTTGCAACACCATGCCTGCCAAAGGATGAAAACCGTCAACGGTGTCGAGGGTATCCAAGCGAACTGCATTGCCTACCTCTTGGCCTAGCGCTGCTTCAAAAGAGGCTGCGTCTTTGGGGTAGTCGCGCGGGTCAATGCCCACCACGATACCTGCATTGGCATTGCGCTCATTGCGTGAATATTGACTCATGCCGTTGGTGACAACCCGACCGGTTTCACTGGTTGCTGCTACCACCGTGCCGCCTGGGCACATGCAAAAACTGTAAACAGCTCTGCCATTGCTGGCGTGGTGAACCAATTTGTAGTCTGCCGAACCCAGCATGGGGTGACCGGCATGTTTGCCCCAGCGTGCACGGTCAATCACGCTTTGCGGGTGCTCAATGCGAACTCCAATAGAAAAAGCCTTGGCCTGCATCGCCACTTGGTGTCGGTGCAGCATGGTGAAGGTGTCGCGCGCACTGTGGCCCAAAGCCATCACCACATGGTGCGCTGGCAATTCGTATGTCTCGCCCGTGTCTTGGTTCAAAATGTGCAGCGCTTGAATTTGGCGTTGATCGTCGTAGCGGATGTCAGTCACGCGCTGTGCAAACCGCACTTCGCCACCAAGGCGAATGATTTCTGCCCGCAAGCCTTCAACCACCTTGACCAACTTGAAAGTTCCGATGTGCGGATGTGCCGCCCACAGAATTTCTTCGGGCGCACCAAAGCGCACAAATTCATTCATGACTTTGCGACCCAAGTGTCTAGGGTCTTTAATTTGACTGTAAAGCTTGCCATCTGAAAATGTGCCTGCACCGCCCTCGCCAAACTGCACATTGCTCTCGGGTTTCAAGACAGATTTGCGCCACAGACCCCAAGTGTCTTGGGTTCGCTGCCGCACGGCTTGTCCGCGTTCAATGACGATGGGCTTCAAGCCCATTTGTGCCAAGACCAACGCTGCAAATATGCCGCAGGGTCCAAAACCCACCACCACAGGTCGCACTGCATCAAGTCTTCCCCAATCGGCCGGTGCTTGAACAGGCGGGTGCCATTGCATATCCGGTGTGGCTTGGATATGCGGGTGCTGTGCATGTTGTTGCAGCAACTGTTGCTCTTTGTTGCTGTCGTGGAGTTGTACATCAACGATATACACCACTTGCAGCTTTTGCCGTGCATCAAAACTGCGTTTGAATACTTTCCAATCTGCAATCGCATCCATTGAAACACCCAGCGTATGTGCAATCAATGGCGCAAGTGTGGGCGGGTACAGAGGCGGTGATGAAACCTTATCCGGTGGATTGAACACGCCGTCCAGTGGCATTTTGAGCTCAGACAGGCGAATCATTGGCGCATAGCGTCTATCAAGAGCAACAAGTCCTTGGCCATCAACATGCCAGCGTGGTCTGAAATATGGTCACCGTAGCTGTATAAAAATTTACCTTCTTTGGCAATGGTGCATATATCAGCAGGTACATCACAGAGCAAGGGGAGCGGGTCATATACCAGCAAAGCAGGGTTGTTATGCATAAGCTTGGTGATGAACTCTTGGTAGGCCGCCGTTCCTTTGAGGTGGTCGGTGAAGCGCAGCTGGCAGGAGGGATTTTGCTTTCGCTTCAAAACTGTGTTGAGAAATTCAAAGCGGGTCAAGCCGCCGCTGATGCAACTGTTGGGGTCAGGCAATGTCGGGTTATCAATCACAAACACCACACGTTTACCCGAAGCTTGCCAATGTTTGATCCTTTCCGAGTACATGGACACATTGCTGTCAATTTCTTCGGAAGAGGTGTGCTGGGCGATCAAGCCTGTTTGCGCATCGAGTCGGTACATCCCCCTAATTGCATTAGCCAAAACAACTACTTTTAAGTTTGGATTGGCATCAATTGCTTCGTAGGCGGCGCGATTGGCAGGGGCGGTCTGCACAGAGAGCAAATTGATCGGCCCCATCATGGCCCAGCTGTGCTCAGGTGGAGAAGAGCGTATCAAGCTGTAAATCAGCGACTCACCTTTGTTATCGCCTAAAAGCACATGGTTAGGGGGTTGCACCTTGCCGTCTTGAAAGCACCACATCAGCAAATGCTGCTGATCTGCTGGAAGGGTGCAACTTGGCGTCAAAGTTCCACGCTCAGCACCCACCACAAAGGTGGAGGGGTCGGCATTGAGCATGCCGTGGTGTCTGAATTTCAATCCATCGAAAAGGTTGATGGCATGAGACATCAACAACACAGCAACCATCCATAAGCTCAGCCAAAGCACAGCACGAGGATATTTTTTCCCAAAGCGAATCGGTTGCTCTACAAAACGGTAGGTAAGGTAGGCCAGAAAAAAGCTCAGCGCCACCAGGCCCAAGCGCACTTCCACAGAGGGTGTTTGAGAGGCCAAAATGCGGGCAAATGAAAGCAAAGGCCAATGCCACAAATACAGCGGATAGCTGATCAGGCCAATGGCAACCAAGGGACGTGAAGCCAACCAGGTACTGTTGAGGCTGCTGTTCATGCCTGCGAGTAATACCAAGGCCGCCCCTGTGACCGGAATGAATGCCCAATAGCCTGGAAAGGCCATTTCCTTGTTGAAAAAGAATGCCGATCCCAACACCAAAGCTAAGCCCCACCAGCCAGCAGGATTGCGCCATGCCCTGGCCATTCGTGGGTTGTTCATTAAGGCAATGGCCAATGACGCACCCAGTAACAATTCCCAACTGCGACTTAGAGGGGAGTAAAAATCGCGCGACAAATCACCTTTGAAAACCAACCAAAAGCTATAGCCTATAGACGACACCATCAGCACCATCAGCATGTGTAAAGACCAGCGAGGTACACGCTTGAACAACAACAGCAGCAAAGGCCATAGCAAGTAGAACTGCTCTTCAATCGCCAGCGACCATAAATGCAACATGGGTTTGGTGTCAGCAGCATTGTCAAAATAGCCGGACTCTCGCAGCAGCATGAAGTTGGTGAGAAAGATAGCACTGCTGCCAGTATGCTTTGCCAGTTGTTTGTATTCAATGAAGTTCAGGCAAACCCAACCCGCAGCCAAGCCAAAACCTAAAACCAGCAGCAGCGCTGGGAAAATTCGCCGAACACGCCTTGCATAAAAATGACTTAGGCTAAAGCGTTGATCGCGCAAGTCGCGCAGTATCAGTCCAGTGATGAGGTAACCGGAGACGACGAAAAAAATATCCACTCCAATAAAGCCACCGCGCAACTGTTCGGGAAATGCGTGAAAGATGACGACGATTAACACCGCGATGGCCCGCAAGCCATCAATGTCCGGTCTGTAATCTGCTTGGTTTTGCGAAATAACGGCGCCTCGCTTCTTCTTTATAACTGCACGCTTAGTTCGTGCTTAACCCGAATCATAGACCGATGGATAATCCCACAGGTGAAGCTCGCTAGGCCGTCGCTGGTGCAAGGACAGAAATGTCGCACTGGAGGAACGTCCGGACTGCACAGGACAGCGTAGGAGGTAACACCTCTCCACCGTGAGGTGAGGATCAGAGCAACAGAGACGAGTCACCTAGGGTGCAGCACCGAAGGCGAAAGCCGGAGGTACTTGCATACAAGGTGGGTGAAACGGGCAATCTCTACGCGCAGCAATACCAAGTAGGCCAACGTTGAGGCGGTTCGCTGAGTTGGCGGGTAGGTAGCACCGAGCCGGGTGGGTGACCCCCGGCCCAGAGGAATGACGGTCACGTATTGGGAAACCAATATGCACAGAATCCGGCGTATCGGCGGGCTTCACATTTTTAATTGAATTTATATGCATACAAGCAGTATCAATTGGCAGCATCGATGGCAAAGTTTTGCGGTAATTTCCGTGTCCTTTTTGGCTGTATCGGTGAGTTTAGGTGTTGCCATGGTATCCATAGCCAAGCTTTTATTGTTGATTGCGGTGGTAGGCCAACTGTTTTTTGACGTCAAACACCAAAGCTTTCCCTCCTTTAAACGTTGGCCTCAAATGACATGGTGGATATTACTGGCCATGGCTTGGATGAGCCTGAGTTTTTCGTGGACTGAGGCTAGTACACCTGACGCTTTAGTTGGATGGGGAAGGCACAGCCGAATCTTGTGGTTTTTGGCGGTGTTTTATTTGCTGCGAACTTCAGATGAAGCCTTGTTGACATTGAAATGGTTTGTGGCTGGAATGGTGGTGATGATGTTCTCGTCTTGGGCTTTGGTGGCTGGACTGCCAGTGCCTTGGGCAACAGCTAAAGATTTGCCCGCATTGGGTATTGTTCATGGCAGCACTCTGGAACAACCTGTGTTGCTAACCTTATTGGCAACAGTTTTATGGTTCATGAGGGCGCACTGGCCAAAGGGACATTGGCGTTGGGTGCCTTTGATGGTGTTGCTTCTGACCATCGTGAATGTTTTTTTTGTGATGACGGGGCGTAGCGGTTTTTTGGTCATGCTTTTAGCCATCACGTTGGCAGTTTGGTGGGAGTTACCAAAAAGATGGCGATGGCTGGTGCTGGGTTTGCCATTCGCGCTTAGTGCATTGATGATGGTTTTGTCACCAAGATTTGAAGCTCAAACCACCAAAGTTTTTCATGATGTCCTGAGTTATCAACAGGGAAGTATTGAAACATCTCAGGGGCAACGCTTGGATTATTGGCATCGTTCATTGCTGGCTATGCAAGAAAAACCTCTTATGGGTCATGGCGTTGGAAGTTGGCGCATGAATTACCACCGCTTGGACGGCATGCAAAAAGATGCACCGTCCAACCCACATCAGCAGTATTTGTTGTGGGCAGTGGAGTCTGGCGTTATTGGCGCAGTGCTGTTTTTGGGCATATTGTTTTTCCAATTTAAGGGTGCATTTACCCTGCCGGAAAATGCCAGACAGACTTTGCTGACGGTCACCTTTGTTTCTGCAACCATGGGGTTAATGAATTGCCCCTATTTCGGTGCAGGTATGGGTGAGTGCGTGGTTTTTTTGGCTGCCAGTTTGCTTTCATTGCGTCAAAATCAGACGGATTAAAAAACTTCCATGATAAAAAAACCTTTCTTTCGTAAAGAAAATCCCTGGAACCGAAGACGAAAAAAACTTCAATACAGTCTATTCAAAAAACTAACCTGTAACGCAATGCCTGTATTTGTCAGGGGCGGTGATTTAATAAGCATTCAACCAATGGCCTGGGGTGAATACGAGCCTGAAGTTGTCGAATTGATCAAGCACTGGGCAGGTATAAATCATTCAGATTTCTTTTTAGATATTGGTGCAAACATTGGCTTGATTTCATGTCAAGTTGGGCATTTATTTAAGCAGGTTCATTTATTTGAACCCAATCCAGATTGCTTGAGTTTGCTGAAGATTAACTTGAAATCCATGTTGCGAAATCAGGAGACTCATTTACACCCTTATGCGCTTGGAAATCAAAAGGAGCGTTTGACCTTGATGGTCCCCTTTGACAATTGGGGAGGGGCATTCATTTCATCTGCAGATAACGAATATTCCCCAGATGTGTTGGCCCACAAAGATGGTTTTACGCGTTTTGATCCCACTCATTACCAGGCGCATGAAGTTCAGGTGGAGTCAGCAGTGGTCGTCATGTCAGCATTGTTTGCGTCTATGCGTTCCATGGGTTTGCGCAAAGGCGTGATCAAAATTGATGTTGAAGGTTTTGAATCGTTGGTACTACAAGCTATATCTTTGACTGTTCCTGAAGATTTTGAAGTGATGGTTGTGTTTGAAAACTGGAATCTTGATGCCTCTTTGCCACTGCTGAAGCTAGGCTCAACTTTGAAGGGTGATTTCTTTCACCTGGCCAGCGATATACGACCATGGCCTTTTTTGCCGAGAACAATCAATTCAATTTATAACTTTATTCGTGGAGGGCATTCAGTATTTCTTGCACCTCTGACCCAAATGCTTCCCGCGGGTACCTGTGTGTTGATGATTGGACCTGGCGATATTTAGTTAAATTCATTTTGTTGTACATGCTCAACATGTGCTTGCAAAGACCGCATGGCTACCGGCCATAAAGCTTGCGGCACATCATTATACGCTAGAGGCAACCACTCTTGTAAAGAGCCTTGGGGCAAGGCTTGCATGGCGCGGCGAACTTTGTCTTCACGCTTTAATCGGTGGGCTTTCAAACGCTGTATGCAGTCGATTGCGCTGTACGGCTCAGCCCAAAGATTTCCAAGAACATAGCCATGTGCTGGCAAGATGAATTGAACATGCCATTGTTTACAGGCCTCGACCAGTTTGTCCAAAGAAGCAAGGTAGTCGCCCATATGGCCATCGGGTGGGTCCACAACGGTGGTGCTGCCATTGAGCACATGGTCGCCACTGATGAGCAGACCGTCCTCTTGCAAAATCAAACACAAGTGGTTGGCTGCGTGACCAGGGGTATGGATCACTTGCAAGGTATGCGTGTGACCTTGACTGTTCAAAACAATTTTTTCACCGTCATGCAAAACGGTGTCAGGCACAAACTCACTGTGCTCACGGGCGTGGGCAGAAGAGGGCAAGCCCATGACTTGCACAACCAAACCATTTTTTGCACACTTGTTTTTCAGTAACCAAGCAGCAGGCGAATGGTCTGGGTGCGAGTGGGTACAAATGATGGCGCGAATATCGCCCCTACAAGACTGCCATAACCGCTCCACATGCTCAGCGTCAGGTGGGCCGGGGTCTACCACGACATAACCGCTTTGAGCGTCACCAATCAGATAGCTGTTGGTACCTGGCCCTGTCATCATGCTGGGGTTGGGGGCGGTTAAGCGTCGAACATGGGCCAGTAGGGGCACAGCTGTGTCAGATTGCCAATCCAGGTGATGAACGATTTGTCCATCAGGACAGGTCAAGGCCAACTCGCCAAAAGGCGGTTCATGTTCCATGAAGCGTGCATCTTTACCTTGTAGCAATCCAGCACGTGGGCAACTGTGAAACCACGGTTGTTCATTGGCGCAAGCAGCCAAAACACTGTCCACCGTTGTGTAGCCTTGAAGTTTTTCTAGCGTACGAATGGTGGGGAAGATAATGAAAAAATCTCCTGCAGCATGACGAGTCAGCGCTACAGATGGGCTGACCCACACAGGTTCAAACTGTTCTTTTTCGTCAGCAACGGGTACCTGCCCCTCAGGCATACGCGCCACCAAAAAAGGCACATCAAACCGCTTGGGTAAATCACGGTCAGTCACCCAGTGCGCCAAGACATATACCTCATTGGCAGACAGCGTCAAACCGTGCGACAGGCACTGCGCGGCAAAGTTTTCTGATCTGGATAGTAAAGAATGCGTTTGCGAACTGACAGGCTTGCCGTCAGCCTCTTTGGCCAATAGGACGCCAAGTTCTTCGAAGCTTTCGCGAATAGCCGCAATCGCTTGGGTTAGGCGTTGCTCATCTTGCTTGGGGCGCCGTTTCGCTAAATGGTGACAGCTTGAATCTTCTGCGTCTATGCCACCCCCTGGAAAAACATAGGCACCAGGTGCAAAACTGGCTTGCAGCGAGCGCCGTGTCATCAGCACTTCAATGCCGCCTTGCGTGTCACGAAGTAACAAAACCGTGGCAGCTGGCAAAGGCTTGGAAGGAATTCGGGCGGGGTGCAGTTGTAATTGGGCGCGTACCATGGCCACATTATGACAAGGCGATAATCAGCCTATGCGCATACGATTTACAAAAATGCAGGGTGCGGGCAACGACTTTGTGGTGCTCGATGAGACCCAAGCCTTGCTGGGCCTCACCCCTGCCCATTACCGCTTCATCGCGGACCGCCATTTTGGCGTGGGCGCAGACCAAATTCTTTCTGTTCGGCAATCCTCTTCTGCAGATGCAGATTTCGCCTATGTCATCCACAACAGCGATGGCGGTGAGGTAG
>CAMATW010000040.1 GCA_945861305.1 Bordetella parapertussis | reverse complement strand
TGCAAGTCATGGAAAACCAGCGCGATGACCTGGTGGTGATTCTGGCGGGTTACAAAGACCGGATGGATACCTTCTTCGAATCCAACCCCGGCATGAGTTCACGCGTCGCACACCACCTCGACTTCCCCGATTATTCGGTTGACGAGTTGGTGCAGATTTCGCAAAAAATGCTGGTTCAGCAGAACTATGTGTTTGCGCCGGATGCCGACGCGGTGTTCCAGCGCTACCTCAGCTTGCGGGTGCAGCAGCCCCACTTTGCCAACGCCCGCAGCGTGCGCAATGCATTGGACCGGGCGCGCCTGCGCCAGGCCAGCAGGCTCTTTGCCGACCGCGACCGACAGCTCAGCGTCGATGATTTAAGGACCCTGACTGCGTCTGACTTCGCCGCCAGTCGGGTCTTTCAGCAAGCGGACGTTCGCTCGGATGAATAAACATGTTGAAAGTGATCTGATGCTTAAAGCGCTGATATTCGATGTCGACGGCACCTTAGCCGACACCGAAAGCGCACACTTGGCCGCCTTTAACCACGCCTTTGCTGAGCAAGGCCTAGACTGGCATTGGGATGTGGCCTTGTACACAGGCTTGTTAGAAATATCGGGCGGCAAAGAGCGGATGTTGCACTATTGGAATCATGTGCATCCTGACATGAAAGACATAGACGGTTCAGGCTTGCGTGACACCATTGACCACCTTCACGCTTTGAAAACAGCGGCCTATGAAGCTGCTGTGCAAGGTGGGGCTGTTCAGTTGCGCCCTGGGGTATTGGCGCTGATTCAGCAAGCACATCATCAAGGCCTGCGTTTGGCGATTGCCACCACCACCTCGCCTGTCAATATCGCGGTGCTGTTGCGCAACGCCATTGGCCCAGATTGGAAAGACTTGTTTATCGTCATCGAAGACGCGTCTACCGCCCCCAAGAAAAAACCCCATCCCCAGGTGTATGTGCAAACATTGGCCCGATTGGGATTGCCCCCTGTTGCTTGTTTGGCTTTGGAAGACTCTTCCAATGGCTTGCGTGCGGCTGTCGCAGCAGGACTCAAAACCATCATCACACCCAATAATTTCACATCACATCACGACTTCACGGGAGCGTTGCGGGTATTGCCCAATTTAGAAGGCGTCAGTGTTGAGCAGTTGCGCACTTGGCATCAAGCATAAAAACACCATGGAGGCATCATGCCCTTACGTCAACGCACCACACTGACCCAATACCTGATTGAAGAACGCCGTCGCTTTCCGGACTCCAAAGGCGAATTCAATGCCTTGATTTTGGATGTGGCCTTGGCTTGCAAAGCCATTGCCCGCGCTGTAGCCATGGGTGAACTGGGTGGCTTGTATGGTGACCATGCCGCACAAGACGGTGGTGCGATCAATGTGCAGGGTGAAACACAGAAGAAGCTCGATGTGCTGAGCAATGACCTGTTTATTCGCGTGAATGAATGGGCGGGTCATTTGGCCGGTATGGCCTCAGAGGAAATGACCGACCCCTACCAAATACCTGGCAAGTACCCGCGTGGGAAATACCTGTTGGTGTTTGACCCCTTGGATGGCTCGTCCAATATCGATGTGAATGTGTCTGTGGGCAGCATCTTCTCCATCCTGCGAGCACCGCAAGACGCCATCGACAGCGGCCGCGATTTGGTCGAAGCAGATTTTTTACAAGCAGGCGCAACGCAATTGGCGGCAGGTTATGCGCTCTACGGCCCCACCACCATGCTGGTGTTGACCGTGGGTAATGGGGTATCCGCTTTTACGCTGGAACCAAACTTGGGGGAGTTCATGTTGACCCACCCCAAGTTGCAAGTGCCCGTCGACACCCAAGAATTTGCTATCAACGCCTCCAACAGTCGCTTTTGGGAGCCACCCATCAAGCGCTATGTAGACGAATGCTTGGCTGGCAAATCGGGTGAGCGTGGCAAAGACTTCAATATGCGCTGGATTGCATCCATGGTGGCAGAAGCGCATCGGATCTTGATGCGCGGAGGCGTCTTTATGTATCCCCGCGACACCAAAGACCTCAGCAAGCCTGGCCGCTTGCGTTTGCTCTACGAAGCCAACCCCATCGGCATGATCATGGAGCAAGCGGGAGGTCGCGCTAGCACCGGGCGTGAACCCATGCTGAGCGTTACGCCCACAGGCCTGCACCAACGTATCGGCTTGGTGTTTGGCTCTAAAAATGAAGTTGAGCGAATTGAGCGATATCACAGGGAACCTGTGCCGCGTGAAATCGATAACCCCTTGTTCGCCGAGCGCACGCTCTTCAGGGCCTAGTGTTTTGTCCCTGATTGATTGAAAGAAAACCATGTCCGTTAAACACCCCATCATTGCCATCACCGGTTCATCAGGTGCTGGCACCACCTCGGTGACGCGCACGTTCGAGAACATTTTTCGGCGTGAAAAGGTAAGTGCTGCCATTATCGAAGGCGACAGTTTTCACCGCTATGACCGTTTGGAAATGCGCAAAAAAGCCGCAGAGGCAGAAAAGCAGGGCGATAAAAATTTCAGCCACTTTGGGCCAACCACAAATTTGTTCTCAGAACTCGAAACCTTGTTTCGCGCTTATGGCGAAACCGGCACAGGTAAGCGGCGTAAATACTTGCACGACAACGAAGAGGCCGCACCCTACAAACAAGACCCTGGCACTTTCACGCCTTGGGAAGATGTGCCCAGCGGCACCGATTTGTTGTTTTATGAAGGCCTTCACGGCGCGGTTGTTACCCCCGAGGTCAATATTGCACAGCACCCCGACTTGCTGATCGGCGTGGTGCCCGTCATCAATTTGGAGTGGATACAGAAACTGTGGCGCGACAAATCCAAGCGTGGCTATTCCACTGAGGCGGTGACAGACACTATTTTGCGCCGCATGCCCGACTATGTGAATTACATCTGCCCACAGTTCGCCCACACCCATGTGAACTTTCAGCGTGTTCCCTGCGTGGATACCTCCAACCCCTTCATTGCGCGAGAAATTCCCGCACCTGATGAAAGTTTTGTGGTGATTCGTTTTGCCAACCCAAAAGGCATCGACTTCCCCTACTTGCTCAACATGATCCCCGACTCCTTCATGTCTCGCGCCAATACCGTGGTGGTGCCTGGCGGCAAGATGGAACTCGCCATGCAACTCATCTTCACGCCGTTCGTGTGGCGCATGATGGAGCGCAAGAAAAAGGCCTGAAGGCCACCCCCTTTTTAACTGGAGAAATTCATGGCCCTCGTATCCCTGCGCCAATTGTTAGACCATGCTGCCGAGCATGGCTATGGCATCCCTGCTTTCAACGTCAACAACCTCGAGCAAGTGCAGGCCATCATGGAGGCTGCTCAAGAGACCGACAGTCCCGTGATATTGCAGGCGTCTGCAGGTGCGCGCAAATACGCTGGAGAGGCCTATCTGCGTCACTTGGTTTTGGCTGCGGTTGAGACCCATCCCGATATTCCGGTGGTGATGCACCAAGACCATGGCGTGTCACCTGCCGTGTGTCAGCAGTCGATTCGCTCAGGCTTTTCCAGCGTGATGATGGATGGCTCGCTGATGCAAGACGGCAAAACACCTTCGTCCTACGAATACAACATCGACGTCACTCGCCGCGTGTGCGAAATGGCACATTCTGTAGGTGTGTCTGTAGAGGGCGAGTTAGGTTGTTTGGGCTCATTGGAAACCGGCGAGGCCGGTGAAGAAGACGGCATTGGCGCTGTGGGCAAACTCACCCACGACATGCTGCTCACCGACCCTGTGCAAGCCAAAGATTTTGTTGAGCGCACCGGTGTGGATGCCTTGGCGATTGCGATTGGCACCAGCCACGGTGCTTATAAATTCACCCGCAAACCCACGGGCGATATTTTGGCCATGGACCAAATCGTAGCCATCCACCAATCCATTCCCAACACCCATTTGGTGATGCATGGCTCCTCCAGCGTGCCGCAAGAATGGTTGGCCATCATCCGCGAGTTTGGTGGCGACATCAAAGAAACCTATGGCGTGCCCGTGGAAGAAATTCAGCGCGGCATCCGCTCGGGGGTGCGCAAGGTGAACATTGATACCGACATCCGCTTGGCCATGACTGGCGCGATGCGCCAATCGTTTGCCCAAGACCGCAGTGAGTTTGATCCACGCAAAGCCTTGATCGCTGCACGCAAAGCCGCCAAGGGCATTTGCAAAGCCCGCTTTGAGGCGTTTGGCTGTGCAGGCAAAGCCGCCAGTATTAAAGTGGTTTCTCTTGACGCTATGGCAGGTCGTTACCCTTAAATTATAAAATTTGCCATTTTAATTTTTTGAAAAACAACCATGCTGACCAAAACTTCCCCCGCAAAGATGTCCTTCCCTGATCACTCAGATGTGTCTCATAGCGACCCACAGTTGTGGTCAGCAGTGCTGCAAGAGGCTGCCCGCCAAGAGCAGCACATCGAACTGATCGCCTCCGAAAATTACACCAGCCCAGCGGTGATGCGCCTTCAAGGCTCAGTCCTGACCAACAAATACGCCGAGGGTTACCCTGGCAAACGTTATTACGGCGGTTGTGAATTTGTCGACATCGTGGAACAACTTTGTATTGACCGACTCAAAGAACTTTACGGTGCAAATTTCGCCAATGTGCAGGCCAACTCCGGTTCACAAGCCAATCAAGCGGTGTTCTTGGCCTTACTTCAGCCCGGCGACACCATCATGGGCATGAGCTTGGCAGAAGGCGGCCATCTGACCCATGGCATGCACTTGAACATGAGCGGCAAATGGTTCAATGTGGTGAGTTATGGTTTGAATGCGGCCGAAGAAATTGACTATGACGCCATGGAGAAAATGGCGCACACGCACAAGCCCAAGCTGATCATCGCTGGCGCATCGGCCTACTCGTTGAAGATTGATTGGGAAAAGTTTGCCCAAGTCGCCAAAAGTATTGGTGCTTACTTGATGGTGGACATGGCCCATTACTCCGGCTTGATCGCTGGTGGCGCATACCCCAACCCGGTGCCCTATGCCGATGTGGTCACCTCAACTACCCACAAAAGTTTGCGCGGACCCCGTGGCGGCATCATCTTGACCAACAGCGAAGAGATGTCGAAAAAAATCAACAGCGCGGTTTTCCCCGGCATGCAAGGTGGACCCTTGATGCATGTCATCGCAGGCAAGGCCACAGCCTTTCATGAAGCCTTGCAACCCGCCTTTAAGGCCTACCAACAACAAGTCTTGTTGAATGCAGACACCTTGGCCAAAACCTTGGTCGAGCGGGGTTTGCGCATCGTCAGTGGCCGCACCGAAAGCCATGTGATGTTGGTCGATTTGCGAGCCAAAGGCATCACGGGCAAAGCTGCCGAAATTGCTTTGGGTCATGCCCACATCACCTGCAACAAAAACGGCATTCCCAACGACCCTGAAAAACCCATGGTCACCAGCGGGATTCGTTTGGGCACCCCTGCCATGACCACGCGTGGCTTTGGCCAAGAAGAAGCGCGTATGACCGCGCATTTGATCGCGGATGTGCTGGAAGCGCCAGACGACGCTCAGCACATCGCCAAGGCGCGTGCCAAGGTCGCTGAGTTGGTGGAGCCATTCCCTGTGTATGGCGCAAGTGTTTTGCATCCTTGAAGAATAGGTCGATATTTTTTTAAACAATTGAAGGAGCTCGCTATGGTTGGTCGTAATTTCTTGTTTGTCCCCGGTCCCACCAATGTGCCAGAGCGCATACAACGCGCCATGATGGTGTCCATGGAAGACCACCGCTCGCCCAATTTCCCTCATCTCACGCATACCATCTTGGGTGGGTTGAAGGACATTTTCCGCACCAAAACCGGTACGCCTTTCATATTCCCCTCATCAGGCACAGGATGCTGGGAAGCGGCATTGACCAACACCTTGTCGCCTGGCGACAAAGTGCTTGCAGCGCGGTTTGGTCAGTTCAGCCATTTGTGGATTGACATGTGCCAACGTCTTGGCTTGGACGTTCATGTTGTCGAGTGCGAATGGGGCACCGGTGTGCCCTTGCAGCAATTCGCAGACATCTTGAAAAACGACACACAGCACAGCTTCAAAGCGGTGCTGGCTTGTCAGAATGAGACCGCTACTGGTGTAGCCTCAGACATCGCAGGCGTACGCGAAGCCTTGGACGATGCCGCACACCCAGCGCTCTTGTTCGTCGATTGTGTTTCTTCCTTGGGTTGCATCGATTTTCGTTTCGACGACTGGGGTGTGGACATGGCGGTCAGCGGATCGCAAAAAGGCTTGATGCTCCCCGCAGGTTTGGGCATTTTGTGTGTCAGTGCCAAAGCGTTAGAAAAACACAAAATAGCTCAACTCAAGCGCGCCTACTTTGACTTGCAAGACATGCTGCAAAGCAATAACACCGGCTATTTTCCCTATACCCCCGCTTTGCCATTGATGTACGGACTGATCGAGTCCATGAAAATGCTGCACGAAGAAGGTTTGGACAATGTCTTTGCCCGCCACCATTACTTGGCTGAAGGTGTACGCGCTGCAGTGACCCAAGGTTGGCAACTCAAGTTGTGTGCGGTAGAAGCCAAGTGGCATTCGGACACCGTGACTGCGGTGATGTTGCCCGCAGGCATTGCAGGCTCGGAAGTGATTGCTCGCGCTTATCGTCGTTACAACTTGTCACTCGGGGGCGGTTTGTCCAAAGTCGCTGGCAAACTCTTTCGCATCGGGCACCTTGGCGATATGAACGAGGTGCATTTGATGGCGGCGATCAATGGTGCTGAAATGGCCATGCTCGACTGCGGCGTTGCGCTGCAACCTGGCAGCGGTTCTGCAGCCGCGGGCAACTATTGGCGCCAGCACGCTGCGCCCTCTGGCTTGGGTGCGCCGGTCTTCAACAAGGATGAGCATGCAAAAAATAGTATTTCTGGACAGGCAGTCGTTAAGGGCTGAGCTGCGCGCACCGGCTTTTGCGCATGAATGGGTCGAGCATGTGCAGACCCGACCCGAAGACGTGGTCGAGCGTTTGCAAGGGGCAACCGTTGCGATCAGCAACAAAGTGCCCATCCGTCGTGACACTTTGGCGCAACTGCCCGACCTCAAACTGATTGCCATGGCCGCTACCGGCTATGACGTGATGGATGTGGAGGCGTGTCGTGAACGCGGTGTCGCGGTGGCCAATATTCGCAACTATGCGGTTCACACCGTGCCAGAACATGCTTTCGCCTTGATTTTTGCCTTGCGCCGCAATTTGATGGCCTACCGCGACGATGTGCTCAATGGCCGCTGGCAAACCGAAGAGCAATTTTGCTTTTTCGATTACCCCATACGCGACTTGCATGGCAGCACCTTGGGTATTTTTGGTGAAGGGGTGCTGGGTCAAGCCACAGCGCAAATTGCACGCGCTTTGGGCATGAAGGTGTTGTTTGCCGACCATGCGCCACCCAAGGCCGCAGGCGTGGACTTTGTGCCCCCTGAGCAGGTATTCGCTGAATCGGACATCATTTCTTTGCACTGTCCCTTGACACCAGCTTCACGCCACTTCATTGGCATGGCTCAGTTGCAACAGATGAAGCGCAGCGCTTTGCTCATCAACACCTCACGCGGTGGTTTGGTGGACGAGGAGGCTTTGAAAGTGGCTTTGCAAACCGGCGTGATTGCCGGTGCAGGTTTTGATGTGCTGAGTCAAGAGCCCCCCAAAAACGGCAACCCTTTGCTGGATATTCGTTCACCCAATTTCATTTTGACGCCACATGTGGCATGGGCCTCGCAGCAAGCCATGCAGTTTTTGGCTGACCAGTTGATCGACAACATTGAGGCGTTCGTGGCCGACAAACCACAACACTTGGTGACTTAAGTTTCACTCACTGCCTTGCTCAGGTTTCTTTTGCAAGGCCAATGCATACAAGGCGTTGCGCGGCGCACCTGAGATTTGCGCGGCCAAGCGCACAGCGCTTTTGGTGGGCAATTCGGCGAGCAGCAAGTCCAGCACCCGCTCGGCCTCTCCCAAGCCCGGTGCGGCAACCGCCAAGGGGTGCAAGACCAAAGCAAATTCACCTTTGCTGCGCTGTGCAGACGCGTCAAGCCATGAGCTGAGCCTGTCAGCGCGCATCACCGCCACCTCTTCAAACTGCTTGGTGAGTTCGCGCCCAACGCTGAGCATTCGCTCACCCAGCAAAGCCATGTCCTTGGCGACTGCTTCAATTCGATGCGGAGCTTCTAAAAAAACCTGAGCCCGTGACTCTTGCGCCATCGCTTGAATGGCAGTTTGACGCTCTTGTGATTTGCTGGGCAAGAAACCTAAAAAGACAAAACTCCCGTCGCCTAGGCAGCCACTCACACTTAGCAACGTGGTGACACTGCTGGGGCCAGGAATAGGGATGACCCGAAAACCTGCGGCTTGAACCACGGCCACCAACTTTGCGCCTGGGTCGCTGATCGCCGGTGTACCTGCGTCACTTAAATAGGCCACCCGCTGACCGCTTTGCAAGCGCAAAATTACTTGCTCTGTAGCACTCGTCTCATTGTGTTGATGCAGCGCCAAAAAAGCACTCGATGGTTTGTCTATGCCATAGCCACGCAGCAAGCTCTGGCTGTGGCGCGTGTCTTCGCAAGCCATGGCGTCGACCAGCGTCAGCACATGCAAAGCCCGCAGACCCATGTCCGCCAAATTGCCAATGGGCGTGGCCAATACATACAGGCAGGCTGGCGGATGCGCTTGTGAAGCACTGGCATCGTGGGCTGCCACTAACGCGGAATCAAAACGTTGAACCAATGAACACCTCTTTACCTGTACCCAACACCAAGCAACGCGGCGATGCTGCCGAGCAACGCGCCTTGCGGCATTTGCTAGAGCATGGCCTGACGCTGCTTGCCACTAACTACCGCACGCCTGGGCGAGGCGGTGGCGAAATTGACCTGATTGTGCGCGAGTGCGATGGGACTTTGGTGTTCGTCGAGGTCAGGGCTCGCGCAAGAGACGATTTTGGGGGAGCGGGTGCCAGCATCAGCGCCACCAAGCGCAGACGTCTTGTGTACGCGGCCAGACACTTTTTGCGCAGGTACCCAACACCTCCTCCATGCCGCTTTGATGCAGTGCTGCTGCAAGCAGATAACTTGATCTGGCTTAAAGCCGCCTTTGAGGCATGAAAGGATTCCGTCACTCTGCAAAGGTATGATTCGTTTATGTTAGAGCAACGCATTGAGCAGCAGTTCATCGACAGCGCTGATCTGAAATACCAGTCGGCCCAAACCTTAAGCAAACCCATCGCTGCCGCTGTGGGGGCACTCTTGATGTGCGTCACCGGCGGCGGCAAAGTCATGGCGTGCGGCAACGGGGGTTCGGCGGCAGATGCGCAACACTTTGCCGCAGAGTTTGTCGGGCGTTTTGAACGCGAACGCCCTGAACTCGGTGCGATTGCCCTGTCTACCGACAGCTCCATCATGACCGCGATTGCCAACGACTACCACTTCGATCAAATTTTTTCCAAACAAGTGCGGGCTTTGGGACAACCCAGCGACGTTTTGTTGGCCATTTCCACCAGCGGCAATTCTCGCAATGTGCTGGCTGCTATCGAGGCCGCCCATGAAAGAGATTTGATCGTGGTGGCGCTCACAGGCAAGGGCGGCGGCAAAATTGGGCAGTTGTTGCGCGAGACGGACGTCCATATTTGTGTGCCCCACGACCGTACGGCCAGAATTCAAGAAGTTCACTTGCTGGTGTTGCACTGTTTGTGCGACGGGGTGGACAGTCAGTTGTTAGGCGAACAGGAGAACCCATCATGAAACCATCTTTTGTAGTCAAAGCCGTCAGTGGCTTGTTGCTGGTCTGCACCTTGGGCGCGTGTGCGCCTTTGATGATTGCAGGCGTGGCGGGCACGGCCATGGTGGCCAGTGATCGACGCACCTCGGGCGCTCAACTCGAAGATGAATCGATTGAATTACGTGCACAGTCGCGCATTCGCGACAACTTGGGCGAGCGCGTGCACGTGAATGTCACCAGCTTCAACCGGCAGGTCTTGCTCACCGGCGAAGTCACTGCCGAGAAAGACCGCAAAGCGGTGTTGCAATTGGTCGAGCGAATTGAAAACGTCAAAGCGGTGGTGAATGAGTTGGCCGTCATGCCCTTGTCCAATTTGTCTGAGCGCTCCAACGACTTGCTGATCGTCGCCAAAGTCAAAGCCAGCTTTATTGACAGTCGCGACTTGTTCGCCAGTGCGTTCAAGATTGTGACCGAGCGCGGCACGGTCTATTTGATGGGCCGCGTCACCCAGCGCGAAGCCACCAGCGCAACCCAAGTGACACGCAATGTTGGGGGCGTGAACAAAGTCGTGCGCTTGTTTGAGATCATCAGCGAGGACGAACTACGCAACCTGTTGCCCCCACCGGCGCCACCGGGGGAGACAGCCAAGCCTGCCAAGTAAGGTGCTTTAGCGCAAGCGCTTGATCAGGCTAGAGGTGTCAAAGCGCTTGCCGCCGATGGCTTGTACATCGGCGTAAAACTGGTCGACCAAGGCAGTCACTGGTAAGCGTGAACCATTGCGCTTGGCTTCGTCCATGACCAGCCCCAAGTCTTTGCGCATCCAGTCGACCGCAAAGCCAAAGTCAAATTTGTCGGCTACCATGGTTTTGCCACGGTTGTCCATTTGCCAGCTTTGCGCTGCACCCTTGCCAATCACTTCCAACACCTGCTCCATGTTCAGGCCGGCTTTCATGCCAAAGGCAATGCCCTCGGAGAGGCCTTGCACCAACCCGGCAATGCAAACTTGGTTGACCATTTTCGTGAGCTGTCCCGCACCGCTTTCGCCCATCAAGGTGAAGGCTTTGGAGAAGGCCATGCCCACGGGCTTGGCGCGCTCAAAAGCAGCGGTCTCGCCGCCGCACATCACGGTCAGCATGCCGTTGATGGCGCCAGCCTCACCGCCTGAAACAGGGGCATCCACGAAATGCACGCCCTTGGCAAGAGCTGCGGCAAACAGTTCGCGGGCCACATTGGCCGAGGCGGTGGTGTGGTCGATCAGCAGGGCACCGGCTTTGGTGCCAGCCAAGGCGCCATCGGCACCCAACATGACCGCACGCAAATCATCGTCATTGCCTACGCAACAAAACACCATGTCTGCGCCAAGGGCTGCTTCACGCGGTGTGGGGGCGCTGGCATGGCCAGAGAACTCGGCGCACCAGTCTTTGGCCTTGGCAGGGTTGCGGTTGTAAACGGTGACGTGGTGACCGGCCAGCGCCAAGTGGCCGGCCATGGGGTAGCCCATGACACCCAGGCCAATGTAAGCCACTTTGGTGGGGGTGCTGGGTGCGTAGGTTTTGGGGTTGGTGCGGGCCATGGGTGAAAACTTTCCTGAAAACTGGGTTGTTCTATCTTAGCTATCCAGCGTGTCGTGCTAACTCGCTCGCCGAAATCACGCCTTGGGCTTGCAATTGCGCAAGGCTTTGCGCCAAGGTCTGCATACCCCACTGTGCGCCGGTTTGCAAGGCGTTGGGCAGTTGGGCGGCCTTGTTGTCGCGGATCATTTGCCGCACAGCAGGGCTGGCATAAAGCACTTCATGGGCTGCCACGCGCCGCGTGCCATCGGCGCTTTTGCACAAGACCTGATGCACCACTCCCAACAACGACAGGCTGAGTTGCTGGCGAACCAAGGCTTTTGTTTCACCGGGAAAGACGTCCACCAAGCGCTCAATCGCTTGGGTGGCGCTGCGGGTGTGCAGCGTGGCCAACACCAAATGCCCTGTTTCTGCGGCGCGCAAAGCCAGTTCAATGGTGGGCAGGTCGCGCAATTCGCCCACCAAAATGACATCGGGGTCTTGGCGTAATGCGGCGCGTAAAGCCGTGGCGAAGTCCGCGCTGTGTCCTGGCACATTGCGCTGCTGCACCAAGCTGCATTGGTTGTGGTGGACAAATTCGATGGGGTCTTCAAGGGTCAGGATGTGCAAGGGTTGGGTGCGGTTGAGATGGGCCAGCAGGGCTGCCAAGGTGGTGGACTTGCCGGACCCCGTAGCACCTGTCACCAGCAGCAAGCCGTTGGGGTGTTGCAGCCACTGCGTCAGGCAGGCGGGTGTGTTCAAGTCCTGCAAACGGGGAATCTGCTCGGGGATGCAGCGCCACACGCTGGACCAACCACGCGCCTGTGCAAACACATTCACCCGAAAGCGGCCAAGGCCAGCGAGGGCGACTGCGGCGTCATGGTCTTGCGCCATCCAGTCAGGTAAGAGTGCTTTCAGTTCTTTCGCCATGAGGTCGCTAAGGAGGGTGCTGTCATCCAAGGCTTGCAGCTCCCCCAGCACCCTTGCCATGGGAGGTGAGCCCGCACTCAAATGCAGGTCTGAGCCGCCAAGTGCGAGGGTTTGGGCAAGCCAATGTTCAATGCAAGGGTTCATGGGATGGGTCTTGTTACAGTCCCATCATGGATGAACTGAGCAGTCGTTATCAAGGGTTAAGTGAACGCATCACACAAGCGGTGTTGCAAGCGGGCCGCCAACCCCACAGCGTGCAACTGCTGGCTGTGTCCAAAACCTTTCCCGCCGATCAAGTCGCCGCCGTGGCCGCATTCGGCCAGTGCGACTTTGGCGAAAACTATGTGCAAGAAGGCGTGGACAAAATCGCCGCGCTCAAAATCGTGGCGGGCTTGGTGTGGCACTGCATCGGCCCTTTGCAAAGCAACAAAACCCGCTTGGTAGCCGAACACTTTGACTGGGTGCACAGCGTGGACCGTCTGAAAATCGCCCAGCGCTTGAGCGAGCAACGCCCAGCGCATTTGCCGCCCTTGCAAGTGTGTTTGCAAGTCAACATCGATGGCGGTGCCACCAAAGCCGGTGTCGCACCTGCTGATGCACTAGCTTTGGCGCAAACAGTGTCGGCCTTGCCGCGACTGGCCTTGCGCGGCCTCATGACCATCCCCGATCCGGTGGCGGGTTTTGACGCACAGGTGGCGGTGCATGCCAAGGCCAAGCGCTTGTTTGATGAGCTGCAAACCGCCTTGGCCTTGCCGCACTTTGACACCTTGTCCATGGGCATGAGCGCCGACTTGGAGGCCGCGGTGCAAGCCGGCAGCACCCTGGTACGGGTGGGGACAGCGGTTTTTGGAGCGAGGTAAATAACTTTGCCCGTTATTGCGAGCTTTGCGAAGCAGTCTCAGGTCATCGCGAGCGCAGCGTGGCGACCTAGAACCTCGGCAAATCCGGGTGGCTGATTTGCCCCCCGCGCACCAGCATCTTGCCGTACTCGGCACAGCGTTGCAGGGTGGGGATCACCTTGCCGGGGTTGAGCAAACCCTGTGGGTCGAAGGCGCGTTTGACGCCAAACATTTGCTCGTTTTCAGCAGCTGAAAACTGCACGCACATAGAGTTGAGTTTTTCCACGCCCACGCCGTGCTCGCCGGTCACGGTGCCGCCCATGGCGACACTGGTCTCCAGTATGTCCGCGCCAAAGAGTTCGCAGCGGTGCAGCTGGTCGGGATCGTTGGCATCAAACAAAATCAGCGGATGTAGATTGCCGTCACCCGCATGAAACACATTGGCGCAGCGCAAGCCGTACTTTTTTTCCATCTCGGCAATCGCCAACAAAATATCTGCCAAGCGTTTGCGCGGAATGGTTGAGTCCATGCACATGTAGTCGGGGCTGATGCGCCCACTTGCTGGAAACGCGTTTTTGCGGCCACTCCAAAACTTCAGGCGCTCGGCCTCGTCGCGGCTCACCGCAATCGCGGTTGCGCCACAGCGTTGCAGCACCGCGCTCATGCGGCCAATTTCTTCTTCCACCTCTTCAGGCGTGCCGTCGCTCTCGCACAGCAAAATCGCTTCTGCGCTCAGGTCGTAGCCGGCTTGGACAAAGTCTTCCACCGCAGCGGTCATGGGCTTGTCCATCATCTCTAAGCCCGCGGGGATGATGCCCGCCGCGATAACCGCCGCCACCGCGTCACCGGCTTTGCGCAAGTCGTCAAAGCTGGCCATGATGCAACGTGCCAATTGCGGCTTGGGCGTGAGCTTCACCGTCACCTCGGTGGTAACGGCCAACATGCCTTCAGACCCCACCACCAGTGGCAACAGGTCCAAGCCTGGGGCATCCAAAGCGTCGCCACCAAACTCGATGGGCTCTCCGTCCATGGTGAAGCCTTTCACCTTCAAGACGTTGTGCAGGGTGAGGCCATATTTCAAGCAATGCACACCGCCGGAGTTTTCCGCCACATTGCCACCAATGGTGCAAGCGATTTGGCTCGATGGATCAGGCGCGTAGTACAGCCCTAAAGGCGCGGCGGCCTCGCTGATGGCCAAGTTGCGCACACCGCACTGCACCACGGCGGTTCGGCTGTGCACATCCATTTTCAAAATTTTGTTGAACTTGGCCAGGGACAAGGTGACGCCTTGGGCATGGGGCATGGCCCCGCCCGACAAACCGGTGCCCGCACCGCGAGCCACCACCGGCACACCCAAGCGCTGGCAGGTGCGCAGCACGGCTTGCACTTGCGCTTCGGTTTCGGGCAGCACCACGCACATGGGGCGTTGGCGGTAAGCGGTCAGGCCATCGCACTCATAAGGCGTGGTGTTTTCGCTGGAGGACAGCACCGCGTGCGCGGGCAGCACGGCGCGCAACGCAGCAAGGGTGAGGGAGGCTTTTTCAGCGGAGGTGACAGCATTCATCAGGCTACAGACGACTCAAAAACTGATAATGTAACTGTCAACGCCTGTTCAGGGCTTGGCCACCGATTTCAGGGTTTCTTCAATCACATCGCCATTGGCCAGGGTGATGCGTATGCGAGCCGGCAAATAGCCATGGGCAGGGCTGAGCCACATATCGATTTTTTGGTCGTATTCGTTGCGTGGCACCCTGTGCAGTTTCAAGCTGTCAATCTCGCCCAAGGGCAGCTTGATTTTTTCAGTGCCCAGTAGCGCAAATGTCCACACCTCGGCTTGTTTGGCCGACACCACTTGAAAATTCAGCTGTTGCCCAGCGTTGCGCAAAACGGGCGTACCCGCCATGGCACCAGCCAGTTGCACAAACATGCTGACGCGGTCTTGTGCGCCTTCTTCAATGGCTTGGCTGGGCGTGTTGGCGCTGTAAATCAACACTCCCTTGGCGCGGTCGAAATGTGCCGCTTGTTCTTGGCGAAATTGGTCGCCAAAACGTGTGGGCAGCAAGCCTGTGGCACCCATTTGTCCTGCGCTGGTTTGGCTGCGGTTGCCAAATAAAAACGCTTGAATTTCATGGCGCAGTTGGTAGCTGTTGTCTTGCTGCTTCCAGCTGATGCTGGCGTTGGCGGTGTAGCGAACGCCTTTGGAGGTACCGACCAAATCATAGTTCAGCAGAACAGGCGCTGGCCAGACAAACTTGGCCTGCGCCAGCCAAGGTGGCGCAGCAGGGGTTGGGGCGTTGACGCTTGGCGGCGTGGGGGGTGCAGGTGTCTCAACCGGTGGCGGCGCCACTGGCTCAGGCAAGTTTGCTGCGGGTAAGGTTTTTTCGATGGCTGGCGCAGGCGCAGGTTCCAGAGTTTCAGGCGCCGGTGCTGAAGTGCTGGGCGGATACTCGGGTTTTGGTAGGTTGGCTGGCAGATCCTCGGGCTTGTCGGCCACATCCAACCGCGCCGTGGCGCCCGAACTGGCCGAGGGGGGTGCCACGACCTTTGCCACTTGCATTTGTTTGGCGGTGGTGGACGAGGGCAAGGGCTTGAGTTCGATAGGGGCTGTGGGTGGGGGCGCAGACAAGCGCAGATGTGCCACGGGTTCAGGCAAGTGCGCAGGCAAGGGCACTTTGGGCCCACTGAGCGAGGTTGAGAGGGTTTGCAAGCCCAGCAAATGCAGTACGAACACCAACACCACCAAGCCCCAGACCCAAGGGCTTGTCAAATCTGACGCTGGATAGAATGCTTTCATGAAACTGGCTACTTACAAAGACGGGTCTCGCGATGGGCAATTGGTGGTGGTGTCGCGTGATTTAACCACTGCTCATTATGCGAGCGGCATTGCCACCCAACTGCAACAGGTCTTGGATGACTGGAACTTCATTTCTCCCCAACTCGAGGACCTGTCGCAGACCCTGACCCAAGGCAAATCACGTCATGCTTTCCCGTTTGACCCCAAGCTGTGCATGGCGCCCTTGCCGCGTGCTTACCAATGGGCCGATGGTTCGGCCTATATGAACCATGTAGAGTTGGTTCGCGCTTCGCGCAACAGCGAGGTGCCTGCCAATTTTTACGAAGACCCCTTGATGTACCAAGGCGGCAGCGACGACTTTTTAGGCCCTTGCGACGATGTGGTGTGCCCCAGCACTGACTATGGCATCGACTTCGAGGCCGAGGTGGCGGTCATCACCGCCGATGTACCCATGCAAGCCACGCCTGAACAGGCGTTGGACGGCATACGTTTGGTGATGATTGCCAACGATGTGTCGCTGCGCCGACTCATCCCCAACGAGCTGGCCAAAAACTTTGGCTTTCTTCAAGGCAAGCCCGCCACCGCGTTCAGCCCCGTGGCCGTTACCTTGGACGAGTTGGGCGACGCGTGGGAGCAGGGTCGTTTGCACCTGAGCATGCGGGTGGACTGGAACGGCAAGCGTGTGGGCATGTGCGAAGCTGGTCCCGAGATGACATTTCATTTCGGGCAACTCATTGCCCATCTGTGCAAAACCCGCAATGTACGTGCTGGCAGCATCATCGGCAGCGGCACCGTCAGCAACAAAGCGGTCGAGGTCGATGGCCGCAAAGACTGGCCCAAGGGCTACAGCTGCATCGCCGAAAAACGCGCCATTGAAACCATCTTGGACGGCAAAGCCAGCACCGACTTTATGCAGTTCGGTGACACGGTACGTATCGAGATGAAGGGGCGGGACGGTCAAAGCATGTTTGGCGCGATTGACCAAACCATCGCACCACTTACAACCAAGAGCCATTTATGAAAGCCATTGACTACAGCGCTTACACCACCCTGTCCATCACCCGCCGCGGCCCCAAGGACAGCGTGCTGGATATCCAAATGAAGGCCAGCAACGGCAAACTGCCCACCGCTGGGCACGCTGGCCATGAAGAGCTGTGCGAGATTTGGCGTGATGTGGGGCGTGACGACAGCGTGCGTTGCGCGGTGTTGCGCGGCGAGGGCATGGGGTTTTCAGGCGGCGGCGACTTGCAACTGGTGCAAGACATGGCCGAGGACTTCGAGGTGCGTACACGGGTATGGAAGGAGGCGCGGGACTTGGTCTACAACGTCATCAACTGCGACAAACCCATTGTCAGCGCCCTGCACGGCCCAGCTGTGGGCGCAGGTTTGGTGGCAGGCTTGTTGGCCGACATTTCCATCGCCGCTAAAAGCGCCAAGATCGTCGATGGTCATACCCGCTTGGGTGTGGCAGCCGGTGACCACGCCGCCATCATTTGGCCTTTGCTGTGCGGCATGGCCAAAGCCAAGTACTACCTCATGCTGTGCGAGGCGGTCAGCGGCGAAGAGGCTGAGCGCATTGGGCTGGTGTCCTTGTGTGTGGAAGATGATCAGTTGCAAAACAAGGCTTATGAAGTGGCCGACAAATTGGCCAATGGCAGCCAAAGTGCCATTCGCTGGACCAAGTACGCCTTGAACAACTGGCTGCGCCAAGCCGGTCCGGCCTTTGACACATCGTTGGCGCTGGAGTTCATGGGCTTTGGCGGCCCCGATGTGCGCGAAGGCGTGGCGTCACTCAAAGCCAAGCGCCCACCTGATTTCGGTTGATTAGCGCACTTATTACTTGTAGTACCAACTCGACAAACAGTGGCCTGGCGCTGTGGGCATAGACAACCGGCCGCACCTTGCTGGCTGAGTTGAAGTGGACTCATTGATAACATTGAAAGAAAAAACCATGAAAAACTTCTTTAACCTCATTTTTCGCCTCTTGATATTTTGTCTGGCTTCATTGCTGGCGCTCTCAGCCCAAGCCCACGGCTTTGCAGTCGGGGAGCTGTTTGTTCGCCATCCCTACGCAGTACCTTCTTTGGCAGGCTCGCAAAATGGCGCGGTGTATTTCAAGAGCATCAAAAATGAGGGGAAAAAGGCGGATCAATTGTTGTCGGCCAAAACCCAAGTGGCTGAGAAGGTGGAAATCCATGAAATGACCATGGACGGCGACATCATGAAAATGCGTCCTTTGAGCAGCATCGACATTCCTGCAGGTGGTGAAGTATCTATTGCCAAGGGCAACCCCAATGGTTACCACTTGATGTTGCTGGGTTTGAAGAAGCCCTTGCAAGAGGGTGACAGTTTCCCTGTTTGGTTAACCTTCAAGCAGGCGGGCGAAGTCAAGGTAGACGTCCGTGTGCAGGTTCCCAAAGCAAGCAGTCAGCCCCAAGAACATAAACATTGAAATTGTCCCGTACCCCCGTCATCGTCTCCAGCGTGGTGCTGTTCCACTTTGCTGCGCTGTGGGCCTTGCACCAAGGCTTGTTGCAGCGAATGGTGGAAGTGGTGGTACCGGTGATGGCCATCAGCCAAGCAGAACCGCCCCCACCTCCCCCAAAGCCGCCCGAACCGGTGAAGCCGCCCGAGCCGCCCGAGCCACCCAAGCCCGTTGACCCCCCCAAGCCGGTGCCACTCATACCGCCGCCCAAAACAGTGCAGCCGGTGTTGACACCTGCGCCACCAGTGGCTAGCCCCGAGCCGCCAGCGGTGCTGAGTGCGCCCACGGCAGCACCTACTGCGCCCGCAGTGCCTGCGGCTGCACCTGCACCCCCTGCGCCGCCACCCCCGCCTGCACCCACTCCACCGCCGGCTGCACCAACCCCACTTCCGCCCCCGAAGGTGGAGTTGCCGTCCTCCAAAGCCGATTACCTGCACAATCCGCCGCCAGACTACCCGCGCATGAGCAAGCGCTTGGGCGAGCAGGGGCGGGTGGTGGTGAAAGTGCTGATCGGCGAAGATGGTCGTGCGCAAAAGGTAGAGCTCCTCACCACCAGTGGCTTTGAGCGTTTAGACAAATCTGCGATGGAAGCGGCCATGCGTTGGCGCTATGTGCCAGGCAAGCGAGGCGGTGTGGCAGAAGCCATGTGGTACCAAGTACCGATTCAATTCACTTTGGAATAAAGAGCAGACATGAACAACGAATTTGGACTCATCAATTTATGGACCGAGGGTGACGCTGTTACCCGCTTTGTAGCGATTTTGCTGCTGGTCATGTCACTGGCTTCTTGGGTGGTCATTATTTTGAAGTCGCTCAATTTCTTGAGCGCCCAAAAGCAAGCAGGGCGCATCGAAGCGTTTTGGCATAGCCCGAATGTGGCGGCTGGCTTACAGGCTTTGGGCAACGAGGAGAACAACCCTTTCAGGGCGTTGGCCATGCGCGGCCAAGAGGCGTTGGCGCATTTGAATAACAGCACTTCGCAGCCGGAGTTGCGACAAGAACTCGACAAAAGCGATTGGGTCACACGCAGCTTGCAAAACACCATCGACGACGCCACCGCCGAGTTGCAATCGGGCATGGCGATTTTGGCGTCGGTGGGTTCTACCTCGCCGTTTGTGGGTTTGTTTGGCACGGTCTGGGGCATCTACCATGCGCTCATGCAAATCGGCATGGCGGGACAGGCAACCATCGACAAAGTGGCCGGCCCCATTGGTGAGGCTCTCATCATGACGGCGCTGGGTTTGGCGGTGGCCATTCCTGCGGTGCTGGGCTACAACGCCTTGGTGCGCGGCAACAAAGCCGTCATCATCCGAATGAACCGCTTTGCTCACGACCTGCATGCTCTGCTGGTGACGGGTTCGCGTGTGAAAGCCAAGGGGTAAACCATGGCATTCGGTACCCAAGACAACAGCGACGAGGTGATGAACGAGATCAATATGACACCCTTGGTGGACGTCATGTTGGTGCTGCTCATCATCTTCATCATCACCATTCCTGTGATGAAGCACGCGGTCAATATTGAATTGCCCCGCGCCAGCAACCAACCCCAAGACGCCAAGCCGCAAACCATACGCCTGACGGTGGACGCGGAGGGCAAGTATTTTTGGAACGACGCCGCGGTAGACGACACCCAATTGCAAACCCTGTTGCAAGAAGCGGCGCAAAAGAAACCGCAGTCGCCCCTGCATATTCGCGGCGACCGCGCCGTGCGCTACGAACGGGTGGCGCAAGCCATGGCGGCCGCGCAACGTGCGGGTATGACGCAAATTGGCTTTATCACTGAACGCACCTCACCCTAAAGGACAACCATGGCCAGCGCATCCCCGTTCAACTTCGACAACCTCATGCCAGGCTTTGATTTTTTAAAGCAGTTTGCCGCTGCCGGTGGGCCTGCGGGTATGCCCCAAGCCGCGCAGTGGGTCACGCCCACCTTGGACCCCAAAGAGCTGGAAAAGCGCATTCAAGAGTTGAAGTCTGTGCAGTTTTGGTTGGACCAAAACGCAAAGACTTTAAGCGCCACGATTCAAGCCCTAGAGGTTCAGCGTATGACCTTGGAAACCTTGCAGGGCATGAACCTCGGCATGGCCGATGTGGCCTCGGCCATGGCGGGAAAGGCGAAGGCTGCGCAGCCTGTGGTTGACCCCATGCAATGGTGGGGCGCTGTCAGCCAACAGTTTCAAAGCATTGCCGCCAAGACCATGCAAGAGATGCAACAGAACACTGCGGCCACGGCAAGCGAAAAGCCGGTTGCGGCAAAACCTAGAACAGCTGCGAAGACAGGCGCTACAGCCAAGGCGCGCAAAACCCCGCAGCGTGCTGCAAAAACTTAGCTGCAGTAAACCTTGGCGGTGTAGGGCGTGTAAGTGCCCAAGGTAATCAACGCCAAGCCCACATTGTTTCTCCAAATAAACAACAAACTTCGGCTTTGTTAGAGTCGAGTCAACGATGAAAGTTTTTGCCATGTTGGCTGCCCTTTTGGTTTCGGTTTCGCTTTGGTTGGCTTGGACGCCCGATCTCGCCCGCGAGCGCCTTCTGCAAAGCTACGCAAGGGCTGGCACAGCGCAGCTGATGGTTGGAGCGCAGTCTTATTTCATTCAAGACACCGGCCCACGCGACGCGCCCACCCTCGTTTTATTGCACGGCTTTGGCGCGAGCTTGCAGACCTGGGACGCTTGGTCGCAAGCGCTTGAAACACAGTGGCGGGTGGTGCGCATCGATGTGCCGGCCTTTGGTCTCACTGGGCCGGCGGTGAACAACGATTACTCGGACGAAGCGGATGTGGCCCGCTTGCTGGCGCTGCTCGATCACTTAGGTTTGCAGCGCGTGGCGGTGGGCGGGCATTCCATGGGCGGGCGCATCGCGTGGAATTTTGCGGCGGCTCATCCTGAGCG
>CAMATW010000039.1 GCA_945861305.1 Bordetella parapertussis | reverse complement strand
ACCACTTGGCGAATGTGGCCAGAGCGAACAAGTAGCTGCCATTGCTCAATAAGCACTTTGCCACGTGCTTCTATCAGTGTTGTCAGTCTGTCGCAAAACTGTTCAGGTTCTTGTGCAAAAAACGCATAGTCCTCCATCAACAGTTCCACTCTTTCCTGCAATGGCAATATCAAGTCAATGCACTCGCTCGCTCGCATGGTCTCCATGAGCGTTTCGGGTACGCTGACATTGCCAACTTTTTTGCTTTCTGCTTCGACATAGACCACTTGGGCAGGGTCAAATTGGCGAAGCGTATGCCAAACACGCGTGTCAAATTGTTTTTGACTGGGTTGCGCTTGCCCAGGAACGCGGCCTAACACCGAACTGCGGTGTACTGCCAGCGCTTCAAGGTCTAAAACTTGCGCACCTTGCGCGGCTAAGGCATGAAGCAGGCGAGTTTTGCCTGAACCGGTGGGGCCAGTGATGACCTTAAATTGAAGGCTCAGGGCCAATTGACTGGTGTGCTGAACAAGTGCCGCACGAAAGGCCTTGTAACCGCCTTCAATCACATTGACTTTGAAGCCAATTTGCCCAAGCACCAAGGCCAAAGAGCCGCTACGCTTTCCCCCGCGCCAACAGTAAACCAATGGGCGCCATGTTTTAGGCAGGTCCATCACATGGTTTTCAATGTGTTTTGCGATGTTGGCAGCTACCAAAGATGCGCCAAGTTTATTAGCCTCGAAAGCACCTGCTTGTTTGTAAAGTGTGCCTACCTTGATGCGTTCTTCATTGGTAAGAGAAGGCCAATTGAACGCCATGGGTAAATGGTCTAGGGCGAACTCATCTTCGCTGCGGGCATCAATGATGCAACTCAAGTGTTCTCTCTGCGTCATCAAGGCCATGGCCTCTTCCGCACTGACAAGTTCAACAGGCATCAGAGCAATTTCTTTAACACTGGCCACACATTGGCGAGCATAAGCGGGTGTGCGGCGGCATTGGGGTGAATACGATCCGCTTGAAACCACTCGGCTGCATTGGGTACGTCCGCAATGCCTTTCAGTAAAAAAGGAACCACGGCAGTTTTATGGGCCTTGCTCAAACGTATGAAGACTTGTGAAAACTGTGCAGCGTAGTCCGCCCCATAGTTAGGCGGAACTTGCATACCAACCAACAAGACTTTTGCTTTGATCGCTTGGCATGCCCTGATCATCTCTTGCAAATTATCCTCTGTCATCTTCATTGAAAAGCCACGCAATGCATCATTGCCGCCAAGTTCAATGATGACAATGCCAGGTTGGTGTTGTTGCAATAGCGCTGGTAATCTTGAGCGACCGCCTGCAGTGGTGTCACCGCTGATGCTGGCATTGACCACTTGCCAAGTTGACTTTTCTTGGAGCAGTTGTTGCGCCAGCAAAGCGACCCAACCGCTGCCCCGAGGCAAGCCATATTCAGCGCTGAGGGAATCGCCAACCACCAACAGCTTGCGTTCTTTCGCCAATGCCAAAGGGGCAAATACACCTTGCATCAACAAGCCCAAGGCCAGCAAGTTAAAGTAACGTCGTCTCCACACTGCCACTGCGTATGTCCTCCAGCCTGATTGCCGTCTCTCATGTATACAAATCTGTCACAGATGCCACAGGCACCCTCGACATTCTCCGCGATATCGATTTTTCTTTAAACGCCCGACAAACCTTGGCTATTGTGGGTGCTTCTGGCTCTGGCAAAAGTACTTTGCTGGCCATCATGGCAGGTTTAGATACCCCCACCCAAGGTACGGTGCATATTGCGGGCCAAGACCTTTTTCTCTTGAATGAAGACCAACGCGCAGCATTACGCGCCAAGCACATCGGTTTTGTGTTTCAAAGTTTTCAATTGTTGGCACCCCTGACGGCACTCGAAAACGTCATGTTGCCCCTGGAACTGTCGGGTCACCCCAACCCCAAACCTGTGGCCAAAGAGATGCTTGTGCGTGTGGGCCTGTCAGAGCGACTCAACCACTACCCCAAAGTGATGAGCGGTGGAGAGCAGCAACGTGTGGCTTTGGCACGGGCTTTTGTGGTTAAGCCAGATGTCTTGCTGGCGGACGAGCCAACAGGCAGTTTGGACCATGCCACTGGCGAAAAAGTCATGGCGCTGATGCTAGACCTCAATCAAGAATTGGGCACAACCTTGGTACTGGTTACCCACGATGTCGCTCTCAGCCAGCGCTGCGATCAGCGCCTGTTAATAGAGGCTGGACAGGCTCAACTGATCGGTTAATCAGCGGGTACGGCTCTTCATTGCACGTTCAACTTCGCGCTTGCCTTCACGGTCTTTGATGGTGTCGCGTTTGTCATGCTCTGCCTTGCCTTTGGCCAAGGCAATTTCACATTTGATACGTCCATTTTTCCAATGCAAGTTCAGGGGCACCAAGGTATAGCCTTTTTGCTCCACCTTGCCAATCAGGCGGCGAATTTCTTCTTTGTGCAGCAGCAGTTTTCGTGAACGCACAGCGTCAGGGTTGACGTGGGTAGAGGCTGTTTTCAGGGGGTTGATTTGGCAACCAATCACATACATCTCGCCATTGCGAATGACCACATAGCCGTCGGTGAGTTGCACCTTGCCTTCACGCGCAGCTTTGACTTCCCACCCTTCCAAGACCATCCCAGCTTCTAGGCGTTCTTCGAAAAAGTAGTTAAACGCCGCTTTTTTATTGTCGGCAATACGTGTGGATGCGTCGGTTTTGGTGGCCATAAGGGGGTAAAAAGAGAAAGGCGAGGACTTTACAATCGCCACAACCGCCAACATGGCAGAGCCCCCATTCTATGAAAACCATCGAGAAGTCTGTCCTTATCTGGTTTAGCGCACAAGAGATGTTCAATTTGGTCGTTGATGTGAACAGCTATCCCGCGTTTTTGCCATGGTGCGACAAGACGGAAATATTGGATGAAACGCCAGACTCTATGACTGCCCGCATAGGGATGACGTTCGGCGGACTGCACAAAAGCTTTACTACGCACAACACCCATGTCATGCCCCAACAGGTGCGTCTCGATTTGGTGGACGGCCCTTTCAAACAATTGCAAGGGGAGTGGAATTTCATCGCTTTAGGTGAGGAGCGGGCTTGCCGAGTCGAGCTGAAACTCTCCTACAGTTTTGATTCCGTCTTTGGCGCTTTGGTAGGCCCCGTGTTTGACCGCATAGCCGCCACCTTGGTTGACTCGTTTGTGAAACGCGCAGAGGTGGTCTACGCCTCATGAAAATTGAAGTCGTGATCTCCATGGGTCCGCGCCAAGTGGTTTGTGCGCTTGTGGACTGTGAACCGGGTTCAACCGCTGCGCATGCAAAAGCCATCGCCCTGCAGCAACTGGGTTTGAATGCAGAAGGATTTTCACCATGGCGAAGCGCTGTTTGGGGTAAAGCTGTGCAAATGGACACGCCACTTGTGCAGGGTGACCGCCTTGAGTTGCTGCGCCCCTTGTTGGTCGACCCCAAAGAGGCGCGAAGGCTTAGGTTTACACAACAAGGCAGCAGGGCAACCGGTCTGTTTGCCAAGCGCCGCAAAGGGGCCAAGGCGGGGTATTGATCATTTATTGTCGGAACTGAAGAGCAGTCGTTCTATGACCTTGACCAATACTTGTCGGTCGTAGGGTTTGAGTAAAAAATCACTGGCACCTGCTTTCAAAAACTTTTCTCTGTCAACCGAATTCACATTGGCTGACAAGCCCAGCACAGGTGTTGCAACAGTTTTCGGTTCTGACGAACTACGGATATGCTGACAAGTTTCAATGCCGTCCATATGGGGCATGATCATGTCCATGAAGACCAGATCGAAAGAACTCTCAGACATGGCTTGTAAAGCCTGCTGACCATCCGCTGCTTCAACCATAGTGGCTTGAGGGCATTCAAGGGTCAAGATTTGCCGAAGCAAAAGTCGATTCATTGCCACATCATCGACAATCAAAAATCGCCAAGGTCGCCGTTGTAAGTCGATGGAACGTTGGGCATGGGTGTTGGTTGATTTGATGGCTTGAGTCGCTATCAAAGGAATTTTGAACCAAAACAGGCTGCCAACGCCGATATTGCTGCGCACCCCAATGCTGCCTCCCATGAGTTCAACCAAGCGTTTCGAAATTGCCAAGCCCAGACCATTGCCGCCATAAATAGCTTGGGTTTGAGCCGTTGCTTGCGAAAACCGCTCGAACACACGGGAGAGTTGTTCAGGCGAAATACCAATGCCGGTATCTTCCACTTCAAACAATAGATCCTCAGATGATTGAGTAACTCTGAGCGTGACATGGCCCTTCTGAGTAAATTTGAGGGCATTGCCAATCAGATTAACCATGATTTGCATCAAACGGTGGCGATCAGCCAGCACCCATTCAGGAAGAGTTTGCTCTACATCGCTTTGAAAAATCAGGCGCATGCTTTTCACGCGGTTGGCAAACAAGTCCATGGCGTGATTTAATGTTTGGCGAAGTTCAAACGGTTCAGGATTTATACCCAATTTGCCAGATTGAAACTGAGAATAATCAAGTACATCATTGATCACCGTCAGCAAATGCTCCCCTGACTGCTGCGTGAGTTGCAAAATTTCAGATGCTTTGGGGTTTTTCGTTTGGGTTTCTTTAAGCAAGTCGTTGAAGCCCATGATGGCGTTCATGGGGGTGCGCAATTCATGGCTTACAGAAGCGATAAATTGGTCTCTGATGTCCAATATGGATTGCAACTCTTGCCTCTTGGCCTCTAGTTCTTGATTGCGCAGTTTGATTTCGGCAATGGCTTTATGAGAAAAACCTTGGTAGATCAAAGTCAGTGCGATCAAACTGCTGGCAGTCACAAAGTAAACAAAAAAAGCATAAATTTCGTGCGTTTTCGACAGCGGCGTGTTGTCTGGTAACAGTTGGTCGTGGGTCAAGATCGATACCAATAACAGCAGACCAATGATGACGCCCGTCCATATCCAACCTGCGCGACGGCTGACCATATGAATCATCAAGATCGGTATCAAGTACAGCCAGTTGATGCGTGGTGAAAAAATACCTTGGCTGTACCAAGCAGCCAAGCTGATATGTATGACAGCATAAAGGCATACAAAAGAGAGCACTTTGGGGGTGGACACACCAACATTGAGCATCACCAAACTCAGAGCAATGACTCCCATGAAGGCATAGCGGCCCTCTTGGCTGCCAATTTTTGGGGTCAGCAGTGCGATTAAACCAATAACGATGATCAGAACTACACCAGAAAAAAATACAAAAGGCATACGTCCTTCGCGCAGACGAACAGGCGTCAATTGACGCAGCCATTGACTGGTTTGGAATGTTTTGCCAAAAAAAATTAGCGCTTTGTGCCGCTGTGGTGGGTTCATGCCGGAGCCCTCCAGCATCGCAAAACACAGTCTTTCAAAGCTTGCTCTTCTAGCGGTTTGAACACCACCTCATCCATTCCAGCTTGCAAACATTGCAAATGGTCTTGGGCATTACTGCTGGCGGTCAAGCCAATGACCTTGACCTGGCTTATGGGGTTTGTCATAGCGCGAATACTGTGGGTGGTTTGTAAGCCATCCATGTCAGGCATGAACATGTCCATCAAAACAACGTCCACTGCATTCGACTGCAACCACGTCAAAGCTTGTTGACCCGAAGTTGCGGTGTGTATTCGGGTGTCAGGCCAAATTTTTTGAACCAAGCGCTGCGCTACCAAAAGATTCACTGCTTGGTCATCAACCAGCAAGAACGTCTTGGGCAAAGAAGTTTTTTGAATGAAAGTATCACCACCCGTTGACTCATCCTGGGGCACTGGAGCTGCGCTAAGAGGCAGTTCAACCCAAAACAGTGAGCCTTTGTTTAATTCACTGGTTACGCCAATTCGTCCATTTTGGAGTTGCACCAATTTTTCACATATGGACAACCCTAAACCCGTGCCACCATACAGGTTAACCATGCTGGTAGTGGCCTTTTCAAAACGACCAAAGATATGAGACTGCTGTTCAGCCGTCATACCGATACCTGTGTCTTGCACTTCAATGCGCAGCCCCAAGTCGCAAACTGACATGCGTAAAGCAATAAAGCCTTGACTTGTAAATTTCAATGCGTTTTCGGTCAGGTTGTTGATTAACTGCTCAAATCGCTTGTGATCAAGCCAAACCCAAGGGGGCAAGTGAGAGTCTATGCTGCAGATAAAGCGCAGATTTTTTTGATTGGCTCGATGCCCAAGAACTTGGGAAGCCTCCTCAAATCGTGAATGCAAGTCGTAAGGCTCTTTACCCAGTGTCATGCGCTGGGCTTGCAGCTGAGAAAAATCTAATATGTCGTTAACCAGTGCCAAAAGATGCTGTGTGGATTCTCGAATCATGTCCACTCTCAAAGCATCTTGTGGGCTGTGTTCAACCTGATCACGAAGCACCGCATTCAGCCCCAAAATAGCATTCATGGGGGTGCGTAACTCATGACCTACAGAGGCGATGAATTCTTCTTTATGGCTTTGGGCGCGAATCAACTCTTGGTGAATATTGCGCAAATCGTGACCGCGAATTTGCAAGTTTTCTATTTGTTTTTGTTGACTACGGTCAAGAAAATCTAAAATCACGATCAGGGCCAATGCAGCAAGCATTTTGTTGGTAAAGGCCCAAAACACCATGTCGATTGAGTTAGTGGTTCGGGTGTCTATCCACCCGGCCTGAGAAGCCAGCAAAATGAGAAACAGGGCGTTGATATGCAAAATTAACCATGTGACCGCTGCACGTGTACTCAGCAGCAAGAATGGCATCAATGAAATGCCGGTGATCCAAATCATCACGACCGAAACTGTTCCACCGGTGACAAAAATCAAATAGATCAACAAAACGGTGGCAATCAGCATGGTTAAGTTGACGGTCCACACCAAGGGCAGACCACGTCGATAGGCCAGCCATAAAAACAAAAAACTGGCCGTAGCCGAGAAAAGCATTTGTGCGCTGTATTGGATGTTGGGAATAAATGCGGTGATGAAACATACCGAGGCACCCAGTAGCGAAAAAAGTTCTATAAATACCCTTTTCCAGCCTTCTTCTGTATGATTTTTACCAACCATTAAATGGGAAAAGGGATTAGAAATAAATGCTCGCACAAAGATATAAGCAGGGAAAGTGGGTGAACTTACTTTCTTGATAATAAGTCACACTAGAAATTGCACCTATGGGAAATAGGTTTCGTGGTGTTGTAACGTCAGGAGGCCAAGTATGCTGTGCCAGTATGATCGCCCTTTTGGAGACATACCATGCGCCTGCTTGGCAAAGCGCTGACCTTCGACGATGTGTTGCTGGTTCCAGCCTATTCTCAAGTCCTGCCTAAGGACACACAACTCTCAACGCAATTTTCACGTCATATCGCTTTGAATTTGCCCTTGGTGTCGGCTGCCATGGACACAGTCACAGAGGCCCGCCTGGCCATTGCCATCGCCCAAGAGGGCGGCATAGGTATCGTGCATAAAAACCTCACCCCTGAGCAGCAGGCTGCTGAAGTTGCCAAAGTCAAGCGCTACGAAAGCGGCGTTCTGCTCGACCCTGTGGTGATCACGCCCGATCACACGGTACGACAAGTTATGGTCATGTCAGAACAGATGGGCATCTCAGGCTTTCCTGTGTGCGATGGCGGCAAAGTGGTGGGCATTGTGTCAGGACGCGACTTGCGTTTTGAAACACGCTATGAAGTCAAGGTCAAGGAAATCATGACCCCGCGAGAACGTTTGATTACGGTGCCCGAGGGCACGACCCCAGAGCAAGCCAAGGCTTTGCTGAACAAGCACAAGTTGGAGCGTTTATTGGTGGTCAATGATGCGTTTGAACTCAAGGGCCTTATCACCGTGAAAGACATCACCAAGCAGACCAGTTTCCCCAACGCAGCGCGGGACGCTTCGGGACGCTTAAGGGTCGGTGCTGCCGTGGGTGTGGGTCCTGGCACCGAGGAGCGCGTAGCTGCGTTGGTTAAAGCGGGTGTGGATGCCATCGTGGTCGATACAGCGCATGGCCACAGCCGTGGTGTGATTGAGCGGGTTCGTTGGGTGAAACAGAACTACCCTCAGATCGATGTGGTGGGAGGCAATATCGCCACTGGTGCTGCCGCATTGGCCTTGGTGGAGGCGGGTGCTGATGGCGTGAAGGTGGGCATTGGACCTGGGTCGATTTGCACCACGCGCATCGTCGCAGGCGTAGGTGTTCCACAAATCACCGCCATTGACAACGTCGCAATGGCATTGCAAGGTACAGGCGTGCCATTGATTGCGGATGGGGGCATACGCTACAGCGGCGATATCGCCAAGGCCATTGCCGCAGGTGCCTCTTGCGTGATGATGGGTGGCATGTTTGCTGGCACCGAAGAAGCGCCTGGCGAAGTGATTTTGTACCAAGGACGCAGCTACAAAAGTTACCGAGGCATGGGCAGCATTGGTGCCATGCAGCAGGGCAGTGCAGACCGTTATTTTCAAGAAGCCACCACCGGCAACCCCAATGCGGATAAATTGGTACCAGAGGGTATTGAGGGACGGGTGCCTTACAAAGGCTCAATGATCAGCATCGTCTACCAAATGGCAGGTGGTGTTCGTGCGGCCATGGGCTATTGCGGTTGCGCCACCATCGAAGAAATGCTTAACCGCGCCGAGTTTGTTGAAATATCCACCGCCGGTATGCGTGAGAGTCATGTCCACGATGTGCAGATCACCAAAGAAGCGCCCAACTACCGAGCTGATTAAATTTTTTTAAGCCTTCATCTGGCTAATGCTATGTCCCACGACACTATTTTGATATTAGATTTTGGCTCGCAGGTTACTCAGTTGATTGCTCGCCGCGTACGCGAAGCCCATGTTTATTGCGAAGTGCATCCCTGTGATGTCAACGACGACTGGGTGAGTGAATTCGCCAAAGACGTCAAGCTCAAAGGCATCATCCTCTCCGGCAGCCACGCCAGTGTGTACGAAGTGGAAGACCGGGCACCTGATGCGGTGTTTAAATTGGGCATCCCTGTGTTGGGCATTTGCTATGGCATGCAAACCATGGCGCAGCAACTCGGTGGCAAGGTTGACGCGGGGAACACCCGCGAGTTTGGTTACGCCGAAGTTCGTGCCCGAGGCCACACAGCTTTGCTCAAAGACATTGCCGACTTCACCACGCCTGAAGGTCATGGCATGCTAAAAGTATGGATGAGTCACGGTGACAAGGTGACCGAGTTGCCCTCAGGCTTTAAGTTGATGGCCAGCACCGACAGTTGTCCTATTGCAGGTTTTGCCGATGAGGCGCGGCATTTTTACGGGGTTCAATTCCACCCTGAAGTGACCCACACCTTGCAAGGTAGGGCGATGCTCAACCGCTTTGTTTTGGATATTTGCCAAGCCTCACCCGAATGGGTGATGGGTAATTATGTCGAAGAAGCGGTTGCGCGTATTCGTGAGCAAGTAGGTAATGAAGAGGTGATCCTAGGTTTGTCAGGCGGTGTAGATTCGTCCGTTGCTGCTGCACTGATACACCGCGCCATTGGAGACCAACTCACTTGTGTGTTTGTCGACCACGGTCTGTTGCGTCTGCACGAGGGTGACGCGGTGATGGAAATGTTTGCGGGCAAGCTGCACGCCAAAGTGATACGTGTCGATGCCAGTGATTTATTTTTGGGCAAACTCTCAGGTGTGTCTGACCCCGAGGTCAAACGCAAAATCATTGGTGCAGAATTTGTGACGGTGTTCAAACAGGAAGCTGCCAAACTCAAAGCAGGTACTGGCGGTCACAAAGGTGCCACCTTTTTAGCGCAAGGCACGATTTACCCTGATGTGATTGAAAGCGGCGGCGCTAAAAGCAAAAAAGCGGTCACCATCAAAAGCCACCACAACGTGGGTGGATTGCCCGAGCAATTGGGCTTGAAACTGCTGGAGCCTTTGCGCGATTTGTTCAAGGACGAAGTGCGAGAACTTGGCGTTGCGCTGGGTTTGCCGCACGACATGGTGTACAGGCATCCCTTCCCGGGTCCTGGCTTGGGTGTTCGCATCTTGGGTGAGGTCAAAAAAGAATACGCCGACTTGCTGCGCAGAGCAGACGCGATCTTCATCGAAGAATTACGAAACACGCCGTTTGAAGGCGACCCATCTTCTGTGGCCTTTGGCGGTACCCAAGCGCCGCGCAATTGGTACGAAGCCACCAGCCAAGCGTTTGTGGTATTTTTGCCCGTGAAAAGCGTGGGGGTTATGGGGGACGGTCGCACCTATGACTACGTGGTGGCTTTGCGTGCTGTGCTCACCAGCGATTTCATGACCGCAGATTGGGCGGAGTTGCCCTATGCCTTGCTAAAGAAAGTATCGGCTCGCATCATCAATGAGGTACGCGGTATCAACAGGGTTGTGCTTGATGTGAGTTCCAAGCCGCCAGCGACTATTGAGTGGGAATAGGGTGATATTCCCCTATTTAAATAAGCCTTAAAGATTCCCCACCTTTATATAGCGGGAATATTTCCCATATGCGTGCTTACTTCAAAATACACGCTTACCAGCTCGATGTGTTTCGAGGTTCTTAAACAAGTATCCAATTTATCAATGATCAGAGTTTTATTGGTTGATGACCATCCCGTCGTACGAGCAGGCTACAAACGTTTACTCGAATCCGATTCAAACATTGAAGTAGCAGCCGAGGCGAGTGACGCTGAGTCAGCATACATGGCATTTGTGGTCTATCACCCAGATGTCACGGTATTGGATTTATCCATGCCCGGTGTCAGTGGTTTGAGTTTGTTGCAGAAACTACTGATGCGCGACCCCAATGCAAAAGTACTGATCTGCACCATGAACGACTCTTACACCATCCGGCAAAAAGCCTTGCAAGCAGGTGCTAAAGCGTTTGTATCTAAGAATGTTGCACCCGAAAAACTGCTACTTTCCATCCATGCCGCTTATGTTGGCGAAGAATTTGTTGATGCAGACTCTCACTCATCGCCAAACCCAAGAGAAGCAGATGAAGAATTTGTGCGAATCGATTCCCTTACTTTGCGAGAGCTAGAGTTGTTCCGATTGCTTGCGCAAGGCAAGACAATCAGCTACTGTGCAAATGTAATGAATTTGAATGAAAAGACTGTTTATAACCGTCAAACCAAGATCCGCGACAAACTCAAAGTTGATACTTTGGCTGGTTTGGTTCACTTAGCGCAACGCCACAAAATCATTGAACCTAACTTTGTCGTCTAGTGGTTAATGAAACATTCGCCAATATAAAAAATGCTCTTTAGGGAATTTTTCACAACATTAAATCTATAGGTAGTTTTACTAGGTAGCCATTTAAATCACAAAGTTAAAAATTCATCTGAAATCCAATTTTTGACAATCAATTTTTTATTGATTATTCAAGTGAATTGGAGTTCATGAGTTTGAACAAACCCTCAGTCGCTCTTAGTTTTTTGAGAGTTAGCTTTGCACAACATGGAGTAAGAATGAAATTTTCAACACAAATGAAATCAGGAATGATCGCAGCAGGCGTTGCTGCATCGGCACTTATTAGCGCACAGTCTGCGTTGGCAGTCAGTGTCAAGGTAGACCAATTTGTCGAAGCCAAAGACCCATGGGGCATGGCTGCAATGAAAGACGGCACCTTTTTCTTCACCGAAAAATGCGCTGGATTGTCGGTTCGCACCCCTTCAGGAAGCATCAACAAATTGTTGGGTATCGGCGGTTCAACTGGCTTTTCAGCTGTCAAAAATGACCTGTTTTGTGACGGTCAAGCCGGTGTCTTAGGTGTCGCAGTTGACCCTGAGTTTGAAAAAAATCGCTACGTCTATTTGCGCTCCACCTCCAAAGGTGACAACCGTGCGTTTGGTGGCTATGCCAACATTTTGATGCGCATGAAAGTCAGCGCCGACATGATGAGCGTGTCCGACGTCACTGAAATCATTAACGACATGGGTTACAAGCCCAAGAAATCTAACCACCCGTTTGGCGGCCCTGGCGCGCACAACGGTGGCGCTTTGGGTTTCGGTCCTGATGGCTTCTTGTATGTGACGATTGGCGACAACCACTTCGGCCCCGGCCCACAAGACGGCACGAAGCTGATTGGCAAAGTGTTGCGTGTTGACCGTGATGGCAAAGGTGCTGCAGGCAACAAGCCACCCGCAGGTTTTGACCAGCGTATCTTCACCTACGGCCACCGCAATCCTCAAGGCATTACTTTCCGTGGTAACGATGTTTACATTTCGGAAAATGGACCTTGGCACAGCGATGAAGTCACCAAGCTCGTCAATGGCGGCAATGGCGGCTGGGATCCCCGTGGCGAAGTAAACGGTCGTCCTGCATGTCCAGATGGCTACTGTGGTTACTCTCCCAACCAAATGGGTGCATTGCCACCAGCAGAGCGTGCTGCATTCATGTCCATGACCGACTTAAAAGCCTACCCTAATGCCCTGAAGCCAGCGTTCAATAACGGTGGCTTGTCACAAGGCATGTGCGGTAGCGCATGGCTGGTTGGCAAGCAGTGGAAAGAATGGGAAGGCCGCTTGGCCGTTGGCTATGCAGGTATTGGTATCCACGGCACCCCCGTTGGCAACCGTATCGACATTCTTGACGTGAGCAAAGACGGTTCGTCTGCCAAGAAGATTGAATTGTCATACCCTGACTACGCAGGCCGTGTGCGTCACCTGCACTCAGGTCCTGACGGCACCTTGTATGTGGGCGATGAGACCCGTAACGCCATCTTCAAGGTAACACCTCAGTAATGTCATTGGCTTAATGCCACTTGAACGCGCTGCATTCGTGCAGCGCGTTTTTCATTTAACCATCTCTTCTCGTGTGTCCTTGTTGTTTGACTTGTCAGCACAGGGTTTTTTTTAATTGTGATCATGAACAACTTATCCATTTGTCTTCATCCTTCTTTTCTTCTGCGTTTTCTTGGCATGTCTGTGTTTGCCGGCTTGTTGTTTTGTGCCAAACCTGTTTATGCGGAAAACGAACAGCTGAAAAAACTCATGCAAACCAACAACTGCGTCGCCTGCCATCAGATTGATAAACGCAAATACGGCCCGCAGTTTTATGAGGTAGCTGAAAAATACCAAGGCGACAGCACTGCGGAGAGTAAATTGGCCGTCAAGATCAAAGCCGGCGGCACAGGTGTGTGGGGTGAGGACTACATGCCACCACAACCTCAGGTGTCTGACGCAGATGCCAAAAGCATGGCGCAATTGATATTGTTGCTCAAACCTTAAGAAGGTTCAGAGCTCAAGCACAAGTCGGTTGCCTTGAGCTCTTGAGCAGCACACCATCATTTTTGAATGCGACTGACGCTCAGTTGCAGTCAAGACTTTATCGCGGTGGTCTACCTTGCCTGACAAAACCCGCACTTCGCACGAGCCACACAGGCCCTCACCGCAATCGCTTTGAACGTCGATATTGACCGAGCGCAGTGCTTCCATGACGGTTCGGTCAGGCGGTACCTGCACCACCAAGCCAGAGTCTTTGAGTTCTATTTCAAACGCATGTTCATGAAGCGGGTCTAAGCTGTTCGCTGAGCTTTGGAAATGCTCCACCTTCAAAATGACGTTAGGTAAAACAGCACATAGGGTTTCCAGTCCAGCCAATAAACCTTGTGGTCCACATGCATAGATTTGTACTTCAGTGCTGTAGTCTCTCAAGACCAGTTCGTAATCTGCTCGACTACCTTCATCGCTGATGTGCAGTACAAGCCGATTTCCATGTATTGACAATAAGCTGTCTACAAACGCCATACTTTTGCGGGACTTTCCGCTGTAATGAAGCGCATAGTCGATGCCCAACTGTTTGGCCTTGAGTGCCATCGGCATCAATGGGGTGATGCCAATGCCCGCTGCAACAAAAACCACCTGGCCTGCAGTTTCATCAAAGGAGAAATGGTTTCTAGGCCCTCGAACCTGCAGCACATCCCCTGTGCTAATGGAATGGTGTACCCATTGAGAACCGCCTCGGCTGTTGGGCTCATTTAAAACTGCCAAGGTGAATTCACCGGGGTGACTTGGGTCTCCACACAGAGAATACTGCCGTACTAAGCCCGTGGCGCCACACACCACATCGATATGTGCCCCCGCTGTCCATACTGGAAATGTTTTGCCCTCCAAGGGCTTGAGTTGCATACACACAATGTTTTCTGTTTCGTGGTGGATGGCGTGTACACGTGCAGACAGCGAGGACAGTTTGCGAGTCGATTCCCCAATGCGAACCGCATGCACCTTGTCTAAAAGGCTGAGGTCATGGCGTTCGGGGTTGTGTGCGGGCTCCCATTCAATCCATAAGTGTTCTGGGCCGCGAAAAGACATATTGGAGAGGTAGCTGAAACTTTGCGCTTGCAAGCGCATATGCGGTAAGCGTCGCGTTAATTCTTCGATGAATATTTGCAACTCCATACGGGCCAAGTTTTTGCCCATGCACTGGTGTGCCCCATAACCAAAAGACAAATGGTCGCTGGCGTTCGTGCGGTGGATGTCAAGCAGGTCGGCATCTTTAAAATGCAACTCATCATGGTTGCCCGAAGTCATAACCATGAGAAATTTGCTACCTGCTGGCAACGACATCCCACCAACATTCACCCCAGACAAAGCCACGCGTCGCCAAGAAATAATGGAGCCTGAAAAGCGCAAACACTCCTCGATGGCATTGGGTATCAGTTGCGGGTCTTCAGCCAACTCAGCCCAAGCGGTGGGATGCTCTAGCAGCAGTCGCATTGCGTTGGCTGTGGCATTGGCGGTGGTTTCATGGGCAGCCACAATGCCTGCCATCATCATGGAGTGCAAATAGGAATCGGTGACCACATCGGGATGCTTTGCTTGCATTCGGATGCCAAATTTCATCCATCCTGGTCCCGATGGGTCTTGGCGCATCTTCTGCAAGATTTTTCCTGCCAGCTGCCAAAAATTGCCTACTGCATGGGCTACCTTGAGTTGCTCTTTTTCATCAGGGCGCCCCCAAGTGTTGACCGTATGTGCGATGGAGTATTGGCGCAGCAGTGGCATGTCCTCCTCGTCAACGCCTAAAAAATGCAAGGCGATGGTGAGCGTGACCTCCCACAGCATTTGCTCTACCAAATCGGCTTTACCATCATTGATAAATCGATCCACATAGCTTCTGCAGAGTTTTCTCACCATAGGTTCATGGTGTTTCAAAGCTTCAGGCGTGAAGGGTTCTAGCAACAAACGACGTCTTGCCATGTGCGCAGGCTCGTCTTCATTGACCAAGGTTCTGCCCATGGCGTAGTTGTACGAGGCCAAGACTTCCAACACCGCAGGGCTGGGTGGTGTGATTTTTTCTAACGCATTGGCTGGACTGAAACTGGCATGGTCTCGGAAGATGGCTTTGATATCGTCGTAGCGAGTAACCACCCAATAACCCAGTTCAGGGCTAAAGAAAACCGGCTCCTTCTCTCTGGCCCAGCGCAGGTACTCAGGCGGGTCTTGCAAATAGGCTTCCTCAAACGGGTTGAAAGCCTGTGCTTCATGGCTGACAGGACAAGCGCTGGGTGGGGCTTTCATGGTTTTTGCCTTTCTTGAACCAAGAGTGGTTGACACCCTAAAATGAATTGCAACTATAGAACGTAATTCTTGTTTTTTATTTCCACAAAAAGGAATACAGATGTTTAACAGAACAAGCTGGGTGTTTATGTGGGCCCTTGGCGTTATTTGCACCATGCCCTTAGCGAGCTTGGCCCAATCTGCAAGCTATCCTTCCAAAAATATCCGTTGGGTTGTGCCTTACCCCGCAGGTGGGGGGTCAGATTTCTTGGCTCGCACCATCAGTCAGCAACTTTCAGTTCAACTCAAGCAGTCGATTCTGATTGACAACAAACCAGGTGCCAATACTGCCATTGCTGCCGCGGATGTTGCGCATTCACCTGCAGACGGACACACCATTCTTTCAGCAGACAACGGCACCATGGTTTTCAATCCAGCGTTGTATGCCAAGCTCTCCTACAACCCTGAAAAAGACCTTGTGCCCGTCACGCTGATGGGCAAGTTTCCTATGATTTTGGTGGTTGGCCCCTCCTCTGACGCCAAAGACGCCAAGGACTTCATACGCAAAGCCAAGGCCAAACCAGGCAGCGTCAATTTTGGTTCTGCCGGCGCGGGTAGTCCTCACCACTTGGCGATGGAGCTCTTGAAAGTTCATGCAGGCTTGTTCATGGTTCATATTCCCTACAGAGGGGCTGCACCTGCGCTCACCGATTTGGCTGGTGGACAAATACCCGCCATGATGGTGGACTTGGCAGCTGGTGCAGGTTTCATCAAAAGCGGCAAGGTACGCGCTCTGGCTGTTGCGAATCCTGTGCGCCTAGCGCAATTGCCTGATGTGCCTACTTTTGCCGAGCTTGGTTTTAAAAATGTGAAGGCAGCCGCTTTGGTGGGTATCGTGGCACCTGCTGGCACGCCCCCCGATGTTGTGAGCACTCTGCAAAAGCAGCTGGCCGAGGCCATCAACCACCCGCCAGTTCGTCAAAAGTTGATTGATTTTGGCATCGAACCAGTGGCCAATACACCTGCACAATATGCAGATTTGCTGCGATCAGAAACCGCTATTTGGCACAAAATTATCAAGCAACAAAATATCAACTTAGATTGACACAGCGTCAGGCTTGATCAATCTGACGCCTCCATTTGCTTTGCCAAAGTTTTGCCAAGCTCTACGCCCCATTGGTCGAAGGCATTGATGCCCCAAATAGCTGCTTGGTAAAAAACCTTGTGCTCATACATGGCCATCAGTGCGCCCAAAGTATGTGGCGTGGTGGCCTCTAGCCACAAGGTGGTGGACGGGCGGTTGCCCGCATAGCTGCGGTGTGGCGCCAGTTGGGTGGCCTCACTCTCAGTCATTCCCTCCTTGATGAGCAAAGCCTTGCTTTCTTCAACGGTTCTGCCGATGGCCAAGGCCTGCGCCTGCGCATTCATATTCAGCATGACCACGCGGTGGTGTTCTGCGGCCAAAGGTAAATCAGAGGCTTCAGTTTTAACACCAATGAAATCGGTGGCGACCAAGTGCGTGCCTTGGTGAATCATCTGGAAATAAGCGTGTTGCCCGTCTATCCCTAAGCCACCCCACAACACGGGCGAAGTTCCTACCTGAACCGCCGTGCCATCGATATGTGTCGATTTGCCGTTGGACTCCATGTCCATTTGTTGCAAATAAGGTACCAACATTCCTAAACACGACGCATAAGGCGCGATGTGCAGTGAATCAGCGCCCAAGAAATTGCGGTTCCAAATGCCTAGCAAGGCCATGAGCAGGGGCATATTGCTGTCAGGCTCAGCACTTTGAACGTGTGCATCCATATCGCAAGCGCCTTGCAACATATCGCGGTAAGCCTTGGCACCTATGGCGATAGCCAAAGGCAAACCTATCGCAGACCATAGAGAGTAACGACCACCCACCCAGTCCCAAAACTCAAAAACGTGGCCTGCTTCAAACCCTTGGGTCAAGGCCAGTGCAGGTTTGGCGGTCACCGCCATCAGGTGACGAGGCAACAGTTTGGCGGGGCAACCGCCATCGCTTAACCACCGCCGCGCAGAAGCTGCAAGCGTGATTGTTTCTTGCGTGGAAAATGATTTGCTTTGGACTACAAAGGCGGTGGTTGCGGGCTTTAGCTTGTGCAAAGTTTGCTGCAAGCTCCAAGCGTCTACATTGGAGACGAAATGCACACGCACAGTTGGGTCAGCAGCATTTTGCAAAGCCATTGTCGCCATGCGTGGCCCCAAATCTGAGCCGCCAATACCGATGTTCACCACATCGGTGATCGCCAAGTCGTTGTAGCCTTTGCAATTGCCAGAGCGCATTTTTTCTGCAAAATCACAAACCCTGTCTAACTGCGATTTAACCTGCAAAGAAACAGCTAGGCCCCATGGTGGATTGCTCAAGTGGCTGCCGCGCAAAGCGACATGCAGTGCGCTGCGGTGTTCGGTCGTGTTGATCGCCTTTGCTTCAAACATGGCGCGCAGTTGTACATCGACGTGGCGGTCCTTGGCCAGCGTTTGTAAAGCCTGCAGCACGGGTCCATTTATCTGCTGATGCGTGAAGTCCATGTGAATGCCACAGGCCTGCAGGTGCATAGATGAGCTGCGTGAAGCGTCTGTCAGGAGCGTATGCAGCGAAGGTAGGTTGGCTAGCGCCAAGCTTTGCAACGAAAGCCAAGCAGGAGAAAGGTGAACAGGGGTGAAGGTGCTCATGGTATTAATTGTCCTGCAATTTACACCCCCCCCTCAATCAGGCGGAACAAGCCAATACCCGAATAAATCAGTACTTCTATGCAGCCTGATATTGGTTGATATCAGATTCAATAAAAGCAAAAGTTGTTTCAATGACAGACTTGAGCTTCTGACTGGGGACTCTTCTGCGGCTGCTCATCAACAGGCCTTCAACAAAAACTTGATAGAACTGCCCCAAACGAACAGCTTGTGGTTTGGAGCAACCCATGCGCTGAAAACAGTCAACTCGACACTGTATATGGATCTTGATCATTTTTTGCAATAGTTCAACAAGTTCGTCATCCACATCTGCCATTTCAGTGGCGGTGTTGATCAGCATGCAACCAATATGCGCTTTAGGACTTTTCGACTCGACAAACCATGAAATGGCTAGTTGCTTAAGTTGATCTAAAGTTGAAATTTTAGAAAACTTATTTTTCCAATTCTCATGGTAGACCTGAACGCAAGCTATAAAAAGCGTTCTCTTGTCACCCATGGTTGCATAAAAACTACTTCTGGATATGTCCATATGCTCGCAGAGCAACTCAAGCGTTGCCGCTTGATAACCTTTACTCCAAAAGAGCTGTGTAGCGGCATTTTTAGCCTTGCTGATATCGAATTCAAGATGTCTTCCCATGTGGGTTATTTTAATTCACAGATTGACTATTTCTAGGTACCGAAACGCTTTTTTAATATCAACTTTTGATTCAGGTCAAACAAAGTGCATGGTTGCGCTGATGAAAAAGGGTAGGTTAATACCGAACCAGTAATCCGTGTTGATTGGTCCATAATAGAGGCTTGTTGCCGAAACTGTTCATGCTGACTATGCGGCTTGGCAGGGTACAGATAGTCGAAGGGACGATGTGACAGCCGTTTTTTCAAATTAATTAAAGGGCGGATTAAGTTATGACCAAACTAGAGGAATTACTCAAACAACAATTGGAAATTACTACAGCGATTGCCATCGAGGTTAAGAAATGTGAAGAAGCCGCAATCAAAGGTGATTCAGAAGCGCAATTTCTGGCGGCTGTTATCCACTACAAAGGGCAAGCAGTTAAGCAAAACTTTTCTGAAGCATTTAAGTTTTTCAAGTTGGCCGCGACAAAGGAACATACTGAGTCTGAATTCTTCTTGGGTGATATGTCTTTAAAAGGTCAAGGTACGGCACAAAACGATAAAGAGGCATTGCGCTACTTTCAATTAGCTGCTGCCAAAGAACATAGTCCAGCCCAATGCATGCTCGGTGTGATGTTTGAATGCGGCAAAGGAATAAAGGAAGACTTCAAGGAAGCAATGCGTTGTTATAAATTAGCAGCTAAAAAAGACAATGCTGATGCCATGTATGGGCTGGGCGGCATGTATGAAAACAGCCATGGTGTTGAACAAGATGATGTGGAGGCGGTCCGTTGGTACAAATTAGCTGCTCAACACAAACATAAAGAGGCTTATTTCCGACTGGGGGTAATCTATAGCAAAGGAAATACTATTAAAAAAGACCTGTCAGAAGCTTTGCGTTGGTATGGCTTGGCATCAGAAACAGGCCATGCCGCTGCTCAAATCAGCATTGGGGTCATGTATCAAAGTGGTACAGGTGTAGAGCAAAGTCATGATAAGGCCATGCGCTATTACAAAATGGCGGCTTCTCACGGTAATGCAGAAGGTCAGTACAAAGTGGGTTTCATGCTTCAAAATGGATTGGGCCGAGACAGAGACTACCCACAAGCCATGCATTGGCTCTTGCTAGCTGCAGAGCAAGAAAATGCGCATGCACAGTCTGCCCTTGGATTTATGTTTGAACATGGTCAAGGTGTTAATGAGGATGAATCAAAAGCCCTTATGTACTTTAGAAAAGCGTTAAAAAATGGTGATGAAACCGCTTTAAAAAATCGTGACATGCTTGAAGCAAAGCTTGAAAAGAAGTAGAGCCCGTGACGGCCGTGGTATTCAGATTCTGCTAACAGAGTCGCGGTATTCCTACCAAAAATAACTTACTGAATAGGAATATCGTTCAGAGCAAGAATTGCTTCATTAAGATCGAAGAACATTTTCACGCCTTGAGGTTTCTTTCTAATGATGGAAATTCCCGCGCCACCTGCCCAGATCTGAATATTCAGCGGAAGCAAACGCCGAAAATGTACAAGTGTTGGCAATACATCTCGAGCTGGATGTGCAAAACTAAAGGAAAGTGCAACCACATCAGACTTGCATGAAATAGCAGCTAGCTTAAGATTATTTAGCGGGATATGAGATCCAATATTGATTGTGGTGACGCCCCGTTCAGCCATCACAGCCTCTACCATCAACAGGCCAAGCAAATGATTCTCTCCTGGTGGTAGTGAAAATAAAATAATCGGTAAACCTTTTCTGGGTAGAAATTTGAGAATCTCTGACTGCAAATAGCGTTCGATACAAGCAGTGCAAAGGTGCTCATGGTGAATATCAATTTCATCACGACTCCAAGCATTTCCAATACTGACCATCAGTGGAGTGATCGTATTTTGAATAAAATCAAACATGGTTTGTGTGAGTCGCTTCTTCTTTAAAAGTGCTGTAAATCCTTTAAGGTCAGTAAGCTTGATGAACTCAATCAACTTATTGGTTAATTCATCTGGTGTTTCATCCTTAATATTCAGTCCCAGCTGAAATTTCAGCTTTTCAAGTTCTAAGACTGTTTTGCCTACGACTTGATACGGCCGAAAGCCTGCTTCGAGCAAACGTTTTATGAGGTGAAGCTGATCGACAGTCTTGAATGAGTAGATCGACTGGCCATCAGGGCTGGATTCCCTTGGAGGAAAACCATATCTCGAGCGCCACTTTCGCAATTGTTCTTTTCCAAATCCCGTTTCACGCTCGATTTCAGATGGAGAAAAAAATGGGTTGGTAGGCATGATTATTCACGGTAACAGTTAAATAAACATTTGTCCGATCTATTTTGTCACGGACAAAGTCAATATATTTCTATTGAAAGCACGATCATCAGCATTTAAAGGAGTGAACTAATGAGCTCAATTAATCAAGGTGCAATACTTCAAAAGCGAATCGATACAGCTTCACTAGAAATATATGGCGGTGCTGGGCTGAACAGTAAATGCAAATTTACTTTGTGATGGCACAGCACATGTCCTCCCAAAATTCAATGCATTCGCATTCCGATTGCCAATCCTCTATCTTGTCCATCGTAGAGTCACAGATCATTCCCGGCTTACTAAATTCTGAGCGGATTTGTAGACCTCATCTGAGTTTGGTCTCTTCATCACACGCAAAGCCTTCCCAACAAGAAATAGAGATGTTTATAGATCTTTGTGTATCAGAATCCTCAAAAGATGCGCAATTTTTTGTCGATGACTTTCTAGATGCAGGCTTAAGCACAGAAGATATTTTTTTAGAACTGATCACCCCTGCAGCTCAATATCTTGGATCCCAATGGGATGATGACCGAATGGATTTTTCTCAAGTCAACCTGGGTTTGGTTCGATTGCATTCGATTGCAAATGAAATTCGATTTACCAAAAAATCAGGTCAATTTGTCAAAGCTAAAGCTAGACGAGTGATGATAGCTTCTGCACCCGGATCTATGCATATGCTGGGCACGAGTATCGTGGCTGATTTTTTCCGTAAAGAAGACTGGCAGGTCATGGTTGCAATTTCATCCTCAGCCAATGAACTTGTTCAGACCGTTAGCAATGAATGGTTTGATGTGGTCGGATTGTCTCTAAGCATTGATCAACAGCTCACAAATTTAGCTGATTTGATAGATCAATTTAAAAGCTTATCTCTCAATCCGCGAATAGTTGTTTTGTTAGGTGGCCCAATATTCGCTGCAAAAAAATTAGACGCAAATGGCTTCGGTGCAAACGGTATTTGTGACAATGCGAAACATGCAGTTGGCTTAGCTGTATCACTTTTACCTATAGATTGAAGTAAGCCAAATCTTTTGACATTAGCTTTTGAGCAAAGCGGTAGATTACCGCCAGTTTGACTATTGACACTCTCATTAAAAGGTGTACAACTGATAATTCTTGGCAATATAGCCACTTAAGAGAGATCATAAAGTTAATTATAAATTGATGACATTTAAACAAACTCTAAATTTCATTCTTGGCTTGCATGGCAGTACTTTCATTTTAATTGCAGGTTTAGCGCTGTTGTTTGTTTTATTGTGCCTACTCAGTGTTTGGATAGTAGCTTTGCTTTATTCCGGCTTGTCACTGGATCAATATTTGCAAATACTAGTAGGATGAATATGCAGTCCATCTGCTTTAATCTCACAGCACGGGTTCAGGCTTTATAGAAATTTCCCGATGTGCATTTGAAGTTTGCACCAATGGAAGGCACATATTGTTTATCTCCTTAATCCGAAAACCTAAGCACTTTAAATTCAGAGATGGAGTGGGCTTCAGGGTTTACCAACTACATTGATTGAAATTATTTTTCTAAACGCTGCTCCATACGAGCGGTGGGCACCATCCCCAAATTGCAAAGTCAATTTGTATTTACCTGGCTGTAAAAATATTTCGGCTTCTGTTTGCCCTTTTCCATAGTGCTTATGCTGGTTGTCGAAAGGAATCACAACATTC
>CAMATW010000038.1 GCA_945861305.1 Bordetella parapertussis | reverse complement strand
CGATGCCGATTACATTGCATATATGCTTAAAAATGATTTTCTCGCTTGGCAGGGCAGTGAAACAAGACGCGACGACCTCACCGCAGTGGTATTTCGACTTTGAAAATTCCGGATTGAAAAAGGAAAAGTAAACATGGATTTATCTCAAGCCATTTTGTTGCGCAACAGTTTGCGCCAAAACCATGTGATCATGGCCTACAACGGCACGGTCTCTGACGACCTGATGGTCACCTTGGCCGATTTGCTCAAAGAGCGCCTAGTGGCCAATGACGATGTCAAACGCTCGAAACTGATTTTTGCTGTGTTCATGGAGGGTGTGCAAAACCTGATTTGGCACGGCAAAGAGCACGCGGAAAACATGGGCATGATTTTGATCACCGAGCATGAAAAAGAAATCACCATCATGTGCGGCAACCGCATTGAAAAGGACAAGACCCAAGGTTTGAAGGACAGGCTCGCACAAATTGAAGGGGCTGACAAAGACACCATACGTCAGCTTTACAGAGACGGCATGTCACAGGCAACCGAACATGAGGGACCAGGCTCCGGACTGGGTTTACTGGAGATTGCCCGCAGATCCACTCAACCCATCAGTTACACATTTGTCGATGTGGATGACAGCAGTGTTGATTTCATATTAGCAGCAACCATTTAAGGACAAGACATGCATATCGCAGCCACAGACCGCACACCCGCCATCTCCCTTACCCATGACCCATTGAAGTTGAGTATCGTAGGAGAGTCTTTCCCCGAAGATGTATCGGCTTTTTATGGAGAGGTGATATCCGCCATCAACCAATTGGCCACCACAACCAAGGGCAAGCTCGAAGTTGAGATGGCCATGGTTTACATCAACAGTTCCAGCATCAAAGCGATGTACCGTATTTTTGAAGGCATAGACGCCTACCGCCAAGCAGGGAACGAGGTGCAAGTGACATGGAAGGCAGAAGCCGATGACGACATCATGCAAGAACTCGGCGAAGACTTCAAAGACCGGTTTCAAGCATTGAATTTCACAGTTGAACAGCATGGCTGAAGACGTCTTTGATCTTTACGATCGAGAAAAATTATTGCTGGCCGAAGGCCAAGCGATTCTTGAGAGTGCAGACCAAGAAGCAATCAAAGCGTTTGCCGAACGTTTGTTTGACCGTTTTTCTAAACTGGTTCGTGAAAACGAAGACTTGACCCGTCACTCCGACCGGCAAGAGCAGCGCTTGGTCAAACTCAACCGCAACCTGAAAACCCAAACTTTAGAACTTGAACAGCAACGTAGTCGCTTAGAGGGCTTGTCGCACCAACTCGCCAAGTACTTGCCACCGCAAATTCACGACGCTTTGTTTGCGGGAAAGTACGACACCCAAATCACCACGCAGCGTAAAAAACTCACGGTTTTTTTCAGCGACATCAAAGACTTCACGCGTACTGCAGAGTCGCTGCAACCCGAGTCACTCACCGAATACCTGAACGAGTATTTTTCAGAGATGACGCAAATTGCTTTGTCCTATGGCGCCACCATCGACAAATACATTGGCGACGCAGTGATGCTTTTTTTCGGCGACCCTGAATCTAAAGGCGTGAAAGAAGATGCGCGAGCCTGCGTAGAAATGGCATTGGAAATGCAAGAGCGCATGGTGGTATTGCAAAACCGTTGGCGTGAGCGTGGGTTCGAGCACCCTTTTGTCATTCGCATTGGCATCAACACCGGCTATTGCAATGTGGGCAACTTCGGCTCGGACCAGCGTTTGAGCTACACCATCATTGGTGGCGAAGTGAATGTGGCTCAGCGTTTGGAGTCCAGTTCCGACCCCGGTGGCATTCTCATCAGCCACGAAACCTATGTTCAGGTGGATGACTTGGTTGAAGTAGAAGAGCGCCAAGCAGTTAGTTTGAAAGGCATAGACCGCACCATTCGCACTTATGCCATTCGCGCCCGAAAAGCAGAGCTTGACAAACCCTTGCGCTTGAAACACCCACAAGGGGTTCACATTGATTTGTCGCCTCAGTATTTAAACCACGACGACCGACAACTGATCGCCATGCAACTCAAAACACTGGTGGCACAATTGGAAAAACTTGACGCAAAAGACGCCACAGCATGACCGAGCTTTCTGCCAGCTTTGAAATTGATGTTGACCACCTAAAAGAGTTGGGCGTGGTGGACGCCAATTCACCAAAGAGCATGGATATTTTTGCTTCAGGAAAACTGAGCAGCAATGAGCGTTTGTATTTCAGCCTATGGGGCAGCAAATTTTTGAGTACAGCCAGCTTCGAGGCTAAGAAGAAAATTTTTCAGCAAGGCGAGGATGTGGCGGTGGCTTATTTCATCGTTTCCGGCAGTTTGTTGGCAGTGAATGGCCAAATCATCGAGCGCCTGGGTCCTGGGAGTGTGTTGTGCCTTGCAGAAGGCTTGGCGGGTTTGCCAGCGCCCAAAACGGTTGTCACTGTGACGCCTGTACAAGCCCGCATCATTCCATTACACAAAGTCGATCACATGGTTCCCAACTTGCCCCATGCCATTCGGCAAACCATTCGCACCACGGTGAAACGGACCTTGGCCTTGAAAGAGTTGCCCAAGGGGGTTCTTTGAGCGAATTTCCCACAGTCACCTTCGATGCAGGTCAGCGTATTTTCAATGCAGGGGAAGCAGCGGACCATCTTTATTTCATCCAAGAAGGCATTGTTCAATTGCTAGACGGCCAAGGAAATGCTTTTGCGCAAATCTCTAAAGGTGAATCATTTGGTGAGCAAGCATTTTTGAAGGGCGGCATACGCGGTGCCTCCGCCCAAGCCTTGAATGACGTGAGCTGCACACAAATAGCAAGTGCAGAGGCCAACCGCTTGTTATCCGAAGCTTCTCCTTTGCTGGTTCCTATTTTTGAAGCGCTTTTGCTGCAACAAAACATGCATAACGTTCTACGTGCTCCCATGGGCTGATAAGCAAGATGAGTGACATGCCTTTGAATACAGCTCTGCCACCTAGTTCCGAAGATTGGGCGCAGTTGTACGCAGCCACTTTGCACAATTTGCGCAGCAAATGGCCGAATGCTTGGCCTGGCTTGCCGGTAGTGCTGAACGCCTGTATCCAAAGACTGTGGCCCCAGAAGACACCAACGGTTGGCAGTACGTGCCATAAGTTGTTGCAGGCTGCGCTGGCGATGTCTGCCCACATTGAACAAGTGGCGCTGGCTGCAGACTATGAACCGCTTTACCACAACCGTCTTCACACCGCTGACGCGCTAACAGCCATTTGTCTTTTGATTCAGGCACTACAGAAGAAAAATATTGTGGTGGATGATGAATGGGCTGCTGCTTTTCTGTTTGCCGTGACCTCCCATGATGTGCTGCACCCTGGTGGAGCAAATGGTTTTTTGCAAGAGTTCGAGAGACGCTCGGCCAAGGAAATGCAATACATTGCCACCCCTTTGGGTATCGACGTGGTTTGGTTACATCGTGTGCGTGAGTTGATTTTGCGCACCGACCCTGCGCTTGTGACTGGCAACCATGACAAAGTTCAAGGCGTTGCGTTTGAAATGAACTTGGATTGGGCTTGTGTGTTAATTAACGAAGCGGATATTTTGGCAAGTGCAACCTCACGCTACGGCCCTGCATTAGGTCATGCCTTGGCGAACGAGTGGGCATTTAAAAACCATCCCCTGCACCAAGTGGTCGGCACTGCCAAAGGAAGGCTGCAATTTTTATCTTCTTTGCGCTTTTCATCGCCTGCCTCTGAGGCTTTTCAAGTGGCTAGTGATGTCACGGGGCAAATTGCGTCACTGCGCGAAGCTTAGATATCGTCCCGCAATTCGTAAGGCAGGGGATGCAAGGTCAAGCTCGAGCCTTGAGCGGTGGTTAATCCGCCCGCCCCATCCTCGAAAACGCTGTTTTGCAAACACACCAAAGCCCAATGGCCATGAGAGGAGTGGTGACAAGCTTGTGCCACCAAGCCAGAAGGTTGACTAGAGTCACTGGCGCTGAACACCTCTTCACCGGCTTTCAATGCCGAAGTAGACGAAGCAAGGTAGGCACGACGCTTTAAGGTGCCGCGAAACTGGCTGCGAGCCACTACCTCTTGACCGGGGTAGCAGCCCTTTTTGAAATTCACGCCGTCTACCGATTCATAGTTCAGCATTTGCGGGACAAAAGACTCGAAGGTGGCGGCTTGCACATCTGCCACGCCACTCAAGACCTCGGACAACAGCCAATCTTGAAGGTCCAATGCAGCCGTCGATAACGCAGTACCCACTGGCACGATCTGCAAAGCACGGCCTTGACCCTGAGCGGGGTAAAGCCGCACGTTTGAGGCAGGGTCTTGCACATGCAAAGACCATGGATCTGGGGCCAACGAAGCAGGCACCGCCTCCCCCAACAGACCACGCACCTCGTACTGCTGCGACACATCGTTCATCACCACCTTGGCGCGAAGCACAAACATGCGCAATCGCTTCAAGGTTTGCGCCAGCAGGTCTTGTCGCAACACCAACCAGACATTTTCCGGCGAAGTTTTGAAGCCAATGAAACTCGCTTGCATCCGGCCTTTGGCGTTGCAAAACGCTGCCAAACGGGCTTGATGGAGAGGTAAGAGCAAAAAATCGTTGCTCAGTTGGTTGTGCAAAAAGTTGGCGGCGTCTGCGCCTTGAGCATGGATGATGCCAAGGTGGGGCAGGGCGCAGCTACCTTGGGCAGAGCCCAGCAAGTCAGGGAGAGCAATAAAAGTATTCATGCCTCTATTATCATGGCCGCATCTTTTGACACCGCAGGAGCGGCAATGAAATGGTTTTGGAGCAGCCTTTGGCTGACAACAGGCATGGCGCTGATCATTGCGGGCGCGGCCGCTTGGTGGGTGTTGCGCCCCTTGCCCATGGCTACCCAGACGGTTGATCTCTCGGTTTCCTCAGGCTCAACGCCGCGCATGGTGGCCAGCCAAATAGCCGAGTCGGGCATCGATGTGTCGCCCACGCTGATGTATTACATGTTCAGGTTCAGCGGTCAGTCCAAGCTGATTCGCGCAGGCAGTTATGAAGTCGCCAACACCACCACCGCTTGGGAATTGCTGCAAAAACTGGTACGCGGCGAAGAAAACCTGAAAGCCATCACCTTGGTAGAGGGCTGGACTCTGCGCCAATGGCGTCAAGCCTTGGCCAAGGCGGAATTTTTAAAGCATGACACCCAAGGCGACACCGATGAAGAGTTGATGCGCCGCTTAGGTCTTGCTGACGTTCCTGCTGAAGGGCGGTTTTTTCCAGACACTTATATGGTTGGCAAAGGCAGCAGCGATGTGGCTGTGTTGCGCCGTGCTTTACACGCCATGGACAAGCAGTTGGCTCAGGCCTGGGCCAAGCGCGACATGGGCTTGCCTTTGCAAAACCCGCAAGAAGCTTTGATCTTGGCCAGCATTGTGGAGAAAGAAACCGGTAAGCCCTCGGACCGCGCCATGATCGCCAGCGTCTTCCACAACCGCTTGCGCATCAATATGCCCTTGCAAACCGACCCGACCGTCATTTACGGCATGGGGGCTGACTTCGACGGCAATTTACGCCGCGTCGACTTGCAAACCAAACATCCTTGGAACACCTATGTGCACAAAGGCTTGCCGCCCACGCCCATCGCCATGCCGGGCAAAGCCGCACTTTTGGCGACACTTCAACCCGCCACCAGCAAAGCTCTTTACTTTGTGGCGCGGGGTGACGGCAGCAGCGAATTCAGCGAAACCTTGGACAAGCACAACGCCGCCGTGGACCGTTACCAGCGCAACCCGCCCAAGGCACAATAAGCGGCATGAACCCTGGGATTTTCATCAGCTTTGAAGGCATAGACGGCGCAGGCAAATCCAGCCATGTTCAAGCTGTGGCAGATGCTTTCTCTAAAGCCAAACGCCAAGTGGTGCTGACCCGCGAACCTGGCGGCACCCCTTTGGCTGAAAAGCTGCGTGACATGGTCTTGCACGTCAACATGGACTCTTTAAGCGAAGTGCTGCTGATGTTTGCCGCGCGGCGCGATCATTTGCAACAGGTGATTGAACCCGCATTGGCCCGAGGCGATGTAGTGGTTTGCGACCGCTTCACCGATGCCACTTTTGCCTACCAAGGCGCTGGACGCGGTTTTGACTTGAGCGTGTTAAAGCAACTGGAGCATTGGGTTCAATCATTGCCCAATGGGGGGGTGCGCCAACCCGACCTCACCTTGTGGTTTTCGCTGGACCCCTCCATTGCCGCCGAGCGCCTGAGCAACGCCCGTGTTCCTGATCGTTTTGAAGCCCAGCCTGCCGCGTTTTTTGCCAAGGTTCACCAAGGCTATACCGATCGCTTGCAAGCAGATACCGAACGATTTGCTCGGATTGATGCCTCGGCCAGTCTTGAACAGGTCCGCGAGCAAGTGATGCGGGTGTTGCATGAGCGTTTAAACCTCAAAATTCCTTCATGAACCCATTGGCACCTTGGTTACAAACTTCTTTGGAAAATCTGCTGCCCCGCGCGGGACATGCATGGTTGATCCAAGGCTCTTCGGGCTTGGGGCAATACCAGCTCTCCTTGGCGTTAGCCCAAGGCTGGCTGTGTCAGACCCCCACGGCGCAAGGCGCTTGTGGCCAATGCCCCAGTTGCCACGGCATTGGTGTTCGGGTCCATGCAGACTTCAGGGTTCTGATGCCCGAGACTGAGGCCTTAGATCGGGAATGGCCGCTGGGTGAAAAAGCCCAAAAAGAGATCGACGACAAAAAGCGCAAGCCCAGCCGAGAGATTCGGGTGGACGCCATGCGCGAGATGCTGGACTTTTGCCATATGACGCGCTCAGGCGAACGCGGCAAAGTCGTGCTGATTTACCCCGCTGAGCAAATGAACACGGTGACCGCCAACACCTTGCTCAAAACCTTGGAAGAGCCGCCACCCGACACCCGCTTCATTTTGGCTACCTCCGCAGCACACGAATTGCTGCCCACCATTCGAAGCCGTTGTTTGATCTATACCTTGAATTGGCCTGAAACTGCGCCGGCTTTGGCTTGGCTGACCGTGCAATCGGTGCCACCTGCTGAGGCTGTTGCGCTGCTTCGCGCCGCCGGTGGCAGAGCCCATGACGCATTGGCCTTTTTCAACGACGGCTTGAAAGCCAAAGATTGGGCTGCTTTGCCCAAGTTGCTGCTGCGCGGGGAGGCCGGTTGGCTGGTCGACGCTGCACCTGCCATGGTCTTGTCGGTGCTGCAAAAGCTTTGCCACGATATGCAAGCCTTGGCCTGTGGCGCAAAGCCTCGCTATTTTGAAACAGCTGATTTGCCCAAACCCTCGGGTTTGAACACGCTCACCCAGTGGTCTCGGGAGTTGATGGACAGCGCCCGCACCGTGGACCATCCTTTTAACCCAGGCCTTTTGTTGCAGGCTTGGGTCAGCCGTGCGCAACGCGCCTTGAATGCCGCCTGAACCATGTACACCGACTCGCATTGCCACCTGAATTTCCCAGAACTTCAAGCCAATTTGGGCGATATCCGCCAAGCCATGCAAGAAGCGCAGGTCTCCCGAGCCTTGCTGATCAGCACCCAAATGGAAACCTTTGCCGATGTCAACGCCATGGCAGTGGCGCATGACAATTTTTGGTGCACCGCGGGCGTTCACCCCGACGAAGAGGGCGTTCAAGAACCGACTTTGGCCGATTTACTGGCCATGGGCAAACAACCCAAAGTGGTGGGCATTGGCGAAACTGGTTTGGACTATTTTCGTTTGGGCGAGCGAACTGTGGCAGACATGGAATGGCAGCGCGAGCGCTTTAGGCGCCACATCCGATGTGCCCAAAGTCTGCGCCTGCCCTTGGTGATTCACACCCGCAGCGCCAGCGCCGACACCTTGGCCATATTGAAAGAAGAGGGCGAAGACGGGGGAAATAAGGCTGTAGGCGGTGTTTTCCATTGCTTCACCGAAACCGCTGAAGTAGCGCGTGCGGCGTTGGACTTGGGCTTTTACATCTCTTTTTCAGGCATATTGACCTTCAAAAACGCACAAGATTTGCGCGATATTGCGGTTTGGATGCCTTTGGACCGGATATTGATTGAGACCGACAGCCCCTACCTTGCGCCTGTTCCGCACAGAGGCAAGACCAACAACCCCTCTTTTGTACCTTGGGTGGCCAAACAGATCGCCATCCTGCGCAATCTTGATGAGCAGGAGGTGGGCATGCAAACTTCAGCCAATTTTGATCGCTTGTTTCAAGGGGTTTTAAGTTGAAGTATTACTTTAAATATATTATTTTCAGTCTTGTTTTTATTATATATTTTTCTGTAAAAGCAGGTTCCTATGAGGATTTTTTCAAAGCCATAGAGTCAGACAATGCCGAGGTGGTGACTGCACTTTTGCAACGTGGTTTTGACCCTGACAGCCCCAACCTCCAAGGCCAACCGGCGTTGATGCTGGCCATGCAAAAGTCGTCCCGCAAAGTGGCTGAAGTGCTGATGGAGTGGAAAACCACCAACCTGAGCATCCATAACCCTCAAATGGAAACCCCGTTGATGCTGGCTGCCATCACCAATCAGTTGGATTGGGCGCTAAGGCTGGTGGAGCGGGGCGCTGATGTGAACCAAAAAGGCTGGACGCCGCTGCATTACGCAGCTACCAAGGGAAACATCGACATCATGAGGTTGCTGATTGAAAACCACGCTTACCTTGACGCCGAGTCACCCAATGGCACGACGCCACTCATGATGGCAGCGCATTACGGTACACCTATGGCCACCAAATTGCTATTGGAAGAGGGCGCTGACCCGCGCATCAAAAACCAGTTGGGTATCAATGCCTTGGAGTTTTCACGCAAGGCCAATAAACCTGAATCTGCGCAATATATAGAGGCTTTTGAAGCCGCTTGGAACCAAAAATACCCTGCAAAACCCTGAAAATTCAGGGCACTGAGCGACTTAAAACCACCGCGCCACGCAGTTGACCAGGCTGGTAATTCACCGCCTTGTCATTAGGGTACAGCTCGCTGAGTTTGCTTTTAACTTCAGGACTGATTTGCTCTGGACCCCCATGACAAGCCACACACATGGGTTGCAAGACGATGGGCTTGGCGAAATGGAATTCCTTGCTGCCATCTGCTTTCGTGATGGTTTGCGAAAATTCCATGTCTGCTGGTTTGTCGCCGCGAGCCAAACCCGCATCAAACTGTGCCAAAGCCTTGGCTTGCCAATCGTTGGGCACGCCCATGACAGGGTTTCTGGCGCGTGTGCCCACGCGGCTGAGCTTGACTTGGTTTTGTGCTGACACACGGTCAGCGATCTCTGGTGCTTGTGTGTTGCACACGCTAATAGCATTGACTGCGCCACCTTCGGCCATGGCCGATTGCAGTTTTTGCCCAAGCTCTTTGAGCATACCTTGGCTGATGGTGCGGCTTTGTATCAGCATGTCGCTGTCTTGGGCTTGCGCCTGAACAATTGACAAACCCAAGAAACACAGGGAACAGAGCTTTGTACGGAGTTTCATAGCAGCATCTTAGTTAGTTAACATAATATACATCGTATGAAACCAATTAAATGATCAAGGTTTAAGGGTTAGCAGACTGGCATTGATCTGCGGCGACATTTGCAGCGGTCTGTATTGGCCCGTAGCCCATTCTTGGGACATGTCTTTGTAGTGCTCGGAGCCAATCACGCCACTTTGGCCGGTTTGGTAAATGAACAAAGAGTTTTGCAAATCGTTCAAGTCGTAAATGGCTCGCATCGATGGCGCATGGCGACTGGCAAATGGCTCATGGGGTTCATTGAGCCAATAAGTACCGACATTGACGGTGAATGGGTCTCCTGGGCTGGGCTCAACCACATCTAACCATTTCGCCAAAAATAGCGACTTACCCAAGGGCCGATGGCTGCTGATGGCCATGTGTGCCTTACCCCATTGCCAATGCGCCACATCTTTGCCCTGGTCCTTGGATAAACGTTCCAGGGCACGGGTGAACGCCTCATTGGCTTGATCGCCACAGGACTTGGGTGCGCACCACCAAGCTTCTTGCTTGGCCATGGTGTCTTCCAAAAAGCTACGGAAATGGCGCTTACCGTACTGCGATTGAAACAATTCCTTGCCCAGTTTGGGTTCAACCAAAGCGCGGGTTAATTCGTCGGCCCAATAAGCAAAAATTAAGGGTGCCGAGCCATCGGTCTTCATTTCGCCATTGAAACTTTGCAATACCTTCAAGGCCGCGGGCGCCAATGCATGGCCGGATTTAGCGGCCAAAAGATGCGGCAACAAACGCTGCGTCGACAAGGACAAAACATCGTTTTGCATGGTTTTCATGCTCTCGATATCGTGTTGAGGCTTGGCCTCGATCATTTGGGTGATGCGGTCCATGCGGTGTGGCGCCACCCAGTCTTGACCTAAAAAATGGGGGTAGCCTGCTGGGGTGATGCGTTGGTTAGCCGTGGCTATCCAACCCTTTTGCCCATGGTCTTCAGGGGTTTGGTCCATGGGCAACCACCCTGCCCAGTCGTATTTGGCGTCCCAACCAGGAGCAGGCGCCATGCCCATCAAATCGTTTTCAGCCTTACGAACAGGCACTTTGCCAATGGCTTTGTAAGAGATATGGCCTTGGACGTCGGCCAAAACCACGTTTTGCATGGGTGAGTGGTAATCCTTGAACGCTGCCAAAAATTCTTTGACACTGGAAACCAGGCTGCCACGCATACCTGCTACCAAAGTATGGTTGTCATCGTCCAAAGCCGCCCAGCGCAAGGCCAAAACAAACTTGCTGGTGTCGATGATGTCAGCGTGGGCGCTTTGCGCGTCACTCAACACAGGGCCATGGCGTGTGCGGCGAACAGTGTGAAGCACATCGGGTTTGCCTTTGACGCGTATGTTTTCTTGGCGCGTCTCAAAAGCTTGCCAGCCATCAGGTGTTTGGTACTGCAATGGGTTGACAGGGTTGATTTTTTCCAAATACAGGTCTTGCACATCAGGGCCAGTGTTGGTAAAGCCCCAAGCCACATGGTTGTTGTGGCCCAAGACCACCAATGGCATTCCAGGCAAGGTGGCGCCTATGACGTTTTGTTCGGGTGACTTCAGGTGGGCGTAAAACCAAATAGCCGGTGTGCCCAAGCCCAAATGCGGGTCGTTGGCCAGCAAGGGCTTGCCCGAAACGGTGCGATCGCCCGAAATCACCCAGTTATTGCTACCCTTGCCCTCCACCAAGCCAGGTTCACCTAAAAACGGGACTGACAAGCTGGCGTGGGTTGCAGAATTGGATACACCTGAGGATATGACTTTGTTTGAATAAACACCCAGCTCTTTGTACAACTTGGACAAATCCACTTGGGTAGCGGGGGCCTCGCCCGAGTAGCCAGGGTACAGATGCCACAAGTGCTCGGTGTCCATCACCTTGGCAACACTTAAGCGTGCAATTTCTTGGCCCCAGTTGCCGCCCAAATCCAGCGCCATCATTAGCGCCCAACCCACGCTGTCGGCAGGTTCCCAGGCCACGCCTGATCGGCCACCTGGCTTGGTGCCCAGCAACAAAAACTCGGGCGACAAGGTTTGGCTGCCTGAGGCATAAAACGCTTGTATGCCTTTGCTGTAGGCCTGCAAAGTGGCTTTCACATCCTCTGGGTAACCGGCGTACTGCTTTTGCGCCACTTGGTAAATTCCCAAAGTGCGCAAAAGTTTGTCTACGGGCAACGCTGCCTCACCCAAAATTTCGGCCAATTCGCCGTGCATGATGCGGCGGTTGAACTCGAGTTGCCAACCACGTTCTTGGGCGTGGGTGAAGCCCAGCGCAAAAGCAGTGTCTGTTATGGAGTCTCCCTCGATATGCACCACACCTGAACCGTCGCGCGAGACTTTCACTGCAGACTTCAAGCCTGAAAGCCGCAAAGTGCCCTCGTGCTGGGGTTGCGCTCTCATCAAGTAAACGCCGACAGCGCCCAGCACCACCAGCACCAAGGCCAATAAGCCCCCTGCCCCCCATAGCAAACGCGCCTTCATGCTTTGGCTGCCACGGGAAATTGCATGGCTTTGAATTCCAAGAACTCTTCCAAACCATAACGCCCGTTTTCACGGCCATTGCCCGATTGTTTGTAGCCGCCAAAGGGGGCGTTGCCGTTAAAAGGGCCGCCATTGATGTCGACTTGCCCAGTGCGAATTTGTCTGGCCACGGCCACCGCATGGTCAAGGTCTTCGCTCCACACACCACCGCCCAAACCGTAAATCGTGTCGTTGGCGATGCGAATCGCTTCTTCCTCGTCTTCGTAAGTCAGTATGACCAAGACAGGGCCGAAAATTTCTTCCCTTGCCAAGGTATCGTTGGGCCTAACCCGCAACACCGTGGGTTGCACAAAATAGCCCGAGTCAAAAGCAGGTTTGTCGGCACCACCAGCGACGAGTTCAGCGCCCTCCTCCAAGCCTTGTCGGATAAAACCTAAAACGCGCTCACGCTGTGCAGCACTTACCAAGGGGCCTAAGCGGGTGTTTTCGTCCAAGCTCGGGCCCAAGGTGAATTTGGCGATGGCCGCTTGCACCAAGGCCTTCACTTCGTCGTAACGCTTGGCGGGCACCAACATCCGGGTGTGAGCCGAGCATGTTTGCCCGCTGTTGAGCAAACATGCGCCAATCGTGCCTTTGACTGCTGCCGCCAAATCGGCGTCGGGCAAGATGACACTGGCCGATTTGCCACCCAACTCCAGGGTGACGCGCTTGACAGATGCAGCGGCCAACTCTGCCACACGCTTGCCCGCGCGGGTAGAGCCGGTAAAGCTCACCATGTCTACCTCAGGATGACTGGCCAAGACCTCGCCGACCACTGGCCCCAAGCCATTCACTAAATTGAACACGCCTGCAGGCAGTCCTGCCGCGTGGATGATCTCGGTCAAGATCATGGCGTTGACAGGGGCGATTTCGCTGGGCTTCAAGACCACGGTGCAACCCGCTGCCAGCGCAGGTGCTACTTTTAGAGTGATTTGGTTGAGAGGAAAGTTCCAAGGGGTGATGCAACCCACTACACCAATGGGTTCACGCACCACGCGCGAGTTGCCAACCTTCTCTTCCCAATGGAAGGCACGGGCAGCTTTGGCAGCATTGCCCCAATTGAAAACGGGGCCGCCGACTTGAATCATCTTGGCCATCTTGATGGGCATGCCCACCTCGCGGGCAATCGCGGTGCCCATCTCATCAGTACGAGCTTTGAGGCCAGCAACGATTTTGTCGATGTACACACAGCGCTCTTCCACGCTCAAAGCTGACCAAGCGGGAAAAGCCGCACGTGCAGCCAAAACAGCCTTGGTGGCTTCCTCGGCCGTGCCTTGGGGGACGGTGGCCATGACCTCTTCGGTGGTGGAGTCGTGAACCTCAAGTACCGCAGGGTTGTGCGCCTTGTGCCAAGCACCGTTGATGTAATGGCTGTCGTAAGTGGTCATGCAAACTCCGGATGGTCAATAAGAAAAAAATAGATTGTAGGCAGGCGCTATGACAAAGCCCGCAGTACTTCTTCGCCCAGCGCCAAACAACTGGTGAGCCCTGGTGACTCGATGCCGAACAAGTTCACCAAGCCAGGCAACCCATGCACGGCTGGGCCTTGCACCACAAAGTCGGCGGCAGGCGAATCGGGACCGACGAGTTTGGGGCGGATACCGGCATAGGCCGGTTGCAAAGCGTTGTCAGGCAAGCCGGGCCAGTAGCGGCGTATCTCGTCGGCAAAGGGCACAACACGCTCGGGGTGCACGGTGTAGTCATCAGCTGTTGACACCCATTCCACGTCGGGGCCAAACTTGGCTTGCTTGCCCATGTCCAAGGTCAGGTGAACGCCCAAGCCTGCTTCGCTGGGCATGGGGTAAATCAGGCGCGAAAAAGGTGATTTACCCGTCAAAGAAAAATAATTGCCTTTGGCGTAAAACGCTTTGGGGATGTGCTTTGAAGCAAGCCCTTCAAAACGCTTGGCAAGCAAGGGCGCATCAAGGCCTGCATTGTTGACCAGCACAGGGGTGTGTAAACGGGTGCCGTCTTCGGTCACGACTTCCCAGCCTTGGCTTGTGGGATGGGCACTTTGCACACGGGTGTGCAACACCACCATGCCACCAGCGTTTTCCACATCGACTTGCAAACTCAGCATCAGCGCATGGCTGTCAACCAAGCCGGTGTGTGGGGAATACAAGGCAGCCACACACGACAAAGCCGGTTCCATGGCCAAGGCCTGTTCGGCTTCTAGCCAAGTCAGCGCCACGCCATTGGCCAATGCCTTAGCCTGTAAAGCTTTGAGAGCAGGCAATTGATCATGGGAAGTAGCCACAATCAATTTGCCGCATAACCAAAACGGCAGGCCCCGTTCTTGCAAATAGGCAGTCAGCAGACCATGGCCTTTGACGCACAGCTTGGCTTTCAAAGAGCCTGCAGGGTAATAAATACCGGCATGCAAAACCTCGCTGTTGCGAGAACTGGTGCCTGTGCCGATGGCGTCTGCGGCTTCTAAAACCCAAACGCTTTTGCCGGGCGACTGCAAGGCCAAGGCCCGAGCTACCGCCAAACCCACCACACCTGCACCAATGACGATGGCGTCAGTGTCCATGCCCATGCGTATGTGCTGGATGGGACCACAGCACAAAGGCTTCACGGCCCTCTCGCAGCAAGGTGATGGGTTTACCTACAGGCAAACACAGCTTGGTGGGCACATGGCCAAAAGGCAAACCGGTCAGCACCGGTGTTTTGACTTGTGTGCGTAACCAGTCCACCACGGTTTGCAGCTTGAAGCCTTTGTCGTGGGGAGTGAGCTTGTAGTCGGTGAAAGCGCCCAACACAATGGCTTTTTGCTGCGCCAACACACCCGCATGGAGGAGTTGGGTCAGCATGCGCTCTATGCGGTAGGGATGCTCGGCCACGTCTTCCAAAAACAGCACGCCGCTTTGAACGCTAGGAAAATAAGGCGTACCCACCAAACTGCACAGCACACTTAAATTGCCACCCCACAGCGTGGCGTTTTCAGCCAGCAAAGCTTTTTTGGGCAAGTGGTCTAGGTCCTTGGCGGGCAACTTCCAGCCAGCGCCCTCGCCTCGCCCTTGGGTCATGTCCTCGAAACACGCCAAGGTGATGTCGTCCATGGTCTTGGCGCCAAAGTCGGCACAGGCATGGGGGCCCGCCCAGGTGCTGGCGCCAGTTTTGGCCATCAAGCCCATTTGCAAAGCTGTGAAATCGCTGTGCCCCACCCACTGCGTACCACTCTTGATAGAGGCGGCAATGGCTTTGTAGGGCAAGCGCTTCAGGATTCTTGTGAGGCCGTAGCCACCACGGGTGAGCATCACCATGTCTGCACCTCTGGCGGCAGCACGCGCGACCACCAACACACGTGCATCGTCGCCGCCCGCAAAGCGCTGCTCGCTGCTGAGCGCATCAGGGTCCAGCTCCACATCGTGACCGAGTTGCTTCAGTCGCTTAACACCCAGTCGCAAAGCTGCTTTGTCGCGCACCGCGCCAGAGGGGGAAATCAGGTAAATATGCATAGAGTGTTCAATGCTCAAAAGCCATGGCTACAAAGGCGCATAGTCTAGAGGGTGTCTGCCCCCAATGCCTTCAAGGCAGCCAGCGCAATGACCTCGCCATGCTCTTGCACGAAATGACCCGCTTGGGGCAACACCATGGCTTCGGGACAATGGCGAATGCTTTTGCGCAAAGCCTGCATCACCGGTTCACCCAACACCGGGTCTTGTGCGCCTATGGCCATGAAGCTTTTGCCCGTCCATTCATGCTGCCAAAAAGCTTGGGTTTGACGAGAAATATCAGCACCCTCGCTGTGCTCGAACTCGGGCACCATGGGAGGAAATGCCCTTAAAGCCGCGCGGTGGCCTGCATCCGGAAAAGGTGCGTTGTAGGCAGCGCATTCGGCCTCACTCATGTGTGGATTGCCCCGCCCAAACAAGCGTCCCACATCAAAGAGCGGCTTGTCAGCGCACATCTGACGCCATGCCAAGAAGCCTGCGCTCAAAGGCTGCAGGGCAGTCGCCAAGGTGGTGTTCATCACCAGCAAACCTTGGTGCCGCTTGGGCGCTTGCATGGGGAGGGTCAGGCCTAAGATGCCGCCCCAGTCTTGCACCACCAAGTGGATGTGCTGCAAATCCAAGGCCTCGACAAACTCCAGCAACACTTGGCGGTGCCAGTCAAAGCTGTGGGCGCTGTCCCTCTTGGGCTTATCGCTCTTGCCAAAGCCCGGCATATCGGGGGCCACCACACGGTGACCCGCTTGCAAGAACACCGGAATCATTTTGCGGTAAAGGTAACTCCAAGCGGGGTTGCCGTGTAAACACAGCCAAGTGACTGGGGCCTCCTTGGGGCCCTCGTCAAGGTAATGCAGACGAAGGCCATTCAGACTGGGCAGATCGTTGATGTAATTTGGCTGCCAAGGGTAGTCAGGCAGATCAGCAAAGCAAGTATCTGGTGTACGAAGGACATCGTCTCTCAAATGCCAAGATGAGGCTTGTTTTTGGGTAGCTCGTTGCGTTTGAAAAAACGCTTGTAGCAACGCGGTGGATTGACGGGCCAACACCCCTCCAAGGTGCTGCGTGTGGTGGTTCAACTGTGCTTGGGCAAACACATCAAGCACAGACCCTGCAGCACCAGTTTTGGGCTCGGTGGCTCCCCACACCACGCGGGGCAAACGGGCATTCAACATGGCACCTGCGCACATGGCGCAAGGCTCCAAAGTCACATACAAGGTGCAATCTTCCAAACGGTAGTTGCCCAAGCGCTGGGCAGCCGCTCGCAGTACCAACACCTCGGCATGGGCTGTGGGGTCGTTCAAGCCTATGGGTGCGTTATGCGCTTGTGCCAACACTTGGCCTTGGTGAACCACCACTGCCCCTACGGGCACTTCGCCTTGGGCAGCGGCCAGTTCTGCTTGCGCTAAGGCGAGTTGCATGAAGTGTTCGTCATTCATGCGTGACAATGTAACCCATGCATTCAGGTTTTTCGCGTTTGTTGCTTGGTCTATGGGTGTTGCTGGCAACGCAAAATTTCACTTGGGCAGCCAATCCGCACCCGCAGCTCCTCTATGTATCCCAAGACAACTGCAAACGGATTCGCGGCTACAGCCGCAACGACTTGGCTGGCGTTGCCAAAGAATTTGGCGTACCCATTGACAAGGTCAGCTTCGTCAAAGCCCAATGGGGCAAAGGCTCCGAGGGTCGACCTCAATGCAATATGGTGTTCAATACCCCGAAGGGACGAGCAACGTGTGCCGTATTCAACATTTTGAAAACAGATTTCATCTTTGGCCAAGCAGTTCCTGTCAAAGGAAATAACGCGATTTGCATGCCGCCGCCGAGCTTAAATAAGCCGTGATTCGCAATTAATCCCGCTGGTAATTCAGCAAACTTCCTCGGTAAGGCGTCAGGTCATGCAATGGCAACACGATGTCGCTTCGACTCAAGCCAAAACCGTGAACAGCCATCCGCTTATTGAAGGCACTGCGCTGCCCTCTGTTGGGGTCAATGATCAGCACCTGTGCATGGTCCGCCGCATGTCGCTGAATAAAGTCAGCGAGTTGCGCAGGGTGATCTCGTTCATAGAGCACATCGCTGCCGATGATGAGATCGAATTCACCCAAAGCCGGGTTCTCGCGTGCCCAATGACCGCTTTGGTAAGCCATCACAGGCAAAGCATTTAAAAGCAAATTGGCAGTTAAAAAACGCTGGGTGTAGGGGTGACAGTCGGAGGCCGTGATATTGCCTAAACGACGATGGATGACCAAACTGGCCAAAGCTAAGCCACAACCAATTTCTAAAACTCGTAAATTATACAAAGGCCATGTTTGCATGAGATCGGCCATTTTTTGTGCCGAGGGCCACACCAAACCAAACAAAGGCCAGGTGGCGGAGGACACACCCAATGCCAAGGCTTCACCAAAAGGGTCATGCCATTGTTGTTTGTCTAGCAGGGAGCGAATATTCAAATCTGCGCCACCTGCGATAGCGACAGTTTCTCGCTTGACAAAGTAGCCCAAACCGCTTGTATCGGTTGGGCTGGGAGTCAAAACCGACGTTTTCTTGGACCGCTGGGTCCTTTGCCTTCGATATGACGAAAAGTGATGCGACCCTTGGTCATGTCATAGGGAGAGAGTTCCAATGTGACCTTGTCGCCCGCCAAAATACGAATGTGGTGCATACGCATCTTGCCAGCGGTGTAGGCCACGAGTTCGTGGCCGTTGTCCAAAGTGACACGGTAACGCGAGTCGGGGAGCACCTCGCGCACCATGCCGGACATTTCCAGCATTTCTTCTTTGGACATCTTCCGGCCTAAAGCGTCTGGCGCTTAATCGGCGGATTTGATGTTGGAAGCTTGCAAGCCTTTGGGGCCGGTGGTCACGTCAAAGCTGACGCGTTGACCTTCTGCCAAGGTCTTGAAACCCTGATTTTGGATTGCTGAAAAGTGTGCGAACAAATCTTTGCCGCCGTCTTCGGGAGTAATGAAACCAAAACCTTTGGACTCGTTAAACCATTTCACTGTACCTGTTGCCATGTCTTACATTTCTTTAAAAAAAAGGGAAGCCCCCCTCGGGGTCGAAGGTCAAGAAAGCGATGAGACGAAGGGAGAAATACCGTGTAAGGGGCAGAACTAGAAACGAACTACAACGACAAAAACTTGATAATCGAAGCCGTTGACTATGCCTTGTATTTGGAAATAAAGCAAATTTATTCTGTTTTTGGGCTAATATGACTCTTATGAGCGACATTCGAACCCTTCGCCACGTTTTGAACCATCACCGTACCTTGGCAGTGGTCGGCCTCTCAGCTGATTGGTTTCGCCCCTCGTACTTCGCTGCCAAGTACATGCAAGAACACGGTTACCGCATCATCCCCGTGAACCCCAAATACCCCGAGATACTGGGTGAAACCTGCTATCCCAGCTTGAAAGACATACCGCATCCCGTAGATATTGTGGATGTGTTTCGAAAACCCGCCGATACACCAAGCATTGCCCAAGAGGCTGCCGACATCGGCGCCAAAGTGCTGTGGTTGCAGTTAGGGGTGATCAACGAAGATGCGCAAGCCATTGCCACACAAGCCGGTTTGACGGTCATCATGAACCGCTGTGTCAAGATTGAACATGCTCGTTTGTTTGGCGGACTGGGTTGGTTTGGCGTCAACACCGGCGTGATTTCAGCCCGTCGCCCTTTACCCCCACATTGACACACCATGGCTGATCGCAAGTTTGGTTTTGACACCTTGAGCCTGCATGCAGGGCAAATACCCGATGCCGCAACCGGCAGCCGTGCTGTACCCATCTACCAAACCACTTCTTATGTGTTTGACAGTCCAGAACACGCAGCCAGCCTGTTTAACTTGCAAACCTTTGGCAACGTCTACTCCCGCTTGTCCAATCCCACGGTAGCGGTGTTGGAAGAACGTATTGCAGCACTCGAAGGTGGCAGAGCCGCTGTCGCCACAGGCAGCGGCATGGCTGCGCAAATGATTGCCTTGCTCAACGTCTGCCAAGCTGGTGACCACATCGTGGCAGCTAGCACGCTTTATGGCGGAACGCACACCCAACTCGGTGTGAACTTCAAAAAACTGGGCATAGAAACCACCTTTGTCGACAGCACAGACCCCGAGAACTTCGCACGTGCCATCACACCGCAGACCAAGGCTGTGTATGCCGAGACCATGGGCAACCCCTCGCTGAATGTGCTGGACATTGAGCCTGTCGCCAAACTGGTCAACCAAGCCGGTGTGCCGCTCTTTATTGACAACACCTTTGCCAGCCCTTATCTGTGCCAACCCTTGTCTTGGGGCGCTGCCATCAGCTTGCACTCGGCCACCAAGTTCATTGGAGGTCATGGCACCACCATGGGTGGCGTCATTGTCGAGTCAGGCAAGTTCCCTTGGGACAACGGACGCTTTGCCACCATGACCGAGCCCTCCCCTGGCTACCACGGTGTGCGCTTTTTTGAAACGTTTGGCGACTTTGGCTTCACCATGAAATGCCGCATGGAAGGCATGCGCACCTTCGGCCCTGCCCTCTCGCCGTTCAATGCGTTTTTGCTGTTGCAAGGGGTGGAAACTTTGTCGCTACGCATGGACCGCCATTGCAGCAACGCGCTGGCTGTGGCCCAACATTTGCAGCAACATCCCAAGGTGGCATGGGTCAATTACCCAGGCTTGTCAGAGCACCCCGACCATGCGCTGGTGCAAAAGTACATGCCAAAGGGGGCAGGTGCGGTGTTGAGCTTTGGTATCAAAGGCGGTGCAGCCGCGGGTCAAAGCTTTATCAACAATGTCGAATTTTTATCGCACTTGGCCAATGTCGGTGACGCTAAAACCTTGGTGATTCACCCAGCTTCCACCACCCACAGGCAGCTTAACGAAGAGCAGCAAATCGCAGCGGGTGTGCCACCCGACTTGATTCGCTTGAGTGTGGGCTTGGAAACCTTGGACGATATTTTGTGGGACATCGATCAAGCCCTTGCAGCCAGTTAATACGCAGGTCCCTCTTTGAAGCCATAAACAATAACTCTCGATCATGCTCAAAAAAAATAACTTTATTAAATTTTGAGTTTTAATTTGACTAATGAGTGCCAATTAACTATTTAGAAGATGGTATTTTATTCTCCTAAGAAATGTTTACCCTTTAATTGGAATTCGCTTATTGACAATGCTTATTAAAGGCATAGAGTGAATTTACTCATGTCATAAAAGCTACTTCGGTAACTTCACAGGCAGAGGTTCCTGAGAGTTCAACTAAATTAAGGAGACTTTATGACAGAGAAGCAACGCCCCTTTGGTGTGTCCATGACCGAGCGAGAGTTTGACGAATGCCTTCCTGCAGACGAGGCAGCATTTCGCTCACCCATCCCTACACAGGTCGTTTCAAATGGTGAGTACAACCCCTTACCGCAAACAGACAGCCAGAAAAAAGTTGAATTTTTAATCAAAGAAATTGCTGATAGAGAATCCAAGGGCCACAACACCAGTCGCCGAACCTTTTTGGCTTCAGCGTCTGGCATGGCTGCTTCATTCACAGCAATGAATATGGTGTATGGCGACTTGTTTGATGTCTCTGCTGCTGAAGTAACCAGCAAAGACGCCGCAGGCGACAGAAAGATTAAGTACAAGGGCCAGTTTATTTTTGATGATCAGACCCATATGGTCAGGGATGATTTCAATCAAGAAGGATTGCTAGGTCTTACCAAGTGGGCCGAAGGCGAAAAAGTCAATCCCAACATCGGCAGTGTGCCAACCAATTTGTCCAGATACAAAATGGACAATTACCTTAAAGAAATCTTTTTGGACAGCGATACAACAGTGGCACTGTTGTCTGGCGCACCATTTGATGATCCTTCTTGGAACTTCATTTCGAATGACGCTATTCAAACTGTCTGTCGTACCGTCAACAAAATGGCCGGCAGTGTTCGCATGTTGGGACACAGCATCATCTCTCCAAAGTACCCCAACTGGATGGATGAGGTTGACCGTTGCATCAGTGAACTCAAGCCAGTGTCTTGGAAAGCCTACACCTTAGGCGATCCGTTTGGACCCTCGAAGTTTGCTTGGCAACTCGATGATGAAAAACTGATGTATCCCTTCTATGAAAAAGCCATCAAGGCAGGCATCAACACTATTTGTATTCACAAAGGCTTGATGCCACTTGACTATGAAAAAGCTTTTGCTGGAACTTGGGAAAATGCCACAGTCAATGATGTGGGTAAAGCAGCCAAAGACTGGCCTGGAATGAATTTTGTGATTTACCACGGTGCCCTGCGCCCATGGTTGTCCGAACGCCCTGACATTGAGCGTGCATCCTTCGAAAAAAATGGCTATATCCAATGGTCAACAGACTTAGCACGAATCCCTGAAAAATTCGGTGTTAAAAATGTCTATGCAGAAATCGGTTCATCATTTGCCAGTACAGCGGTCACTGATCCAGAGTTCTGTGCAGCCTTCCTTGGACAATTAGTCAATTTGATGGGGCCTGATCGTGTTGTATGGGGTACCGATTCTGTGTTTTACGGTTCTCCCCAGTGGCAAATTGAAGCCTTGCGTCGCTTGGAAATCCCTGAAGCCATGATGAAAAAACAAGGCTGGAAGATCAAGCTTGGCGATGGTCGCGGTGCGGTTAAAAATAAAATCTTCGGTGAAAATTCTGCAAAACTCTACAAAATGGATGCGCAGAAAGTTGCCGGCGATGCCAAACCTTTCGACAGCGACATGATTGCCCAAATGCGAGCAGAGTATCTTGCCGCAGGTGGCGAGAGAAGCAATGCAGCTTATGGCTATATTGCCAAAGAAGGTCGGGAATTTGACATCAAAGCCTGATTGAGAAGTTGAAAAAAGGGCGCTTTAAAGCGCCCTTTTTTTATCATCATTTCAAAAGGTATTGAGACAGCAAAGTCAATTAATGTCTGCGGCAATTTGATATTGCTTGATAAGCTTGCCCCAGTAAACGAGTTGCTCATTCACATAGCTGGCAAAATCCTGCGGATTTTGTGATGGCCAAACGATCAACCCATGCTTGGCAAGTTTTCCCTGTACTTCCTTGTCGTTGATTGCCAACAGAAAAGCTTTGTTCAATGCATCAACTACAGCCGGTGGCATCTTGGCTGGGCCAAAAATCCCATTCCACAAAACCAACTTGAAATCAGGCAAAGTGCTACTCATTGAGGGTATGGTCGAAAGTGGCGCATACAACCTGCTGCTGGTCAAAGCAAGTGGGCGTATTTTCCCAGCTTGAATCATGGACATAACTGATCCGGTGTCTGCTACATAGACCTGAATTTGATTTCCAACCAAATCGGTGATGGCTTGCGGGCTGGATTTGTAAGCGACTTGTGTCATGATGATATTTGCATGATGCAAAAGACTGGCAGTAGTGACCAAGGAAGTGCTATTGGGCGTTCCATAAAAAAGCTTTTGAGGATGTGCTCTGGCAAAACTGATCAGTTCATTCAGATTTTTTACAGGCAGTTCGTTATTGACACAAAGGACAAAAAGCAATTCACCAACCCGCGTGATGGGGGTGAAATCTTTCAATGGATCGTAGGCTAGCTTGGTAAATAACCAAGGGTTTGCAGAATGTGAAGTGTTGGTAGTCATCAACAGGGTATAGCCATCAGGTTTGGCGGATGCGACAAACTGGGTACCAATTTGAGCACTGGCGCCAGGCCGGTTTTCAACCATCACGGCCTGTCCCAAAAGTTGTCCAGCTTTTTGAGCAACCACCCTGGCCACGGCATCTGTTCCGCTACCTGCAGCAAATGGCACAACCAAAGTGATCTTGGATTGGGGGTAGTTGTCGGCAAAGCAAATATTGCTTAGGAGGGCAAAGCCAGCTATACATAACTTCAATAGTTTTGACATGGCATAAATGATCTCGAGTACTACCCAATAGTGCTTCAAAATGCCTTGCCAGGCAAGCAATGCTTACCCGTAATAGTCCATAGAAAATTGAAAATAAACCAATCTGTAAAGAGCTATCGGGAGTATCATGGATTTGAGTAAGGTGTAAAACAGTTTAGGCTAGCCTCAAACTCTCTCCTAGCTGAATGCGTCCAAATAAAGGAACATCAAGTGAGACGACTCAAGAAGCAATTTACCTTAAGCTTGTTTGTATTTTTTGTCTCGCTTGCTTCGGCACAAACACCCGAGGTGAAAGCCAAGCTTAAATCCCTTAAGCCTGTTGACTACCCTAATCGAACTATCGAGTTGAGTGTGGGTTTTGCAGCAGGTGGTGCTATGGACATCGTAGCGCGGATGCTTGCGCAAAAGTTTCAAGATTACACCGGCGAAAACATGGTGGTTCAAAACCGCACTGGCGCCGGTGGTTTCGTTTTTCATCGTTGGATGCTGACCCAAGCGCCTGCAGACGGTTATGCCATGGGTCTTGGCAGCAATATGATCATTGGCGACTCACTGCT
>CAMATW010000037.1 GCA_945861305.1 Bordetella parapertussis | reverse complement strand
GCCATGGATTTTGGTAATGCCTATTTACAAAATGCGCATCTGGACATTGAACCGCTGCCAGGCCAACTAGTGGTCTTCCCATCATGGTTGGCGCACCAAGCCATGCCTTACCACGGGCAGGCTGAGCGAGTCATCGTGTCTTTCAATGTCAGCGTGCATGCGGCAAATGGTTCTGACGAACTGCATGGTTATGCCCATGTCTGAGGCTTTGCGCGCCAAGCTCAATGCGAGTGACGCATTGGCCCATGCGGGGGAAGTGGCGCAGTGGACGCTTTTGCTTTTGGGCTGGCTTTGGTTGGGCGAGCAAGGCAGCCATTTGGGCTGGTCACTCGCCAGTGGGGTCATGCCAGTAGCACTGTGGTGGACGGTGCGTCTCATGTGCCGAGGCCAAGCTTGGGTGTTTCGCTGCCCACCCATGATCATCGGCCTTGGAGGTCTGCTCACCGCTTTGGGAGTGGGACTGATAAGCCAGTTGCTCGGTCCCGCTCAAGCGCAACTGAGCTTGCTGATGCTGGCGCTGCTTTGGGGGCTGTGGAGCGCTATGGTGGAAACACGCAGCCAAGTAAGTACTTTCGAGATGGGGTCGCTTGCTTGGCATCCCTTATTGGCTGGAGCCTTAGTCATGCTGAGCTTGCACTTGCCTGAGGGGCTGCAAAGCACGCCTTGGACGGTGAGCTTTTTGCTGACGCTTTGCGCCTTGGTTTTGTGGATGCGCGACCAGGGCACATTCAGGCGTATCGCCGTTTGCCGTGGCAGTCAGGCACAAATTGAATCACTGCTGGCGCCCTCGGCCATGGGTTTAATGATGGGCAGTTTGTGGCTTGACAACACTTGGTGTGCAGGTTTGGGCTGGCGCACCGATCTCATGGTCGCGTTTCATTTGGCGCTTATGGCGGGGCTGCCGGTCATGGCGGCGAGTTTGCTGCGTGGCTGGGGCGCGGCACGCGTTTCGCCTCATGCGCAGACCCAAGGCGTTTTGGTCTTGTTACTGGGCGGCACACTTCTGCTGCTTGGCAGCAGTGGTTGGCAAGCCGTGCTGGCGATTGTGTTGCCAGCATTTGCATGGGCGCTGCATTGCTGTCGCCCGCGTCAATTCCAAGCCACTGCAAGCTTGATGTCGCCATGGATCGGCCGAAGCTTGGCATTGTTGCTGGGACCCTTGCTGCTCCTGTGGGTGGGTGCAGCCAGTTCTGCCGATGGCCCTTGGCCTTTGCGTGCTGCGATGTTGTTGTTCGGTATTTTGGCAGCCGGCAAACTGGCGTTGGGATTTTCATCTAAAGCAAGGTTTTATCTCGCCACATGAACATCGCCCAAGTGCTGCAAAAGCGCGCAGCTTTGGCATTTCTAGTGCCGCTGCAGCACTGGGTAAAAAAGTCAACTTGCAACTTGCAGCTGCTTAACCAAAGATCAGTATTCCGCCAGTTAATTTTTTCACTGTGAAAATTACTCGAGTTTAATATCGACATGGCAATAAATGCCATTAGTCCGCAAATGAGGTGACAAACCCTATGGATGATCCTGATTCGTTGGAACTAGCCCGAGCTCAATGGCGTTGGCGTGGTAAAGACCGCCCTGCATTTGCAGAAGTCCCTAAGCGAGGCCAAATTTCAGTTTGGGATTTCCCGCGCCCACCAGAACTCATCCATGAAAAGCGTGAGATCGTGGTGCGATGGGGTAAGACGCTTGTAGCCCAAACTTGTGGCGCTTGGGCGGTCAGGGAGACATCGCACCCTCCCACTTTTTATCTGCCGATTTCAGACGTCAAAAATGAACTGTTAAGACCTGCAGGTCGAGGCTCGTTTTGCGAGTGGAAAGGCCCCGCCCTTTACTGGGATCTGGTGGACGGCGAAAGTTGCTTGCCTCGGATCGCTTGGAGCTATCCGCATCCCTTGGCTGGTGCAGAACAGCTGGCGGATTGCATTGCTTTTTATGCACACAATCTCAATTGCACAGTCGAAGGTGAAAAAGTTATTCCACAGGCCGGAGGGTTCTATGGAGGGTGGATCACACCAGATCTATCAGGGCCATTCAAGGGTGAACACAATAGTAGTGACTGGTAACAGCAATTGGGCTCTATTTTTCAAGCACTGCCCTAGATATTTCCATGCACCAGGCAGGAATGTCCACATCAAAGCAAAACCCGCTGCGCCGCTAAACATCCGGCCGTCAGGTTTTCTCACATGAAAACGCTTGAGCAAATCTTGCTGGCAGTAGCCGTCTGGACAAGTGACATGATTTACCGATATGTCCACCCATGCCAAACGGCGAAAGGTATCAAGCTCTTGATAGTAGGCAATTTCTCATCTGCACATGGGGCATGACCCATCAAAGAATATCTCCAGTGAAGCGCTCATTGCTCAAACCCGGTCAGAGCTTTCAATTGGGAGTGGCCCCAATCAGATGCCCAACATTTTTTTTGCCTCACCAAGCGCTTTCATGGATTCATCGTGCTTGCCGGTCTTGTGGAATTTTTCGCCTTCTTCACGCAAAGCCTTAACCTTCGCTAAATCTGCGTCAGACAGTTTTGCACTTGTCGTCTTTGCATCAATGGCTTTCATTTCATTGGGGCAGTTGTGTGCAAATGCCATGCTCGCAACAAAAGCCAGGGATAGGACTGCAAATTTTTTCATCATTTTTCCTTTAGTAAAGTTAACAACACCAAACTCAAACATCTTCGTCTTCGCTTCTCAAGTCTTCATTGATACAAAAAATTCGTTCTGGATTTAGCTTGTCGTCTTAGTAAATCTGATTTCTGATGATGTCGTTGGCTGAACCCATAAACTTTTCTATTTCATTGTTTTTGTCCGCAGTGAAGTTTGCGAAAGTGAGCCAGTTCTCTTTGATTATTTTCTGCACTTTTCTCAGGATCGGGATCCATTGTTGCTCGTCCTAAATGCAGTGGATCCACTGCCAGGCCATGCCTGAAGGGATGCCATTTCCCAACTCTGATTGATTGAGCAACATGTAGCTGACTTTCATTTTTGACTCCCCTTTATTTAATTCAAAACATATACAGATCCACAATTAATCTAGAATAAATTAGACAATACCTGTATTATGGTGGCATTGAACGCAATTTAACCTATATAAAATCTATTCATTCAGCTGCTCTAAACCTCAAACGGGTACTCGCCATGTCATTCATCAAGTTCGTCAAGTGCAAGGAATTAACTGCTGGCGATATTTCCCATGTGATTCAAATGGCTTGGGAAGACCGCACTTCCTTTGAAACCATCAAAGAGCGCGTGGGGCTCACAGAAGCAGAAGTCATCCGTCTGATGAGGTCGGAGTTAAAGCTCAGGTCTTTCAGCATGTGGAGAAAGAGAGTTGCAGGTAGATCGACCAAACATCGCGCTTTAAGAGATCCATCCATGAAGTTCAATGACCGACACATTGCAAATCACCGAAGAGCCAATTGCTAAACCTGCCAAAAAAAATGAACACCCATGACTGAGGACCCAAGATGCTGTGGAACCGGTACTTGCATCATCAACGAAGAAGGCATTTGCTGGTGTGGCCAAACTTGGGATGGGGAAAAAGATGTGCATACCAATAGCCTCAAAAAATGATGCCCTTCAAGAAACAAAAAACACAATTAATAGTGCTGTCAATAGCTTTGATAGCAGTCGCAGCTTCCCACGTAAACTGGATACAAGATGACTTGGGCTATCTACTCACCATTGACGACAGACCTATAGATTTGATTGGAAATCTGAAGAATGAAGTGACTCATGCGACTCGAAATTGTGAAAGTGTTGTGAGAGTTTTGCCAGCACAACACGAGTACCAAATAGCCCAAACATTAATAAATGACTACAGTCCCCCTGACTCAAGTCAATCTCAAATAGCAAGTGTTTGGTCTAAGGATTCTTGGCTTTTGGTGGAAGTTGAGTTCAAAAATCTCTTACCGGCAGTAGTCCTGATTCAAAACGCAAACTCAGCACCGTCTATCCTTGCTGAAGGAATTTGGAGTGGATACACCAGCCCACACAAGTCAGCGCCTTTCATTCGTGACTACCTGTCTCACCAAGTTGATGCCATGCCTGCGCAGCTGATCAACTGCTTTGACCCTCAATCAAAATCGTTCAATTAAAACTTCACCGTCATGCAAACAAATCTATCCTCACCGACATTGACTGCAAGAGCCATTGGATATGCAGGACTTATTCCATTCATTGGCCTGTCTGCCATGTCGGTTTTATGGCATGACATCCATCATTCAGCTGTATTGTTCAGCTTGCTGGCTTATGGCGCAACCATCATCAGTTTCTTGGGCGCTATCCATTGGGGACTGGCCATGCGGGATGTACAACCAGATCGCATTGCTATCGCGTGGGGCATTACGCCCAGCCTCTTGGCTTGGGGCAGTTTGATTGTTGACACCCATTGGGGGCTTGCAATTCAATTCATCGCACTGTGGATTTGTTTTTTTGTTGACTTCAAAAGTTACCCAAAATTTGGTGTAAGTCAATGGCTGAGCATGAGACTTCAGCTCACAGTGATATCTGGCATTTGCTTGGCTCTACCGGCTGTAGTGTCAAAAATTCTCTGATACCCATCATTCGAAGTCATTGAACATGAGTTATGCCTTAGTCTGGTTTAAGCGCGATTTGCGTTCGCATGACCATGAGGCGCTTGCGCAGGCCAGCAAACAAGGGCCCGTGCGCTGTATCTACGTCATTGAGCCAGAGCTGTGGCTTCAACCCGATGCTGCTCTTCAGCACTTTGAATTCATCCGCGAATCCTTGCAAGATTTAGATGAGCATTTACGTACTCTGGGTGGTCAAGTAGAGATACATCATGGCGACATGGTCAACGTTTTGTCTGATATTTGGAGAGAGGCGCCATTCAATGGCATGTTTTCACACGAGGAAACTGGCAACGGATGGACCTTTGCACGCGACCTGAAAGTGGCAGACTGGTTTAAACACCATGGCATTCCTTGGCATGAATTCCCCCAATTCGGTGTCATCAGAGGCTTGATGAATCGTGACATGTGGCAACGCGAGTGGGAACGGCATATGCGCATGCCTCTGTCAAATGCTGAAATATTGCGGTTTTGGCGACCAGCCGGCGCCGATGGTCTGGCAATGAAAGTCCCATCCCATTTACAGCACAACCCGCCACAGCGACAGCTTGGAGGGCGCAAGCTGGCATTGAAAACACTGCACAGTTTTCTCACTGCACGCAGCATCGGCTACCGAGGTGGCATCTCCTCCCCTGTTAGCGCACCGGATGCTTGCTCACGCTTGTCGGCTTACTTGACCTACGGTTGCATCAGCATGCGCGAAGTCGTGCTGCAAACAAGAACTCAACTAGCACTGCTGCCACCACAAGCCAGTCGCCATCGCGCTGGCTTGACTGGCTTTTTAAGTCGCCTGTATTGGCATTGCCATTTCATCCAAAAGCTAGAGAGTGAACCTGCCATTGAATGGCGAAATATGCACCGTGGCTACGATGGCCTGCGAGAGCAAGAATTCAACCTTGACTATTTTGAAGCGCTGAAAAATGCAAGAACCGGCTGGCCAATGGTTGATGCCTGCGTCGTTATGCTCAGGGAAACAGGATGGCTTAACTTTCGAATGCGTGCGATGTTGGTGTCAGTCGCAGCTTACCCCTTATGGTTGCACTGGCGTCCGGTGGGTGAATGGCTTGCAACTCAATTTTTAGACTACGAACCCGGTATTCATTGGAGCCAATTACAAATGCAATCGGGCACCACAGGTATCAACACGACCAGGGTATATAACCCGATCAAGCAAGCCCAAGACCACGATCCCCACGGTCAATTCGTCAAGCGCTGGTTGCCTCGCATGCGCAATGTTCCTCAGGCTTGGTTGTTCCAACCGTGGTTGATTCGCCATGACACACTCATGAGCGGTGAAGCGAACCTAGATATCGTTGAGCCGTTGGTGGACTTGGCTACTGCCACGCGGGGATCCAAACAAAGACTTCACCAGCTGAGGCAAACGCCATCAGTCAGGGCCGGTAAAAAAGAAGTGGTTGCTAAACATGCGTCATGCAAGAAGCCAAAATCCATTTCCAAGCCATTGCCGCTTCAAAGTGAAGACAAGAAACAAATGGGATTTGATTTTTAACTTTGCACAAAAAATGAATACTTACAACCTGAAAATCCTATTTGTATGCATGGGCAACATTTGTCGCAGTCCCACTGCAGAAGGTGTATTTAAAGCAAAACTGCAACATAGCAAACTTCTTAACTCAATCCATGTCGACTCAGCAGGTACGCACAACTACCACCCCAACTCTCCTCCTGATTCACGCAGTCAAATGCATGCACTCAAACGTGGATACGACCTCTCCAATTTAAGGGCTCGGGCTGTTCATGAAGACGATTTTGAAAATTTTGACTTGCTGATCACCATGGACTGGGACAACCGCGCCTTGCTTGAGCAACGTTGCCCTTCTCACTTACAGCACAAAATCCGGGGATTTGCAGAGTTTCTAAAAACATCCGAAGCCACTGTGATTCCTGACCCCTATTATGGTGACGAAAATAATTTTGAACACGTTCTCGATTTGGTTGAGGAAGCTTCAGAGGGTTTGATGGAATTTGTGATCAAGAAAGTGCGTGACCATGAGTGAGCAAGCCCTCAACGTACTGGGTACTGAATTAATTCCATGCTCATATGACCCGCTCACAGGATTTTTCAGAGATGGCTGCTGCAAGACTGACAGTCAGGATCATGGTAGTCATGTCGTTTGCGCCCGCATCACGCAGGAATTTTTAGATTTCACCCTCAAGCAGGGTAACGACTTGATGACACCACGACCTGAGTACAGATTCAAAGGACTCAAATATGGCGACAAGTGGTGCCTGTGTGCCTTGCGCTGGAAAGAGGCCTTGGCGGCGGGTGTGGCACCTCCTGTGATTTTGGAAAGCACTCACCAAAAAGCCCTTGAATTTGTCACGCTGGATCAACTTATATCAAGTCACTGAATCTCATCTCTATGACTAAAGATCGCCATGAAATACGTATTGCGGCTCATGCCTAAGATCTACGAAAAATTGAATCTAATGCCCTACAGCGATGCGCAGTACATGGAAGTAGACCTAGCTATCAGGTTACAGAAGTTGGGCTATGCGGTTTGGCAAAACTGATTAAAATTGACATTCATGAAACTTCACACTGATTTCAAGACCAAGGTCACTGTAAACACCGAAAGTGTGCCGTGGGCCGCCTCGCCCGTAAAAGGTGTGGATAGAAAAATGCTCGAGCGTGATGGTGCTGAAGTTGCTCGTGCAACCAGCTTGGTACGTTATGCGCCCAATTCCAGATTCACAACTCATCAGCATGATCTAGGGGAAGAATTCTTTGTGCTTGATGGTGTGTTTCAAGATGAGTTTGGTCAATATCCTGCTGGAACCTACGTAAAGAATCCTACCGGCTCTAGCCATACTCCATTCACTGAAACAGGTTGCAAACTGTTTGTTAAACTTAGATACCAAGATCCCTCAGACGACGAGCGAGTAGTGATCGATACCCAATTAGCTGCGTGGCATCAAGGATTGGTACCAGGGCTCACTGTGATGCCTTTATCAACTTTTGTCACCACCAATACAGCCTTGGTCCGCTGGGCACCAGGTACTTATTTCAACCCTCACAGGCATTTCGGAGGTGAAGAAATATTTGTCGTAGATGGTGTTTTCGAAGATGAACACGGAAGATACCCCAAGGGTTATTGGTTACGCAGTCCGCACATGAGCGTACACAAACCTTTTAGCGTTGAAGGTTGCACCATATTAGTTAAGACGGGTCATTTGTTGGTGGATTGAGAACGATGCCTCAATTGTCACGTGTCCAAGCATGAAGTCGAACTTTTAAGAAATTTAGTTCGAGCCCCAAGCCTAACGCCTAACTTTTCGCGTGCAAAATGCTCAACTGTTAAAGGTTTTTGTTGAAAAAAATCATCATCATTGCAGGACCCAACGACGCAGGCAAAACCACATTTGACCGTGATTTTTTGCCTGCTGAAGCCCAAACGCTCAGGTTTATCAACGCTGATTTGATCGCTGCGGGCTTGGCTCCATTCAATCCAGAAACGGCATCCTTCAAAGCTGGTCGCCTGATGCTGGAAGAAATTGATGAATGCGTGGATGCTGGACACAGCCTTGCGTTTGAAACCACGCTGTCTGGCATGGCTTATTTGAAAAAGATTGCCGTGTGGCAGGCCCTCGGCTACCAAGTTAAGCTGTGGTTCTTGTCACTGCCTAATGAAGACATTGCCGTGTCCAGTGTGGCGCATCGTGTTCAACAGGGTGGGCACAACATTCCTGAGGACGTTATTCGCAGGCGTTTTAAAGCTGGCTTAGAAAATTTCCATGCGCGTTACAGCAAGGTAGTTGACTCATGGGCGGTTTATGACAGTTCAGGCATACACCCTAAGCTCATTGACTGGAGTAACAAATGAACACCAAAGACATTCGCACCTCTACGGACCCAGATTTGGCAGGCTCATACGCAGCCATGGAACGTGCCGCTCGTTCAGCCCACGATCTAGCCATCAAAACTAACACGGGTATCGTTGTTGCAGTTGATGGTGAGAACGTCGAGTTGACTGCTGCTGATTTGATCAAGCTGCGGGAAAAAAAGTTAGCTCCAATACACACTAATTCACCATGATCAGTCAATATTCTGATTGATCAGTAGCTCGATTTAATAGATGTTTATGGAATCTGCAAGGCCTCTAGCATCAGAAGATTTCTAACTACTTCAATAAAAGAAAAATGAATGTACCCGCTATTCACGATGACCTTAAAAAAGCACTTAAGAATACGCATTAAAATAATGTCGATATTTTGCTTATGAAAATCAACTCCTTGCATGCCGGTGTATCAGTTAACTGGAAAAATCTAACTGCCGGTGACATTTCAGCTGTCATTCAAATGGCATGGGAGGATCGAACCTCATTTGAGACCATCCGAGAAAAAATTGGCATCTCTGAAGCAGAAGTGATCCGTCTCATGCGGGCTGAGCTCAAACCTCAGTCATTTACGATGTGGAGAAAAAGGGTGAAAGGAAGAGTGACCAAGCATCGTGCGCTAAGAAGCCCTGAAATGAAATTTGATGACCATCAAATTGCAGACCACAGAAGAGCCAATTGTTGAACCCTAGCTATGTTGAGGAATGTACATGACAGAAGATGAACGATGCTGTGGAACTGGAACTTGCATCATTAGTCCCGAAGGAGTTTGTTGGTGCGGCCAAGTTTGGGACGGAGAAAAAATGTGCATGCCTAAGGCCATGAAGATCGAACACCTTGAGGAAAACAAGAAAAATACTCCTTTTACCGCTATTCATCATCCTAATCGCTCTGACTCACATTAACTGGATCAGAGACGACCTGGGATTATTGTTGACCGTCGATGAACGCCCAATTGATTTATTGGGAAATATCGAAATCAAAATTAATAAATTAACGAGAAACTGCTCGCAAGTTGAGCGTTTGACAGCCTCACAAAATAAGTACCAACTAGCCCAAATCTTGATTCATGATTAAAGCCCACCTGACTCAAGCTATTTAAAAATTACAAGCGCAGGGTCCATGGGGACATGGATCTTGGTAGAGGTTGAATTTAATGGTCTGCTTCCTGCTGTCGTCATGATTCAAAACTCAGATTCTTCTGCTGGGATCGTGTCTGATGCTGTCTGGAGTGGCTACCCAAATCCACACATAGCAGCCCCTTTCGTCAGAAAGTTCTTGATTAAAAGATTGAAAAATCCCCCTCTATCACTGATTAATTGTTTTGAGCCTCAATCGGAATCCTTTAAGTAAAAAACCAGGAATCATCACCCTGTGCTGGACTGATCAGATTAAGGCTACCCTTTTCATCCTCTTCCCCACCAGCTTGCTCATGCGTTTTTTTTCATCCTCGGTACCCCAATCGTTTGGACAGTATCAATGCTTCGGCCTTCAACACAACCACTGCTTTATCGCTGTCTTGAAACTCGGTGGCGTCGTCCATCATGGTCAGCGCCAACACAATCGCACCCGCCGCATCAAAGACAGGTACGCTAACAGCATGAACGCCTTTGTCATGAATATCCGGCATGATCAAGTCGCTGATGGTGGCGCATCGGCGCTCACGTACCAAGGCCAAATGTTGCTGCACCTCATCGTGGGAAGTAAAGCTCGTTGCATTGTTCTTGCGAGCAGCTTGAATTTCAGCTTCTACCAATGAATTTATCAGCTCGGGATTGGAATATGCTGCAAAAATTTTTCCTGTGGCTGAACCCAACAGTGGAACCACCAAACCAAAACGCAATCGCAACTCCAAGGGTCTGCGAGCCTCAATCCACCAAATCATGGTGGGTCCCATATTGCCCCACACACCCAGCCCCACGGTTTTGCCTGTATCGCGATGTATATCTTCCAAACAGGGTCGTGCCAAGTGAATGGCGTTCAAGGTAGCTACATGTTCGGAAGCCATGCCATCACTGGATTTATTATCGTAAGGGTGGACCACCATATAACGTCCACCGCCAAAAGCCAACGGCTTACGCTCGCTCAGTTGTATGCGCTCGACGCGCCCCACAAAAAGCAAATGATCACCACCAGGGTAAGAGGCTTCAAGTTTGCATTCCAAGTAAGAGGCACAGCCGTCAATCAAGGGAACCCCAGCAATGCCTGTCTTGAAGGGTATGCCGTTGAACCTATCGGATGCTGATTTGGAAAAGCGGTTGGAGATGTCAATTTGATCTTGGGCCAAAATATTGACCACGAAACGATGTGCTTTTTTGTAAATGGGCATGCTGCTGGAATTCAAACGCAAACTCCACACAATCAAGGGTGGATCAAGCGACAAAGAAGTGAATGAATTGGCTGTCATGCCCACAAGATTTCCGTCTTCGTCCAAGGCCGTCATGACCGTCACCCCCGTGACAAAGGAACCTAGACAGCGACGTAATTCATCGGGGTCAACTGAGGGCAAATCGGCTTGAGTAGAAATAGCAGTCATAAAGTGTGAAGTTGAAAAAAAGCAAACATACGTAGATTAAGCCATAAGGTGGTCGCTAAAGGTCTTGAAGCTACTGAGGATGGCAAATTTCTCATCCTCTTTCCTCACATCAATCAGCTTAGCCGAAATCCTGCATAGCCTTGATTAGTAACTTTTTGTATGCTTTAAAAGCCTCTAGGCATTCGCTGATTTACTCAAATGCCACTCCTAAACACAGCCCATTCAGAAAATATAAAATTTCTAAGTGAGCAACTTTTTAGCTTTGGCCAACTTGATTTTTTACACCACTTGGGGGCTTGCAATCCAATCTTTTATATCAACAACGATTGCTGGCATCTGCTTATTGATACCCGTGCTATGGTGAAAACAGCGTCTTCATTCAAAGGAAACAAGCGAAACTTGCCAAGCAAGCCTTGTCAAGTTTGTGGACGTGAAATGACTTGGCGTAAGTCGTGGGCCAAGAATTGGCAAGACGTTAAGTACTGTTCAGATGCTTGTAGAAAACTCAAAACAAGCAACAATATCCAATGAGGTTCGCCAGACTATGCTAGTTTCCCGCTAATGACAACCTCCCTTAGACACTTGGTTCTGGTTTTAGGTGATCAACTCGATGAAGACGCCTCAGCCTTCAGCGACTTCGATCCACAACAAGATGCTGTGTGGATGGCTGAAGTTGATGAGGAGTCCACGCATGTGGTGTCGGCCAAGCAGCGCACCACGGTTTTTTTGAGTGCCATGCGGCATTTCGCAGCGGCCTTGCGTGAAAAAGATTGGCAGGTCATCTACAGCGAATTGGACGCGGCTGACAATCTGGGCAGCTTGGCTTTAGAGCTTGAAAAAACTTTGGCTCAGCAACAACCCGACAAACTCATCATCACCGCGCCTGGCGAATGGCGCGTGCTGCAAAGCTTGCGAGCAGTGGCCGCAAAGCATCAACTGGTGTTAGAAGTTCGTGATGACATGCATTTTTTCAGCACGGTGCGTGATTTTGCGGCGCACACCGCGAACCGAAAGCAGATTCGGTTGGAATATTTCTACCGCGAACTCCGACAGAAAACTGGGATCCTGATGAATGGGAAAAAGCCCATTGGTGACAAGTGGAATTTTGATGCCGACAACCGAGGCAGCTTTGGTAAGAACGGGCCAGGTTTACTTCCCGCCCCAACTCGATTTGCACCTGATCAGATCACGCAAGAAGTCATCCACTTGGTGCAACAACGATTTGCTCACCATCCTGGCTCAGTCGACAGTTTTGGTTGGCCGGTCACGCGTTCACAGGCACTGATGGCACTGGAAGAGTTCATCGCGCATCGTCTTCCCTATTTTGGTCTCTACCAAGACGCTATGTGGGAAGGAGAAGTATGGCTTTACCACTCCCATCTCTCATCTTCACTTAACTTGAAATTACTCAACCCAAGAGAAGTCTGCGACGCAGCTTCTAAGGCTTATCACGACGGACATGCACCGCTGGAAGCTGTTGAAGGTTTTGTTCGGCAGGTCTTAGGGTGGCGCGAATACGTACGCGGTATCTACTGGACCCACATGCCGAACTACCTTGAACTCAATACCTCGAACGCGCAGGTTGCGCTACCCCACTTTTATTGGACGGGGCAAACCGACATGGCTTGTTTGCGCGACGCAATTGTGCAAACACTGAACCACGGCTATGCCCACCATATTCAGCGCTTGATGGTGACCGGTCTTTACGCCTTGCTATTGGGTGTCGAGCCCAAACAAGTTCATGCTTGGTATTTGGGTGTTTATGTAGACGCAGTTGAGTGGGTGGAACTACCCAACACATTGGGCATGAGCCAGTTTGCCGATGGCGGCCTGATGGCCAGCAAGCCCTATGTGGCCAGCGGCAAATACATCGACCGAATGAGCAACCATTGCAAAGGCTGCAAATTCAACCCCGCAGAATCTACCGGCGACAAAGCCTGCCCTTTCACTACCCTCTATTGGAATTACTTGAATACACATGCAAACACGCTGGCGAAGAATCCGCGAATGCTCATGCAATTGAAAAATCTCAATAGACTCTCAGATGAGTCTAGGCTTCTGATTGCCGAGCAAGCCCGCATGCATCGTTCATCAGTTCAATAAACCATCACAAACTTAGTGAAGAATCCAGCAAACTTCGCTTCGCATGGGTACTAACCCTTGCCTTTATGTCTGCAACCTATAATATGTGCTGGCTTTTAACCCCAAGACAATGGCAAGGAATCCAATGTTCAAAATCTTCAATACTGTATTTGCTGTTCTTTTCGTTATCTGCGCTGGTTTGCAGTGGAATGACCCAGACCCTTATTTGTGGATGCCGCTTTACCTTCTTTCGGCATTGTCTTGCGTCTACGCTCTCAAAGATATCAGCGCCAAGCGCTTGAATATGTTCAACATCGCTGTGTATTCGCCCTATGCTGTTTATAACTTTGTGGAGGAAGATGGAGTTTTCTCTTGGGCCACAGCGCACCATTTCGACTCCTTGACCCAATCCATGATGGCCTCTACTCCTTGGATCGAAAACACCAGAGAATTTGGTGGACTTATCACCATGATTGTGGTTTGCGCCATCAATTTGTATGCCAGCAGACAATATATGTCCAATGAAAACTCTACCGAAGCAGACGAGACACACGTCAGTACCTGAACCCTTTAACACAATGAAAGCCGTTATGTCTTTTTCCAAAATTTTTCAAGTTCTTATGGCTTGTATGTGTGTGTCGACCACTGCATGGGCAGAAACACCCATCCAATTGATTAAAGTCGTTGATGGCTTGAATAAGCCATTAGCCATGGTTCAACCCCAAGGCGAATCGCGAATGTTCATCATGGAACACGAGGGACTGATCAAGGTTTTGGAAGACGGCAAAATCACCCACACACTGTTGGACTTGACGTCCAAAATTCTGCCTTTTAACTCTGACTACAGCGAAGCAGGTTTGTTGGGAATGGCTATTCACCCCAATTTCCAGAAAAACGGGAAAATTTATGTGGCGTATTCTGCTCCCTTGGGATCAGACAACACTGTCGCTCCGGACGGTTATTCACACCTCAATGTGGTCGAAGAATTTGTGGTGAGCAAGTCTTCCAAAAACCGCATTGACCCCAATTCAGGTAAGCGTGTCCACTCTTTGCCATGGCCGAATTTCAACCACAATGGGCATTGGATAGGTTTTGGTCCAGACCAAATGCTCTACATTTCCACGGGTGACGGTGGCTATAAGGCTGAATGGACTGAGAAAAAAGCCAACTACAACAGCCAAAATTTAGACAATTATTTCGGAAAAATACTTCGCATTGATGTTTCACAAAGCACCAAAAGCAAGCCTTACCGGGTTCCTGCTGACAATCCAATGGTCAAAGTACCCCAAGCACTTCCCGAAATTTGGGCATTTGGTTTACGCGATCCTTGGCGTTGTTCTTTTGACTCCAAAGGAAGCAAACAATTAATTTGTGGAGATGTGCAAGAAGACAGCTATGAGTCCATCAAGATCATTGAGAAAGGCAAGAACATGGGATGGCCGATAGTTGAAGGCCAAATGCGCTGCTTCAGCTGGGAAAACCCCCAGGTCCAAAAAGAAAACTGTAATAAATCTGCCATCAATCCTGCCGTGATTGAGTACCCCAATTGCTCTGCAGTGCCTGCTGGTTGCAAAGGTATCTCTGTGGCAGGTGGTTACATACACCGTGGCAGTTCCTCACAATTGCATGGCAAGTATATTTTTGGCGACTGGAGCAAGCGTTTTGACCAAAACGATGGACAAGTTTTCGTGGCCTCGCCTACAAAGACTGGCTCTTGGTCGATGGTGAACACCCGGATAGAAATGAGTGAACCCACCGCCAATGGAAAGTTGCCCTATATTTTGGCTTTTGGACAAGACAGCAAAGGCAATGTGTACGCATTGACTGCTGTCAACAGCAAGCGCAACAAGGTGATGGAAGACGCCATTTACATGGTCAAAGCCGAATGAACGGCGTGTCTTGGCGCTGAATGATCAAGACGCTAAGACCCTCAATCTTTTCAGAGTTAAAGCCACTCAACTGTCCTTACCACACGCACATGGATTTGGGGTTACTAGCAAAGACTTGGCTTTGGATCAATGACTTAGCGGGAAATGGTGCTTGCCTTCAACCAAAACGGTTTGAGGGCACTTAACGACAACGGCGTCTTTCCAAAAAGCTCTCATATTGATTTCTCTAAAATGAGTGGAATGTCCATCCAAATCAGGGCGAAGAAGTGATGCGGATCCGTCCACACCGCTGTAGTTTTCAAACCTGACGATTTTGCAAGCTGTTGCAAACTGGCAATGGTGAACTTATGCGAGTATTCAGTGTGCAAGGTTTCGCCTTGCGCAAACGCATACGCTACGCCATTCAAGTGAACCACTTGCTGTTTGAGACTGAGTATGTGCATTTCAATGCGCTGCATGGGAGCATTGTAAAAAGCGCTATGCGCAAATTGCATTAGATCAAAATCACAACCAAGTTCGTGGTTGGCTCGCACCAACATATTCAGGTTGAAAGCTGCCGTCACACCTTGTGCATCGTTATAGGCCGCATGCAAAACTTCTGGCCCCTTGATCAGATCGACGCCGAGCAAAAGCGCACCACCTGCCAAATGCTCAGCACAGTTTCGAAAAAATGTCTCAACTTGCACTGAAGAAAAGTTACCAATGGTCGAACCAGGGAAAAATGCCACACGTTTGCCCGCTTCCGGTAACGCTGCAGGCAGTTGCCATGTACTGGTGTAGTCGGCTAACAGGGCTTGAATGTGTAGGCCCTGATAGTCGTGTTGCAAAGCTGCGCAGGAGGCTTGTAGATGCGCACCTGAGATATCCATGGGCACATAGCGCAATGGTTGTTTTGCAGCATTCAACAAAAGTCTAATTTTTTGCAGCGAACCTGCGCCAAATTCGATGATGTCGGCATACTCGCCCATGAGATTTGAAATATCACCCGCATGGTTTTGCAAAATGGACAGCTCAGTTCGAGTCGGGTAGTACTCGGGCAATTCGCAGATGCGGTCAAACAAGATCGATCCCGCTTGGTTATAAAAATATTTGGGTGAAATGCTCTTTGGGGTTTGCGAAAGGGCAGTTTGCATGTCCTGCATGAATTGCAGATGTTCAGAATCGATAGCAGTCATATTTCCTAATTTGAGTTGTCTTTTGCTAAACGCAAGCCGCTAAACTGCCAGCGTGCCGCAGCAGGGAAAAAATTGCGGTAAGTGTTACGACTGTGCTGCGCCGGTGTGGCCAGACTGCTGCCGCGCAACACTTGCTGTCCCACCATGAATTTGCCGTTGTATTCGCGAACTGCTCCGCTGGCAGGCACGAACCCAGGGTAAGGCTCATAAGCAGACCGCGTCCATTGCCACACCTGAGCATGCATGTCTTTCATCCCAGGGTGTTCGCTGGCGGTTTCCCACTCAAATTCAGTGGGCAAACGTGCACCGGCCCATTGCGCAAATGCAGATGCCTCATAAAAACTCAGGTTGGCTACAGGCGCTTGCGGATCAAGTACTTGCACGCCATTCAAGCCAAACAACTGCCAATGGTCAGCGCAAGCTCGCGGGTCTTCTGGCGCAAACCAATACAGTGGACATTGCCAATTGTTTTGTAAAACGTGTGCGCGGCCTTCGGACAACCAGAGTTCGGCATTTTCATAGCCACCGTCTTGGATGAACGCGAGGTACTCGCCGCAGGTCACCAATCGGGTGGCGATCTGAAAGCTCTGAACAAAACGCTGGTGCGCTGGACATTCGTTGTCAAACGCAAAACCTTTGGCGTCAACCGCTCTGCCGAATGTTCGCAGGCCTTCATCGAATGTCAGCCATTGCAACGCTGCGCTGCATGCGTTGGTGTGTTTGAAGCCAGGGTCGTAGGCTTCTAGCATCGGATTACAAGAAAGCAAATGCAATGCATCGGTCAGCAACAGCTCTTGGTGTTGTTGTTCATGGTTCAGCCCGAGTTCGATCAAAGCCAATGATTGTTCGTTCAGAGAGTCTGTATTGCTCAACAGTTGTTGCATAGCGGCATCCACGTATTGTCGAAATGCCAGTACCTTCGATAACGATGGACGGGTCAGCAAGCCGCGTTGTAATCTTGGGTGCCGTGGCCCAAGCGCTTCATAATAGGAGTTGAAAAGATAAGAAAATGATGTATCGAAGACCTTGTAGCCAGACAAAAAAGGCAATAACACGAGGTTTTCAAAAAACCAGCTTGTGTGTGCCAAATGCCATTTGGTCGGACTGGTGTCTGACATGGACTGCACACACTGGTCCTCGGCGCTCAGCGGCGAAGAAAGAATCAAGGTGTGTTGACGCAGATTGGTGTAGCGGGCTGATAACGAAGAAGGCATGTGTTGCAATTTTAAGCGTCAAGGCATTCTATTTAATTCACCCAGTTTACTCAGGGCAAAAGTAGCACGCCTATATGTTCACATTCAAAATGAATGTAGCCAATTCAACTGCAATCTTTGCGTCCGAACAAATTTTTCATACACCTGCCGAATTAAGGTATTCTGAGGATTGAATTTGGATTCAAGATCTGTTCATTCACCAAGGAGTTGCCATGGCGTCTGTCTTCACCCCTGCTCAACTAACTGCATTTGAGACAGATGGCTATGTGCTGATTCGCGGTCTGTTCGACTCGCAAGAGATTTCACTTATGCGCAGTTCCATTGAACAGGATCCGGATCTGCAAAACAGCTTGTACAACCGTAAGGATGCTCAGGGCAAAGCCACCATGATGGCAACTTGGAACCATCCAGGTGACAGCGCATACGGACTGGCCGCCAGAACAGAGCGCGTGGTTGACACCATGGAGCAAATGCTAGGAGGTGAGGTTTACCACTACCACTCCAAACTCACTGCCAAGGAACCCTTGGACGGCGGCGCTTGGGAATGGCACCAGGATTACGGTTACTGGTACCACAACGGCTGTTTGCTGCCGCACATGGCGAGCGTCATGGTGGCACTAGACAAGGCCAACAAAGAAAACGGTTGCTTGCAAGTTTTGCGCGGATCCCACATAGCTGGGCGGGTTGATCACGGCATCATCCCCGGCGAGCAAGTCGGTGCAGACCCCAAACGCGTGGAAGAGATGTTGCGCACCATGACGCTTGAGTACGCGGAAATGGAACCCGGTGATGGTTTATTTTTTCATGCGAACGTGATGCACCGCTCGGATCAGAACCGCTCACCTAACCGTCGCTGGACGGTGCTTTTTTGCTACAACGCCGCACGCAACAACCCGTACATCGCGCATCACCATCCGTTTTACACGCCGCTGGTCAAAGTCAGTGATGACGCCATCAAACAGGCAGGGGTGAAATTCTCTGGCACAGGAGAGGACGCCTTCATGAAGACGTTTTCGAATCCCCCTGGTTTGAAGCAGCGTTTAAATACATAGCCCTAATGGAAAGATCTCTGATGAAATTAGCGCTGTCTGCGTGTTTCTTGTTTGCATTAACACCAACCCAAGCCTCGGATGGTTTCACCAAGCTTAAGAATGAGGTTCAAGTCACCTGCCAACCTGGTCAGGCATTTTTTTGCACCAATATGCATGTGTCTTGTGCAGGCAAAACCAATGTGCCTACATTTCCTTTCACTTTACAAGTTAGGAGAGTGACAGTTGAACTGATTGCACCTACTGGCTTTGAATTGTTTAACCAACTGTATTTGGCTAGTCAGGTGCAATGGGGTACTGATGCTTTGTATGCAGTCGTTACACCCATCGATTCAACTGGATACATCAAGATTTTCCAAAATGGAAACTATGTATTCAGGTACTACCCTTCAAAACAATCCGATGGCATCATGTCCCTTGGGAAATGCGAATAAAGGAAAAGTTTTTATGAATAACACTTTGATGGGTCGTGTAGTCTGGGTTACAGGTGGTGGCAGTGGCATTGGTTTGGCGGGTGCTTTGGAATTGGTCAAAGCAGGTGCGCATGTGGTTATCAGCGGAAGAAACGCCTCAACCAACGCAAGTGCCTTGGAACAATTGCAAGCATTGGGCAGCGCTGAAGCTATTTTGCTGGATGTGGCTGATAAAAATGCCGTACAAGCTGCTTCTAAACACATCCTGACCTCCCATGGCCGTATTGATATTCTCATCAACAGTGCGGGAATGAATGCCACCAAACGCAATCTTGATGTTTTGACAACGGAGTCATGGGATGAAGTTGTCAACATCAACCTCAATGGCTTGTTTTATTGCATACATGCGGTACTTCCGACTATGCGAGCGCAAGGTGATGGTCTCATCATCAATGTATCGTCTTGGGCTGGTCTGTATGCTTCAAAACTAACCGGACCAGCATACAACGCCACTAAGCGTGCAGTGTTGGCATTGAGTGAGTCCATCAATATGGAAGAGTGCGCTAGCGGCATACGCGCCACCTCATTGTTGCCAGGCGAAGTTGCAACACCCATTTTGAACAAGCGTCCTGTGCCCCCTTCCCAAGAAATACGCGAACGCATGGTGCAAGCCGAGGACATGGGAAAAGCGATTTTGTTTTTAGCCCAAATGCCTGCACGAACCTGCATCAATGAGTTGATCATCTCCCCAACTTACAACCGTTTTTACCTAGGCGGGCTTGAAACGCCACCTGAAACCAAATCTTAGTCTTTGCATACCAGCCATGCGTGAAAAACATTTCGTCTATGTCATCGAGTTAGACAAAGATGTTCTCTACGAGCCCAAGTTTAAAAAAACCAATCCCAACTATGTGACCGGCAAACCCTGCGTCTATGTAGGCATGACTGGACTGGACCCAGACAGGCGATTTGATCAGCACAAAGCTGGTATCAAGGCGAACAAATACGCCAAGAAGTACGGACTGCGCTTGATGCCCGAAATTTACGAAAAACTCAATCCCATGCCCTACGGCGATGCCCAATACATGGAGGTAGATCTGGCTATTCGGTTACAAAGCATGGGATATGGGGTTTGGCAGAATTGAATAACCAATGACTGAAGGAAATACCCTTCAAATACTTTTTTGATTGACTCTTTTTGACAGCTCTTGAGCAGATTCTTTGCGCTCGCTGTAACGGTCAACCAAGTACGGTGCAATATCTCTTGTGAGCAATGTAAACTTCACCAACTCTTCCATCACATCAACCACCCTGTCGAAATAAGCCGACGACTTCATTCGGCCATCTTCCTCAAATTCTAAAAATGCTTTGGCAACAGAACTCTGATTGGGAATGGTCAACATTCGCATCCAGCGCCCTAGTATTCGCATTTGGTTCACAGCATTGAAAGACTGCGAACCACCACAGACTTCCATCACCGCCAAGGTTTTACCCTGTGTGGGACGAACAGCGCCTAGCGACAAAGGAATCCAATCGATCTGACTTTTCATAATTCCGGTCATGGCGCCGTGACGTTCAGGTGAACACCACACCATCCCCTCCGACCAAGCTGCCAAATCACGCAACTCTTTGACCTTGGGGTGCGTATCAGGTGCGGCGTCAGGCTGGGGAAGCCCTAGGGGGTCAAACACCCTCACCTCTGCACCCATGGCTTCAAGCAAGCGAGCAGCTTCAAGCGTCAATAGCTTGCTGTAAGAACGCTCGCGCAATGAACCATACAACAGCAAAATTCTGGGCAGATGGGTTGATATCTGCTGCTGTACCAACAACTGTTGCTGGGGCAGTTTGAAACAGTGTTCATCAAGTTGAGGCAATAGTTCAGTGACCTTTGACACGCAAGTCCTTTTGATTGATAACGGCGTCACTCAGACTTCAACGCTGCAACCAGCGCCATAGCAAGAAGTCCACCAACAATCTGTGCCACCACAAAGAACGGCACATCAGCCGGTGAAATACCAGCAAATGTATTAGAAAACATGCGCCCAAAGGCAGCTGCTGGATTCGCAAAAGAAGTACTTGCCGTGAACCAATAGGCTGCGCCAATGTAGCAAGCAACTAATGATGATGCCTTGCCTGAAGGGGAACGCAAAACCACGAACAATAAACCGCCAGTAGCAACTGCTTCGGCGAACCACTGGGCGGGTCCTGTTCTGACTTTGGTAGACCACTGTAATATTTCAAGATCAAACATGGCATGTGCCACCCAGGCACCCAATGCAGCACCGATGAGCTGTGCCGCCACATATCCGAATAAATGGTGTTGCGCTAAATCTTTGCGAAGCACCAACACCAGAGAAACCACTGGGTTGAAGTGAGCACCGCTGACAGGTCCGAGAATTTCAATCAAGACATAAAGAGCAAAGACTGTGGCAAGCGTATTGGCCAACAGCGCAACAGCCATATTGCCCCCCGCCAATTGCTCGGCCATGATGCCTGAACCAATCACCGCGCACAACAAGGCAGCTGTGCCAATCAGCTCTGAGAAATACCTTCTCCAATGAATCATTTTTTTGCAAGGTCTCTGGCCGTATTTTCTAAAACCATCTTGCTCAAGTTCGTCAAAGGAAGGCTGAGAAAAATATCCAAGCGTCTTCTGATTTGATGCATGGTTTGCTTAAAAGCATCCAGTTTCTCCTGCTCTCCACCTACAGCTTCTGACGGATCTGCATAGCCCCAATGTGCAGTGGCGGGTTGACCAGGCCAATACGGACACACTTCACCTGCAGCGTTATCGCAAACAGTGATGACCAAATCCATATGCGGCGCATCAGGCAAAGCAAAAACGTCCCAGCTTTTGCTGGTCAATTCCTGCGTAGAGATTCCGGCTTTGTCTAATGTTGCAATGGCCATAGGGTTAGGCTTTTGATTGTCTTTGGGACTGCTGCCAGCTGAGAAGGCTTTGAATTTGCCTTTCCCCATATGGTTTAGCAATGCCTCGGCCAAAATACTGCGGGCCGAGTTATGGGTACACAGAAAAAGTACGTTTAGGGGTTTTACTTCGGTCACTTTTAATTCCTTCCAATTAACAGCTCTTACAAACTTCCTCAGGGCTGACTTCGCATTCATCCCCTTGGCAACAGTTTTGGGTCAAATACGCCAGCACGGCATTCATGCGGTCGTACTGCGCTCTATAAATCAGGTTGCGCCCACTGCGCTCTTGAGAAATCAGGTCTGCATTCATCAACTCTTTCAAGTGAAATGAAAGTGTGTTGGCTGGTATTCCCAACCCTTTCGCCAACAAGGCAGGCGTTAACCCTTCGTGGCCTTTAACCACCAAGGTGCGAAAAATCTGCAAGCGGTTGGGCTGAGCCAGCGCAGCGAGTGCTTTGATCACGTATTTTTCTTCCATAGTTCAATGATAATGGAAATATATGACATCCTGATGCATAGGATATGTTTGCCCCCCTACACTGAACAACTTTTGGAGAGCACCACGTGGCCCACATGATCATTGGCGGCAAAGCCGTTCAAGCCCAAAGCGGCAAAACCTTGGCAGTCCGCTCGCCTGTGGATGGGTTGACCTTCGAAGCAATTCCTCGCGGTGAATCTGCGGACATTGACTTGGCTGTCGGTGCGGCCAGGCAAGCGCTGAATGAAGCCTGGGGCAAGATGTCTGCTTTAGAGCGTGGCCGCTTGATGCTAAAGATGGCTCAACATATTCTGGACCATGCAGAAGAGTTGGCCTTGCTTGAAGCGCGGGACACCGGAAAGCCCATGACCACCGCACGCAATGACATGATCGTGCTGGCAAGGTATTTTGAGTTTTACGGCTCTGCTGCTGACAAGATCCATGGCGAAGTCATTCCCTTTTTGAATGGTTACCAAGTCAATTTATTGCGTGAGCCCTTGGGTGTCACTGCCCACATCATTCCTTGGAACTATCCAGCTCAAATGATGGGACGCAGCATCGGGCCAGCCCTGGCCATGGGCAATGCTGTGGTGGTTAAACCCGCAGAAGATGCCTGTCTGAGTTGCCTTCGCATTGCCGAACTGGCCTTGGAAGTGGGTTTCCCCCCAGGTGCCTTGAACATCGTCAGCGGTTTGGGCGAAGAGGCTGGTGCAGCCTTGGCCAAGCACCCAGATATCAACTTCATCAGCTTCACAGGTTCGAATGAAGTGGGCGTCTTGATCCAACAAGCAGCCGCGCTGAACGCTGTGAAATGTGTGCTCGAACTAGGTGGCAAGTCCCCACATCTGGTTTTTTCCGACGCCAATCTCGAACTGGCTGCCAGCACGGTGGTGCGAGGCATCATTCAAAATACCGGCCAAACCTGCACCGCAGGTAGCCGACTGCTGGTTCAATCAGATTTTTATGAGGAATTTCTTTCCTTGGTAGCAGAGAAATTTTCTAAAGTACGTGTAGGCACGCCTGAGATGAATTTAGACTGCGGCCCGGTTGTGAATCTGTCGCAGCAGCAACGTGTGAACAAGTACATCGCAAAAGCCCAACAAGACGGGTTAAAAATTTTGGCGCAAGGGCAAATTGATCCCAGCGTACCCAGCGGCGGCTATTACGTCACCCCCACCTTGTTTGGTCAAGTTCCTGCCGAGCATCCCATGGCCCATGAAGAAGTTTTCGGTCCCGTGTTGGCGGCCATGCCTTTTGTAGACGAGGCCCATGCCATAGCTTTGGCAAACGGCACAGACTACGGCCTGCTGGCCGCTGTTTGGACTGAAAATGGTGGTCGCCAACAACGCGTAGCAAAAGCCCTGAAATGTGGTCAAGTGTTTGTGAATTCTTTTGGAGCAGGCGGTGGCGTTGAACTGCCGTTTGGTGGCGTCAAGCGCAGCGGTCACGGCCGGGAAAAAGGATTCATGGCCCTAGAGGAAATGAGTACCACCAAAACAGTCATTCATTTTCACGGTTGAACCCGAATACACAGAAAGAAAAAATATGGACCAGTTGAAAAACAAAATTGCCATCATCACCGGTGCCGGTGGTGGTTTTGGAGAAGGTATTGCACAGGCCTATGTGCGTGAAGGCGCCAAGGTCATCGTGGCTGACATTCAAGACGCCTCCGCAAAGCGTGTGGCTGCAAGCTTAGGCGCACAAGCCAGTGCTTTCACTTGTGACGTCAGCAATGCAGCGCAGGTACAAGCCTTGGTGCAGCATTGCATCAACACCTTTGGCATTCCCGACATCGTGGTTAACAACGCTGGTACCACGCATAAAAATCGTCCCATGTTGGAAGTGGATGAAGCCACTTTCGACAAAGTTTTCAATGTGAATGTGAAGTCCATCTTTCACATGACCCATGCAGTGTTGCCGCATTTGCGTCAAAAAGGTGGCGGCGTGATTTTGAACATTGGATCGGTGGCAGGCATTCGCCCACGCCCTGGGTTGACTTGGTACAACGCATCCAAGGGTGCCGTCAACCTGATGTCCAAGTCCATGGCGGTAGAGCTTGGCCCCGAAAAAATCCGCGTCAATGCCATTTGCCCTGTCATGGGCGTGACTGGTTTGTTTGAAGATTTCATGGGCTTGCCCGATACCCCAGAAAACCGCGCCAAATTCATGTCCACCATTCCGCTGGGTCGCTTCGCCCTAGCGAGTGATGTCGCAGCAGCTGCCGTGTTTTTGGCCAGTGATGCAGCAGAGTTTTTCACAGGCG